>DZBD01000008.1:0-13883 GCA_022729795.1 Sulfuricurvum sp. | reverse complement strand
CGGAAGCGATGGCTCTGCCTTCGCTAAAGAGAAGTCCTAAAAATAGCAGTTTGCATACAATAGAAAATAGCGAAGTAGCTATTTTTAAAGAGCTCCTATTAGGCAAAAAACTTGAGAAGATAAATTTGAATATTTACACGATATGTACTATAATTTGTACATATTTTAGGGGGGGGTACATAAATGCAAACCATAACATTCTCTCAAGCAAGGCAACATCTCGCTACTGCGATTGATACGGTTATCAATAATCATTCTCCGATGATTATCACAAGACAAAACAAAGAGGTAGGATGAACTCACAATTTTCATCCCTGCAGATGATGATAGATTCACAGGCTAACACGACTGACAATTAAAATTGTCGTAAACTATATTTATCATCATGTGTCTAAGAAAAAATCTATAAAAAATACCGATGGGATGGGTCATGAACAACGACATACAGCTAAAAAATCTTGAAATAATCTTCAATAATGCTTATAATAATTTACTTAACTCTAAGTTAGAGCTTGCCGAAGAAGAGTATCTACAATGCCTATCGCATGAGTATAGGGTTTTTGATACCTTATGTAAGCTTGGATTTTTGTATAGAGAGAAAAAAGATCATGTAAAAACGGAATTTGTCTACTTAAAAATTCTTGATATCAAAAACGATTATGTTGATGCCCATTTGCAACTAGCCGACCTTTATCTATCTCTAAATTATAACCAAGAAGCGATAAATTTTTATCAAAAAGCTCTTAGTATAGACCCGTCCATAGAACTTGCTTATAGTAATTTGGGCATTTTGTATAAAAAGCAAAATAGGATAGATGACGCTATATCGTCTTATTTAAAGGGACTACTCATTAACAGTGAAAATGTAGCATTACAATATAATTTATCTAATATTATTGCAAAAAAAACACTCCCGAATCAATTTTTAAAACTTGAAACTACTGAAAAAATTTTAAAAAGTTGTTTGTCATTTAAAAACAATGAATATAAAACCTATCTCTCTGCAACTTTAGGATTTTTATTTGATAAATTTGAACTCGATGGTGTTAATTTTGATAATGCTAACGGTTACTCGCTATTAGATGATTCACTATTTCAACTTGCGCTGAGAAAGTTTGTAATGACTCATTTATATTTAGAGCATTTTTTAACAAAGGTAAGAAATGAGATTTTAAACGGAGTCCTTAACAGCTCCTACACAAAGAAAAAACTGCTCAAATATGAAAGTTTTATCGCTTCCCTTGCCATCCAATGTTTTTGGACAGAATATGTATATGCTACAAATGATAATGAAATCAATATGCTGCAAGATTTAGAAAAAATAATACAAAACACATTGAAACAAAAGAATAAAACAGCATTGTTCTATATCGCTTTATATGGATGCTATAAACCGTTATTTTTAGAAAACTTTGCACAAAACCCTTTTTATATTCAACAAAAAGAGAAAAAAAGTATCCATAAAGAGTTGTTTAAAATTCAAATTGAAGAACCCTTAGAAGAAAAAAAATTAATTAAGGATATAGTTTCCTTAGTTCCGCTTAATGACAAAACTAGTATAAAAGTAGCACGGCAATATGAAGAAAATCCATACCCTAGATGGGTAAGTGTTAAGAAACTGTTCCCTGTATTTATAGATAATCATATAAAGACTCAATTACCTTTGCTTAAAAGTTTAGAATCACCCTATAGCATATCAGATAAAATTGATGTACTTATTGCTGGCACGGGAACAGGTCGTCATCCAATTAATATATCGCAACTGATCGAAAATTCAAATGTTATAGGTATTGATTTGAGCAAAAGTAGTATTGCATATGCTCAACGTAAAACAAATGAATTAGGAATTAAAAATCTAAGTTTTTATCAAGGAGATATCCTTAACCTTGAAATAATAGGTAAGAAATTTGATCTAATAGAGAGCGTAGGTGTATTGCATCATATGGATAATCCACTAAAAGGCTGGTCGGTTTTAGCAAGTATTTTAAAAGAAAACGGGTATATGAAAATCGGGCTTTATAGTGAATCGGCAAGAAAATCCGTCGTAGATACAATCTCCTTTATCGCAGAAAAAGGGTACAAAGCTAATCTTGAAGATATTCGAAAATGTAGGAGTGATATCGGTAGATTAAACCCATCTCATCCAATGCGTCAATTAATAACTTATAATGATTTTTATTCAGCTTCCGAGACAAGAGATCTAATATTTAATGTTCAGGAACACCGTTTTACTATACCGGAAATTGAAAAAATTACACTTGAGCTAAATCTTGTATTTTTAGGTTTCACTTTTAAAGAAAAAAAAGTTTATCAGAGATACTCGGAGATGTTTCCTGATGATAAAGAAGCAAAAAGTTTAAAAAACTGGCATATATTTGAATTGGAATATCCAGATACATTTATTGAGATGTATCAACTGTGGCTACAAAAAAAACGCAAAAGAGCATAAGCTCTTAGCGCGTCTACTGAAGTAGACGCATCACGTTTTGCTGAACAGCATTCGCTTGACTCATAGCATAACTTCCCGCTTGTGAAAGAATGTTAAGTTTAGCGAAATTTGCACTCTCAGACGCAAAGTCAACATCACGAATACCTGACTCAGCTGCTTTTACATTTACTTGAGTAACGGATATGTTATTGATAGTCGATGTTACTTGGTTTTGCGTAGAACCTAAATCTGAACGGATTGAATCAAGATTGGTAATAGCCGCACTTACCGTATCTATAGCTTTCATAGCACCTTCAAGTGTTGTTACATCGATATCGGCTAATGTACTGTTGGTAGTAACTCCCATATCTAATGTTCCTGTTTTACCGTCATTCGCAGCTAAACTAGAACCGCTAATAAGAGTAGACCCTTTGAGTAAAGTCATATCGTTCGTTAATGTGATGTCAGCTAACGTTGTTAAGTCCCCTTTCAATACTGTTCCGGCTAATAAAACAACTCCTGTCTGAGCGGCTGTGGTATCTTGGTTAATCACGGTTCCTGCTTTTAGAATAGAACCTGTTTTTAAAATACTCCCTGCTTTGAGGCTCATATCGCTCTGTGCAACTGCATCACCGTTTGTAACAGTGGTTCCACCCAATGTACTCCCTGCTGCTAGTATACTGGCAGCTTTAATACTAGAGCCTGCTTTTAAATCCATATCTTGTGTTATAGTAGCATCGGCATTGGTTGTAGTATCTGCACCTACGATACTACCCGCTTTTAAAATAGTACCGGCTGCAGTAGAACTCCCCGTAAGTATTGTCATATCTGTTTCGATAACGGTGTTTCCGTTCGTTGTCAGATCAAATCCTATCGTAGAACCGGTATTATAACTACTGCCTGATGCAAGAACCGTATTTTGGGTGGCTCCGCCTGCTGCGTATTTTAATGTCATATCTGTTGTAAGGGTTAAATCAGCATTTGTTGTGACTTGAGCTGCTAAAACATCTCCGACATTATGCACATCGGAATTAGTATCGGTAAACTGTGTAGTTATTATCGTCCCTGCCGATAAGGTTGAGCCGGATTTTAAAATACTGCCTGCCGTTAATGTCATATCTTGAGTCAGAGTATTTGCAGTATTCGATACGAATAAACCACCCAACTGTGTTCCGGTATTTAATACGGCTCCGCTTCCAATAGTAGATTCAGCTGCAACATTTGCATTTATATTATAGTTGGCAACTGCATTTATTGCTGTATCTCCTCCGATAGAGCTTCCTTGTGCCAAAATAGATGCAGCTTTCAATGTAGAACCTGCGCCTATAATAGAATCTTGCGTAGTCGTAACATCTGCATTTGTCGTCACGTCAAATCCTGTAGCGCCTACGCTTTTGTTATCGATTTGAAAAGAAGATGCGTTAGCCTGTACCAGCCCTATGTGTCCCAATGTTGACATAGCGTCATTACTAGTACCCATCACTTTAGAAATATCAACCCCTTCTACTTTAAGCGCACGTCCATCAGTCGAAGTGAGTGATACAACCCCGCTATCTATAGTTGCAACTACTCCGGTTTGTGTTGTTTTAGCATTGATTGCAGAGAGTAAAGAACCGCTATCATCGTTTTTATCTACAGTGATATCACCGATATTAACACCGTTGATTGCAAAATCTGCACCTGTTTGACCGGCTACAATCGCACCCGAAGTAGTAGATTTTACTATTGCTGTTGCAGTGATTCCCGTTTCGGCACTGTGTTTGTTTATCTCATCGGCTAAACCGCCCATCCCGTTTGCTGCCTGATTATTGAACTGCAAATTAACGCTTTTCATTTGTATCGTTGCACCGGTGATTGAACTAGTAACACTCAGAGCGACATCTCCCCCGTTTGGGTTAGTAATCTGTAGATCAGCTCTAGAAGTATGTCCTACTTTGTTTGTTTCCGCAGAAGCAATATTTAATTTAACAGACTCATTTGCATTTGCACCCATTTGGAACTCTTTGTTTGTAAAAGCACCTGAGAGAAGTTTTTGTCCGTTAAACGAAGTTGTTTTTGCAATCGTATTCAACTCTTTCATCAAGGCACTGATATCTTTTTGGATTGCCTGACGAGAAGCCGTATTTTGTGTATCTGACGCAGCTTGCGTCGCTTTTGTTTTGATAGTGTCTAGGATAGCCGAGTATTCGCTCAAAGCACCGTCAGCCGTCTGCATTAGACCGATTGCATCGTTACCGTTTGAGATAGCTTGTCCGAGTGAACTCGCTTGTGATTTCAGTGAGTTAGCAATAGACAGCCCAGAAGCATCATCTGCTGCCGTGTTGATTCTAAGACCTGAAGAAAGTTTATTTAATGAACTATCTAAATTTCTATTGTTCATTACCGCACTATTGTGAGAACTCATCGCCGCTACGTTTGTGTTTAATTTAAATCCCATAATAAATCCTTTTTTGCTTAAGAGCCTTTTATTTAAATTTTATAAAAGCATCTATTGTTCCAATTTTACAATTAAAGGAGAAGATAGAACTATTTTGAAGTATTTTAGTCGTACGCTTATGATACGGGTATTTAGGCAGGAATATTTACTAAAAATTAAAAAAAGCTGAAGACAAAAGTCTTCAGCTTGAAAAAAAGTTAAAAAGAGATGTCGTTATTGTAACAATCTCATCACGTTTTGCTGAACAGCATTCGCTTGACTCATAGCATAACTTCCCGCTTGTGAAAGAATGTTAAGTTTAGCGAAATTTGCACTCTCAGACGCAAAGTCAACATCACGAATACCTGACTCAGCTGCTTTTACATTTACTTGAGTAACGGATATGTTATTGATAGTCGATGTTACTTGGTTTTGCGTAGAACCTAAATCTGAACGGATTGAATCAAGATTGGTAATAGCCGCACTTACCGTATCTATAGCTTTCATAGCACCTTCAAGTGTTGTTACATCGATATCGGCTAATGTACTGTTGGTAGTAACTCCCATATCTAATGTTCCTGTTTTACCGTCATTCGCAGCTAAACTAGAACCGCTAATAAGAGTAGACCCTTTGAGTAAAGTCATATCGTTCGTTAATGTGATGTCAGCTAACGTTGTTAAGTCCCCTTTCAATACTGTTCCGGCTAATAAAACAACTCCTGTCTGAGCGGCTGTGGTATCTTGGTTAATCACGGTTCCTGCTTTTAGAATAGAACCTGTTTTTAAAATACTCCCTGCTTTGAGGCTCATATCGCTCTGTGCAACTGCATCACCGTTTGTAACAGTGGTTCCACCCAATGTACTCCCTGCTGCTAGTATACTGGCAGCTTTAATACTAGAGCCTGCTTTTAAATCCATATCTTGTGTTATAGTAGCATCGGCATTGGTTGTAGTATCTGCACCTACGATACTACCCGCTTTTAAAATAGTACCGGCTGCAGTAGAACTCCCCGTAAGTATTGTCATATCTGTTTCGATAACGGTGTTTCCGTTCGTTGTCAGATCAAATCCTATCGTAGAACCGGTATTATAACTACTGCCTGATGCAAGAACCGTATTTTGGGTGGCTCCGCCTGCTGCGTATTTTAATGTCATATCTGTTGTAAGGGTTAAATCAGCATTTGTTGTGACTTGAGCTGCTAAAACATCTCCGACATTATGCACATCGGAATTAGTATCGGTAAACTGTGTAGTTATTATCGTCCCTGCCGATAAGGTTGAGCCGGATTTTAAAATACTGCCTGCCGTTAATGTCATATCTTGAGTCAGAGTATTTGCAGTATTCGATACGAATAAACCACCCAACTGTGTTCCGGTATTTAATACGGCTCCGCTTCCAATAGTAGATTCAGCTGCAACATTTGCATTTATATTATAGTTGGCAACTGCATTTATTGCTGTATCTCCTCCGATAGAGCTTCCTTGTGCCAAAATAGATGCAGCTTTCAATGTAGAACCTGCGCCTATAATAGAATCTTGCGTAGTCGTAACATCTGCATTTGTCGTCACGTCAAATCCTGTAGCGCCTACGCTTTTGTTATCGATTTGAAAAGAAGATGCGTTAGCCTGTACCAGCCCTATGTGTCCCAATGTTGACATAGCGTCATTACTAGTACCCATCACTTTAGAAATATCAACCCCTTCTACTTTAAGCGCACGTCCATCAGTCGAAGTGAGTGATACAACCCCGCTATCTATAGTTGCAACTACTCCGGTTTGTGTTGTTTTAGCATTGATTGCAGAGAGTAAAGAACCGCTATCATCGTTTTTATCTACAGTGATATCACCGATATTAACACCGTTGATTGCAAAATCTGCACCTGTTTGACCGGCTACAATCGCACCCGAAGTAGTAGATTTTACTATTGCTGTTGCAGTGATTCCCGTTTCGGCACTGTGTTTGTTTATCTCATCGGCTAAACCGCCCATCCCGTTTGCTGCCTGATTATTGAACTGCAAATTAACGCTTTTCATTTGTATCGTTGCACCGGTGATTGAACTAGTAACACTCAGAGCGACATCTCCCCCGTTTGGGTTAGTAATCTGTAGATCAGCTCTAGAAGTATGTCCTACTTTGTTTGTTTCCGCAGAAGCAATATTTAATTTAACAGACTCATTTGCATTTGCACCCATTTGGAACTCTTTGTTTGTAAAAGCACCTGAGAGAAGTTTTTGTCCGTTAAACGAAGTTGTTTTTGCAATCGTATTCAACTCTTTCATCAAGGCACTGATATCTTTTTGGATTGCCTGACGAGAAGCCGTATTTTGTGTATCTGACGCAGCTTGCGTCGCTTTTGTTTTGATAGTGTCTAGGATAGCCGAGTATTCGCTCAAAGCACCGTCAGCCGTCTGCATTAGACCGATTGCATCGTTACCGTTTGAGATAGCTTGTCCGAGTGAACTCGCTTGTGATTTCAGTGAGTTAGCAATAGACAGCCCAGAAGCATCATCTGCTGCCGTGTTGATTCTAAGACCTGAAGAAAGTTTATTTAATGAACTATCTAAATTTCTATTGTTCATTACCGCACTATTGTGAGAACTCATCGCCGCTACGTTTGTGTTTATTCTAAATCCCATAATAAATCCTTTTTGGGTAAGAGCCTTTTGCTCTTTAAGTTTAATTTTATCTCAGCATCCTTGCCTTGACTATAACTAAATCGTCACTGCAAAAAATAACTTTAGTAAATTTGCAAATTCTTTATAAAATGTTTTCCACATGCCGAACATTTACATTTTTAAATTTTTTTTGATACACTTGCGGACTTAAAATAACTCTACTACTATATATAGGAAAACTATTTGAACTTAATTATCGTCGAATCACCCGCTAAAGCTCGAACAATTAAAAACTTTTTAGGTAAAGATTATGAGGTTATCGCCTCCAAAGGTCACATTAGAGATTTGCCCAAATCCCGTTTTGGGATTACTATAGATGATGAGAAACATCTTGTACCGACCTATAGCGTTGCAAAAGAAAATGCCGCCACTGTCAAAGAGATTAACGCTTTGGCGAAAAAATGCGATACCGTCTATATCGCAACCGATGAGGATCGTGAGGGTGAAGCTATCGGCTGGCATATTGCACATGCCATAAAAAAAGACCCAGAGACACTTCCAAGAATTGTTTTTCATGAGATTACAAAAACAGCTATCAACCATGCACTGGAAAATGCACGTAAAATAGATATGGATATGGTAAACGCACAGCAAGCACGTCGCCTCCTTGACCGAGTTGTGGGCTATAAACTCTCGCCGCTTCTAAGCTCAAAAATTCAAAAAGGGCTCTCAGGCGGTCGTGTGCAGTCATCGACGCTTAAGCTTATCGTAGATAGAGAAAGAGAGATTCGCGCCTTTGTACCCCAAGAATATTGGAGCATAGATACAAACTTCGAAAAAAATATTGAGGCAAATCTCATTATTCACCAAGGGGAAAAACTCTCCAAACTCTCTATAGAAAACAAAAAACAGGCGCATGCCATTGTCCAAAGCGTCAAAGCGGACTCTTTTGTTATCTCTGCCATAGAAACCAAACAAAGAAAAACTTCCACTCCTCCACCGTTTATGACGTCTACTTTGCAGCAAACCGCTTCAAGCAAACTTGGATTTACCCCAAAAAAAACGATGATGGTAGCACAAAGCCTTTATGAGGGTGTAAAAACTTCAGAGGGAACTTCAGGGGTTATCACTTACATGAGAACGGATTCTCTCAATCTTGCCGCAGAAGCCGTAGAGGCTGTAAGAGAGGCAATTTTGAAACGATTCGGTGCAAAATATCTTCCTAATGAAGCAAAAGTTTATAGCAAAAAAGCAAAAGGGGCACAAGAAGCGCACGAAGCAATTCGCCCTACAATGCTGAGCTTCACGCCCGAACTTGCAGAAAAATTTCTCAAAACAGACGAGAGCAAACTGTACCGTTTGATTTATGAGAGATTTATGTCTTGTCAAATGAACGATGCCGTGTTTGAGCAACAAAGTATCACTTTTGAAGGGGCAAACAATACCTACAAAGCCAACGGCAGAAAACTCCTCTTTGATGGTTTTTATGCCCTCACGGGAACAGAAGACAAAGATAAGCTTCTTCCTGTTTTAAAAGAGGGGGAGAAAGCGACACTTCAAAGTATCAAGCCTGAGCAGCATTTTACGGAGCCGCCGGCAAGATATTCCGAAGCTTCTTTGATTAAAAAGCTTGAATCCGAGGGAATCGGTCGCCCTTCCACTTATGCTCCTACCGTAGCAACACTGAGTGGACGAACCTATGTAACCATAGAAAAAAAGCAGATTATTCCGACGGAAATTGCTTTTACCGTCACAGAAATCTTGGAAAAAAACTTTGCAAATATTGTGGATGTAAATTTTACTGCTGGTATGGAAGAAAAGCTTGATGAAGTAGCAGAGGGTCAAAACGACTGGCAAAAACTTCTGAGCGATTTTTATTTTCCGTTTA
Organism: Sulfuricurvum sp.; assembly: GCA_022729795.1. Lineage (GTDB taxonomy): Bacteria > Campylobacterota > Campylobacteria > Campylobacterales > Sulfurimonadaceae > Sulfurimonas. Next base: position 4,535 of record DZBD01000008.1, on the reverse strand, counting down.
TGGAGCAGATGGAAATCGCTAAAGATAAAATAATATCTCTCAAACTTGCAAAACCTCTGGGTCGTCCTTGTCCTAAGTGTGGAGAAGAATTACTCCTTCGCTCCGGAAGATTCGGAAACTTTATCGCTTGTAGCGGGGTTCCTCAGTGCAAATACACCGAACAAATAGATGATGAGGGAAATGCCGTAGAGGTAAAAGCAGAAATAAGCGATGAAAAATGTGATAAATGCGGCAAAAATATGGTGGTAAAAAATGGTCGTAACGGCAAATTTTTGGCATGTAGCGGCTATCCTGAATGTAAAAATACAAAAAGTATGCAAAACGAAGAGAGTAAAAGTTCTGAGACTCCCTGCCCTAACTGCGGCGGAAAACTCCTCTGGAAACAGTCAAAAAGAGGTGCTTTTTGGGGATGTGAAAATTACCCTAAATGTACCTTTATCTCAAAGTTCGAGCCAACGACTATCAAATGTAAAGAAGAGGGCTGCAGCGGTGTCCTTGCACCGAGAGTATATAGAAACAAAGAAGTATATGAATGTGTAAAATGTAAAGCAAGAACCCCAAAAGAGGAAAACTAATTTTTAAAAAATTCAAACTCAGACCGGAGATAAAAAAGCACATGAAGATAGGCATCCTCTCAGATACCCACACAAAAGTGCAAAAAGCCAAAGAGACAATAGACACGCTCATCCGTGACGGGGCAGAGTTTATTATCCATGCCGGAGATATCGTAGAAGTTGCTATATTGGATATTCTTAAGAGTTCGGGTGTAAAATACGTAGCAGTATACGGCAATAATGATGCGCACTTAGCGGCGTATCACGGCAAATATAATCTTGTGCAAGAGCCGCATTACTTTAAATTGGCACAAACTACCTTTAAGCTGATGCATTTGCCGTTTTATATGTCGGGGGATGCGGAAGTTGTTATTTTTGGGCATACACATATCTTTTCTGTGGAGTATACTTCCAGCGGTATTTTATTTCTCAATCCGGGTGAGAATTGCGCTCGAAATAAGCCACTCTCAGAATGTGCTATGCTTGAGATCACAAAAAATGAATTATTTGTTACCTACTATGCAAAAGAAAGTAACGACCTTGAATTTAAACACAAAAAGTTTTCATACAATAGGATAAAAAAACGATGAAAGAAGAGATATTTTTATGTTCTATCTGCAATATAAACAGCGGAACATGTAATGAAGATTGTAAATTTTGCTCCCAAAGCGTAAGATATAAAGCTGATATAGCCCGCTACAAACAAAAACCTCTCGATGCTATTTTACAAGAAGCAAAAACTGCTAGAGATGCGGGTGCTTTGGGTTTTTGTCTGGTCACCGCAGACAAGGGGCTCAACGAGAAAACTTTAAAGTTTGTTTGTGATGTTGCACATGCCGTACAAGAGGTCGCACCTGAACTGAGACTCATCGCATGTAACGGAACCGCAACCCTTGAGCAGCTTTTAGTCCTCAAAGAAGCAGGGGTAAAAGCGTACAACCATAACCTTGAGACATCCAGAGATTTTTATCCGCAAATTTGTACGACTCACTCTTGGGATGAGAGATATGAGACTTGTCAAAACGTCAATAAAGCGGGGATGGTGCTTATTACGGGCGGTATTTTTGGACTTGGAGAAACGCAAGAGGACAGAATCTCTATGCTTGGAGCACTAAACTCCCTCAACCCTACATCCGTTCCTATCAATTTTTATCACCACAACGAAGCGCTTGAATTAGAGCCCAATCCTCTTCATATCGATGAAGCACTTGCTCTTATAAAGCTTACACGTGAAACCATTCCACATGCCATGCGTATTATGGTAGCAGGCGGGCGAGAACTGATGTTTGGAGAGAGACAAAATGAAATTTTTTCTCACGGTGCAAACTCTATTGTTATCGGCAATTATCTCACAACAAGCGGAAGAGTTATGAGTAAAGATTTGGAGATGTTGCAATCTCTTCATCTCAAAGTTGCAACAAAAGTAAAATAACATGAATGAAAATGTTGTATTGATTACTGCAATTTCACTCATCATCATCTTTTCTCCTTTTTTTGCAAAACTTTTCAAACTTCCGACAACCCCGGTAGAGATTATTTTAGGCTCCATCTTCGGTTATGTCGGTTTTTTGCACGATGAGCATATTTTTAAACTCGTTGCCGAACTTGGATTTTTATATCTGATGTTTATAGCAGGTACCGAAATCAACCTCAAAACCGTTCTTAAAATCCCGTTTACAATCATGAAAAGAGTTATTTTTTATCTTATTATTCTTTATACTTTTTCTATAGCTCTCTCCCTTTATTTTGATTTAGGAAAAATATTTATGGTACTTTTACCGCTTATTGCCGTGGGGATGATTGCCACACTCAGCAAAGAATACGGTAAAACTCCATGGCTTTTCATATCGATGACTGCGGGGGGAATCGGAGAGGTTGTAAGCATTGCCTTACTCACCGTAACCTCGGCAGCTTTGCATTCGGGCTTTGGGATAGGACTTGTAAAAACAATATTTGCACTTTTTCTTTTTTTAATCTTTATGTTTATATTATTTCGCTTCATGCAGCTTATATTTTGGTGGTTTCCGGAAGTTTCTACAGCATTAATGCCGCACAAAGATAACAAAGAACAAGATATCAGGCTCTCTATGGGTATCTTTTTTTTACTCGTTGGCGCAATGTTGTATCTGCATCTTGAGCTTGCCTTTGGGGCATTTTTGGCGGGGATGTTTATTCCTACGTTTTTTGAGCACAAACACGAACTTCCCGAAAAACTCGGCTCTTACGGATTTGGATTTTTAATACCGATTTTTTTCATCCATATCGGAAGCTCTTTTGATTTGGCTGCGTTATCTATGGACGGCTTGATTTACAAAGCCTTTATGATTGCCCTTGCTATGATAGTGATGCGGGTTACGGCAGCACTCGTCTTTATAAAACAGCTTGGAATTATTGATTCCTTACTGATGGGGCTTTCCCATTCCATGCCGCTGACACTGCTTATCGCCATGGCTACACTTGCCTTTAACGCAGACAGTATAGACACGCTTCACTATTATGCATTCATTTTAGCTGCTTTATTTCAGGTAATCAGTGTGACGATAATTATCAAACTCATAAATAATTACAAAATTAAAAAAGAGCCAATTCAAGGAGTGTGAGGATGTCTCGTTCCGTTTTACTGCAACTCGCTCGTGATTCTATTCAAGAGGTATTTGAAGCCCAAAGAACTATCAACAAAGAGGCTCTTCTAAAAGAGCATCCGCTTTTAAATGAAAAAATAGCGACCACCGTAAATATTTATATAGCACACAAGCTCAGAGGAACTTATTCTTCCTCTTCTGCTACAAAAACTTTGCTTGAAGATATTATATACAACGCCAAAAAATCAGCTTTTGAAAACCAAAATTTCGAACCGATGACTACGTCTGAATATCTCAGCTCCGAGATAGAGCTGATTCTTGTGACACCCGATGGTGTCATTAGCCAAAAAGATCCGGCTATTTTGCCGAACTAAGGCTTGGAAGATTTATTTTACAGCCGCCTTGTATGTAACAAGCAATAGCATACCCGTGATTGAGTCCAAGAGCGATACTTCCGCCTGATTCTTGAGTAATGTCACCCGCTACGAAAAGCCCTGCAATATTTGTTTCGTAATTTGCGTCATGCACAGGTATTCCATCCGATTCTTTTATCCCGGAACTTTGCAAAAATGTGCTTGGAGTCGTCCCGCCGATTGCGTAAATCACTCTATCATAAAGCTCTGTTTGGGAGTTGTTAAAGATTACTTTTACTTTTTTCTCTTCTTCTTCAAGAGCTTCAATATCCACGCCTAAAAGAGGTCGGACTTTATTCGCTTGGATAGCATTTTCTATATTTTTCTGATTCGTAGGGTTTGCACGTCTAAAGGTTTCTCTTCTATAGCAAATAGAAACCTCATTTTTGTCACCCAAATCGACGGCATATTCAATAGCGCTATCTCCCCCTCCGACAACCAAAATCTTCTCACCCTCACCGCAGTCATCCAAGGTATAACCCACCTTTTTTTTAATCCCCGCCGGTATTTTATAGTCGGGTTTGTTTGGTTTTCCCATTCTTCCGATGGTTACCACAACATGCTTTGCTTGGATACTTGTACCCGCCATGAAAACTTCAAAATAAGGCTCAGAATCCACCTCTTGCATTTTTTGTATTTTTTGTACTTCCACATGCGTTTGAAGTTCCACAGAGTGATGCGCTATAATCTCATCAAAAAAGTCAAGCGTCGTCTCTTTGGTTCCGTCTACAAAGTAAATTCTTCCATCGAGTTCAATCTGCTGCCCTTTCCAATCCTTATCTACTCTTTTATTGTCTTTATAATACTTTCGAATCGTAGAGTTATGGTTTTGATCTTTTTCAAGCAATACAATATCGCGTATCCCTTGTAAATACCCCTCTACGGCAGTAGCAATTCCTGCCGGACCTGCTCCGATAATAGCTAATTGATACATATGGCTCATATTTTCTCCTAGAACTTAAAAGATAAATTCTAGCATAATTATC
>DZBD01000084.1 GCA_022729795.1 Sulfuricurvum sp. | reverse complement strand
ACAACTCCAATGGAAAACACAAGGTGAAAGTGTAAAAAGTTTGAAAATGCTGTTCTCGTTGGAATACAAAGCTCTTTTCAGAGAAAAACTATCTTTATTGGAACTCTCGTTGCATTTATTCTTTCAATACTTATGATTGCTCCTACAGAGATGGTTTTAGCAAAGATGCTTCCGGGAAAAAATAATGACACTTTTAGTATTTATGTTGATATGGCTAACGGCAGTTCTATAGAACAAACAAAAAGTGTCTCTGATTGTGTTGTCGGTTTTGTCCAAAAAGAAAAAGAGGTTCTTGATACCGAGGTTTTTTTAGGAATGGGTTCTCCCCTTGATTTTGCGGGTCTTATTAAAGGTTCACATTTCAAAAATTCAGAAAATGTCGCCGAAATTGTTTTAAATCTTACAAAAAAACATCACAGAGAAGAGCCGTCTTACTTTATGGTACAAAGGATGCGTCCCCTTGTGATTCAAAGTTGTGCTTCTTTGTATCCAAATACAAATATATCTTTTGTAGAGCCGCCTGCGGGACCTCCTGTTTTAGCTGCAATAGTTGCCGAAGTTTACGGCGATAATGCAGAGGGAATCCGTAACCTTGCCGATAGAGTTTCCGTAGTATTTAAAAATACCAAAGGTTTAGTAGATGTAGATGTGATGCAAGATGAAATCTATGACACTTTTGAAGTCAATGTAAACAACGAAAAAGTAGCTTTGTCGGGTGTGAGTATCAAACAACTTAATGACATCCTTTATCTTGCTTTTGAAGGGATGCAGATAGCCGTAAAAAATTCAAATCTCCATAATGAACAAATTCCTATTTACCTTTCTTTGAGCAAGGATTCTAAACAGTTTACGACAAAAGATATTACGGCAGTCGAATTTAAACTTGCATCTTTAAAACTGATGAACAACATGGGGATGATGATTCCTGTGACGGAACTCGTGTATGTAGTGCCAAAAAAATCAAACCCTATGATTATGAGCAAAAACCTTCATCAAATGACAAACGTCATGGCTGAGACGGATATGGTTTCACAGGTATATCCTTTGATAGAAGCCAGAAATGTTATACTTAATACTTTTAGCGATACTTATGAGAGTGAAAAAACAGGTCTTTTTAATCTTCAACTCAAAGATAAAAAAGACGGTTCTGTCTATAAACTTATATGGGACGGAGAGATGGAAGTAACACTGGACACTTTCGTTGAACTTGGAGCCGCTTTTATTGCTGCACTTATCCTTATCTTTTTACTTATGGTAATCTATTACAAAAGCTATACTTTAAGCGGAATTATTCTTCTTGGTTCATTTTTATCTATTATCGGCGTCATTGTAGGTCACTGGATTATGGATGTTTTCACTTCAGATACATTCTTTTTAACCGCAACTTCACTCATAGGTTTTATTGCACTGATTGGAATTAGTTCTCGTAACTCTCTACTTCTCATAGATTTTACAAAATCTCTCATGCATGAAAAAGGGATGCACAAGGCAGAAGCAATCGCCTATGCTACGGCAACAAGAGCAAAACCTATCTTTTTAACGGCCGCGGCTATTATCCTTGCTTCTACATTACTTGCTGGAGATGCCGTATTTGGCGGTCTTGGTGTTTCACTGATTTTTGGAACAATTGCAGCCGTTGTTGCATCGCTAATTGTTGTTCCCGTACTTTTGTATATCGCAGATTTAGAAAAACATTTTCAATTTCATGAGAAAAAAGTAGTATCAATTTTCGAACCATAAACACTCCTTACCCACACCGATTCCACATGCCAAGAACTCGGCATGTGGAATCTCACGTCAAACCTATTTTATCATTGGTGTAAAGCTAATTCTTTTCTCAAATATTCTCCCGTATAACTACCTGTTTTTTCATACTCGGCTGCCAATTTTTCAGGAGAACCTTCAGCAATAATAAGTCCGCCGCCCGAGCCCCCTTCGGGTCCCATATCAATAATATAATCCGCATTTTTTATCATGTCTAAATTATGTTCGATAATAAGAACAGAGTTTCCAAGTTCAACAAATTGGTGTAGCACATTCGTAAGTCTATCTACATCTGCAAAATGAAGCCCGGTTGTAGGCTCATCTAAGATATAAAGAGTTTGTCCCGTATCTTTACGGCTGAGCTCTTTACTTAGTTTAATCCTTTGTGCTTCACCCCCTGAGAGCGTTACGGCATTTTGTCCAAGGGTAATATAGCCAAGTCCTACATCCACAAGTGTTTTCATTTTTTGATGAATTTTAGGGATGGGTTTGAAAAATTCAAAAGCTTCCTCCACGCTCATATTGAGTACGTCGGAGATAGTTTTTCCCTTGTAAAACACCTCGAGAGTTTGCTGATTATAGCGCGTTCCATGGCAGGTGTCACACTTCACCATAATGTCGGGAAGAAAATGCATCTCTATTTTTATCTGCCCTTCCCCTTGGCACTTTTCACATCGCCCACCTTTTACGTTAAAGCTAAATCTTGAAGTTGTATAACCTCGTATTTGAGACTCTTTTGTTTTAGAAAAAAGTTCTCTTATCTCATCCATAACCCCTGTATAAGTTGCAGGATTGCTTCTAGGAGTCCTACCGATAGGACTTTGATCCAAATAAATTACTTTATCTACATGCTCCAAGCCTGTAATCTCGACACCGGCTACTTTGTTTACTTTTCTTGCATGATTCAAAAGCTCCCTTGCAGTAGGCAACAAAGTTTGAAGCATCAGTGAGCTTTTTCCGCTTCCGCTCACGCCTGTGACACACACAAAGTTATTGAGTGGCAGTTTTGCACTCAGGCTTGTAATATTATTAAGAGTCACATTTTTAATTTCTATATATTTCTCTTGAGGACGTCTGTAAAAATATTCTATCTTTTTTCTGCCATAAAGATAATCGGCAGTTAGAGTATCCGCTTTTTTGAGCATCTCTAAGGTGCCGCTAAACACAACCTCCCCGCCGAATTTTCCGGCACTAGGACCGATATCTACTATAAAGTCGGCATTTTCAATAGTTTCTTTATCATGCTCTACAACGATTACACTGTTACCCTTTTCCTGCAAGCTTCTGAGTGTGCGGATAAGTTTGAGCGTATCTCTCTCATGAAGCCCGATACTAGGCTCATCGAGCACATACAAAACACCTGTCAAGCCACTTCCTATCTGTGAAGCTATCCGAATTCGTTGTGCCTCACCGCCGCTGATAGTTCGAGCATCACGACCCAAAGTGATATATCCAAGCCCCACATCGTACAAGAAGTAAAGTCTCTCTCTAATTTCGTTTAAAATCGGCTGGGAAACCCGTGTATTTTGGTCATTAAAATAGGTAAAATTAGTCTCATCTTTAAACCATTCATAACTTTTGTTGATAGGCATATCTAAAAGCTCGGCAATCCCCTTTTGTCCTACCTTTACGGCCAAAGATTCCCTTTTAAGTCTATGAGAACCGCAAACACTACACACTTTTTCACTCATATAATCTGCTAACTCTTTTTCATCCTTAAACATATCATACGCTATTTTAACAATTCCCGGCCACATTCTTTTGACTGTATGCCCCTTCCAAAGAAAGGAAATTTCTTCAATTCCGCCGTGTAGGATAGCTTTTTGTTGGTAATCTAAAAGCTCAGAATAAGGGATTTTCGTATCAATACCGTTTGCCGCACAAAAACCCTTTAAAAATGTAAAATAGTACCCTTTATTGAAGCCGTATACTATTTTTACGGCACCTGTTTCTACGCTCAAATCTTGGTCTATTATTTTCTCGTAGTCCAATGCATAGCGAAGCCCTAAGCCGTCACATTCCGGACACGCACCTTTTGGGGAGTTAAATGAAAATGACAAAGGCTCTAGCGGGTCAAAACTTATTTTACAATCAAAACAGGCATTATGCTCAGAGTAGTGAATATTTGATTTGCTTAAGCCCAGTTCCTCATGGTTTAAAATATCAATTTCAAGCTCACCGTAACTCTCTTTCAACGCTTTTTCAACATCTGCCGCAATACGCTCTTTATTTTCCGCATTTACGACAACTCTATCAATGACAACCTTAATAGTATGTTTTTTTGTTTTGCTAAGCTCTATCTCTTCATCAAGCCGAACCATCACGCCGTCTATCATAGCACGAACATACCCTTTGTGAACAAGGGATTCAAGCACATCCGCATACGCACCTTTTTTTTCATTGACGATAGGTGCCAAAAGAACAAGCTTAGAACCCTCAGGCAGCTTTGCAACCTCTTGAATAATATCCGAAGCACTCATTTTTGAAATAACTTTATTACATTTATGACAATGCTGCACACCGACACGGGCATACAAAAGTCTGAAATAATCATATATTTCAGTAATTGTGCCAACTGTTGAACGAGGATTTTTAGAGGTCGTTTTTTGATCAATAGCAATAGCCGGAGTAAGTCCTTCTATCTTGTCCACATCAGGTTTTCCGACACGGTCAAGAAACTGTCTGGCATAAGAAGAAAGGGACTCCATATAGCGTCTTTGCCCCTCAGCATAAAGCGTGTCAAAAGCCAAAGTCGACTTCCCGCTTCCGCTAAGTCCGGTAAACACAACCAGCTCATTTTTTGGAATATCCAAAGATATATTTTTTAAGTTATTTTCTCTCGCACCCGTAATTTTTATATAATCTTTTTTTTTCATTTGCTTATCTATCTTCCTTTAAACATCATTACAATTTTTTTTCATTTTATATTGCACATCTATTAATTTAAAATGTTTTTTCGCATATTCTATCTGCCATTTTTCTCTGTCTCTTAAATCTCTCTCTTTTTCACTTCCTTTTGTCTCAACCACAAAAGAGCCTTCACTTTCATCATATTTAATCACCGCAAAATCCGGGTTATATGTGCCGAGTGGCGTTTTGATTTTAAATCTACTAGGCAATTTTGTAAAAAACTTAAACCTGTCTGCACACTTTATAAACTCTTTTTCCGTACCTGAATCATACTGCTCATGAGTATAGAGTCCTTTTTGACACTCTTGCAAATCATAACCGTTTTGTTCATCGGGAAAAATATTTTTAAATTCATAATATTCTCCGTTTTCCTTATAAGTTATTCCCTCACAGTCAATTAAAACTTGATGTTTTGCATCATCAAAACTCTCAATTGCTTTTTTTATATATTCATCGCTATTTTTAATAAACGGTTGTAAATCAACCGCACTTAAAATTTCAATAATTGTTTTTCTTGAAATTCCTATCTCTTTTTCAATAATATTTACGATATTGGGCAAACTCTGTTCGAAATTTAATGCAAAATTTCTTTCATCTTCCACATGCCAGCTCATTGAACTTTGCAAACTACCGAACTGTTTGAGTATTTTTTGTTCTTTTACTTCTATATTTTGCAACCTTGAGATTACATTCTCTTTATACTTTTGCGTATCGAGGGTGAGTTCAAAAATTGTTTTTGCCTTTATCTTATTCCACAACTGTTTAAACTCTTCGCTCTCTCGGAGAAACTCCGTTTTTAGCTTTGATTTTATAACTTTCTTGAGGTTATTTACAGTTGTGCCGTTACTTTGTCCACCTGCTTCATACTCTAATTGCAGCCCTTTTGCAAACTCTTCAAAACTTTCATTGGCTATGACGGTGAGTCTGTTTATGCTTTTGTCATTTATTCTCACACCTTCTTGATTGACGGCAAGTCTCACACCTCGACCTAAAATCTGTCTTTTTTTCATCTCTGATTTTGTGTCATTGAGGGTCGTTATAAAAAATACATTTGGATTATCCCACCCCTCTTTTAAGGCACTATGAGAAAATATAAAACTTGTTTTTTCTTCAAAACTCAAGAGTTTCTCTTTGTCTTTCATGATTAAATCATAAGTCTCTTTTTCAAGCTTTCTATCGCTGTCGTTATTTTTGAGTTCATCTACAAAACCGCTCTTTCTTTTAGCAAAATAGGATGCAAAAACATCTTTAACATCTACGGAGTTAAAACTTTCAAAATTCACTTTTAATCTATCGAACTCTTTTTCAAAATACTCTTCTATCCAACCGTTTTCACTTTTGAGGTAATTTGCGACTTTATCCACAAAAAAGAGACTGAGCACTTTTATATTTTGCTTTTTCAACTCTTCAAATCTTGGCATGTGGAGTTGCAAAGCTTCCGTTATCTGCTGCTCTTGAATCTGTCTTTTTACTTTGCCGTTTATCTCATTTAGCTCTAGTTTTAAGCCATTTTCAAACTGAACAAACATCTCTTTTAAATTGATTTCATCCACTATAAAACCGTTATAAATTGAGTTTTTTGTTTTTTGTTTTAAAGACTCATTCCCTTTGATTTTTATCGACTTTTTGACAAATTCTTCTTTGTTTTTAGTGATGAGTTCCAGAGTCGCTATCGGTCTTTTTGTCGTTTTGTCTATCTCAATGCGAAGCACGTTGATATAAACATCATTAATCGTTTGATTTTCACTCAGAGCCAGAACATCTATCTGTTTTACAAGCCCTTGTTCCAATGCCTCTTTAGGGTTAAGAGAGTACAAAAGATTATAATAGTTTTTATGTGTTGCAGAAAATCGAAGCGTAAAAAGGGGATGTAGTTCACTAATAGAATTTTTGCTCAAATCACTCTCCATGTTTTGAGGCTCATCGAGAATAAGAATAGGATTTGTTTTTTGCAAACTCTCTTTTGGAATGCCCATAAATCCCTCTTGCGGCTGGTTTAAGACGGTGTTTGCTCTTTTAAAACTATCAATCGTCATAATCATAATTTGAAGGTTGTCATCTCTTATAAAGTGTTTAAAAGTCGATAATCTCGATGAGTCATATTCAAAATAATCATACGCAAAACTATACTCATTTTTGAAATGATTTTGCATACTTGCAAATGAGTTTAAAACACCCTCTTTTATGGCAATAGACGGCGTTATGATTATAAATTTGTTCCAGCCGTATTTGCTAAAGAGTTCTAAAATAGTTTTGATATATACAAAAGTTTTTCCCGTTCCCGTCTCCATCTCAATGGAAAAATCCAAACTCTCTAAATCTTGGCTTACCTCAACGCCATTAAGTTTTTGGATAGTTTGTAAATTTTCTAAAATAGTGCTTGCATGAAGTGTCAAAACATTTGAACAAACCGCTTCACCGTCAAATATATCGTATTCGCTGACTTGTTTGTTTTGCCCTAAAAATAGCTCCGTGATTGCGTTTACGGCTTTTGTTTGGTGTGATTGTGAGAGGTATTTTATTTGCATTATATAAAACTTTCTATGTAATAATTTTTTATTTCACAGTTAACATGATAAACATCAAAGCCTTGAATTAGAGTGGAAATAAATTTTCCATCGGTTGTATCTAATTGATTTGCAACATTTGAAAAAACAATATACTTAATTATTAAATTATCTGTTTTTATATCGTAAAAGTTTTTCAAGATTGACTTTAAATAGTCCACAAAGCAAGTACTACTTTTAAATTGAGGAATATATTCTCTTGGCTTTCCGCCATCTTTCAGCTCACAAATAAAAATATAATGACTTTCTTTAATTTTAGTAAAAATCAAAGCATCATTTCCCTTATCTAAACCTTTTTTATTTGTAAAAAATGGACTTATTTTTTGACTCGTTCCACAGTTCGTTTTTTCAGAATCAAGTTCAAAAGCAAAAAAATCATCTTTTGATTCAAACTTCAATAAATCAATTCTTCTGCATTTTGCACTTGAATCAGCCTCTTTTATGTAAAAGCTGTTATTGCTAGAATTAAAGTTACTTAAATGTGCTTTGTCATAAATAAAATCTTTTAATTTATTGTACATCACTTAATCTTCTATATTAAAATATATTTCATTCATTGCATTTGATAAGCTATTTATGGTACTGTCAAAAGATTCAATTTTCATACCCATATCATCAATTAATACTTGCTTTACATCTCCAAAATCATTTATATATGCGGATATTTTATTAAAATCTAAAATATCATGTTCTTTATATTTATATTTTTTTATAATTTTCTCTTTATCTGTTATCTTATGATTTAGCCTAATTAAATTATTTAATTCCTTTACTATATAGTCACTATGCGTTGTTATAAATACATTGATACCTTTGTTTAAAAGATGTGCCAGTAATCTTGTCATTTTTATATGATTATCAGGATGAAGATTTAATTCTGGCTCATCAATGATAAGCAAATCATCCTTTTGAGCTGAATGTTGAATATAAAAAAACAATTCCATAAGTGATTTTATAGCGGACGATGAAAAGTGCATTGGTATTTGTTTTTTATTTTTTTTAGTTACAAAAAATACTTCTTGATTGACAACTTTATATGTACCTTGTAAAATATCTGAAAAGTATCCTAAAATTTCTTTATCACCATGTAAAAAACTTTTTTTCTTATATACACCATCACCCAAATCTCTTGTGTAATCAATATTATGTCTAATTGGAATAGCATATCTTGAAATATTATCTTCAAATAATTTAAATGGATCAATATCCTTACTTTTATTATTTGTAATATGTTCTACCATTACATTTTTATTGATATCAAGCTCTTTGTGAAAAAGCGAAATCCCAGTTCTTTCACTTGTGATAATGAATGAATTTTTAAAATATTGCTTGAAAAATATGTCTCCTAATGTTCTATTAATTCCTCTTTCCAAAACAAAATGAGGTATTTGTTTTCTAATATTTGACGAAAGTGTAGAAATTTCTAAAAGTGAGCTACCTTTTGTTTTTTTCATCTGAAGCATATCTTTTTTTGAAGAACTAAATGTATTTTCAATTTCTATGTCCAAATCCAATACGAAGTTATCAATAGTAACTGCAAACTTGCTATTTTTAAACCAATCATCATCAACACTAAAAACACTACTAAGTCTATTTGTGTATCGTAGTGACAATTCATTTAAAATATCGTTTAATTTATTTTCATATATCGTTACATCAATACTGCAAAAACCATTTTCTTCCAATTCATTAAAAATACTTTTATCAATATCAAAATCAATCAAATCATTCCATGAATGTAAAAACCCATAAATAGAATAAGTTATATATGTTTTACCGGTATTATTTTGTCCGCAAATAAGAGTAAAATCATTTAGTGAAATTTCCGCTTTATCTATAAGTCCTATATTTTCCAATTTAAAACTAATCATTTTTATTTCTCCTACAAAGTTTCTAAATCAAGGTTTTCGTGCAGATTTAGTTTGACGCTGTCGCCTAGTGCTTTTTCGTAGCAGATGAGTTTTGCACTCTTTGGCATGTGGAAAAGTATGTCGTTTTCTATTTTCTTATCAAAACAAAAATAGAACTCTCTTTCATCTTCGCTAAGCTTTATAAAACTATATTTGTCTGTTTTTAGTGCTTCTGTTTTTGCACTGAGGGTGAAACCGTTTTTGAGTCCCACTTCATAAACTAAGTCTAACTCTTTTGCACCTTGGGTTAAAATGTTTTCATGAAATATACTCATTTTAAGCATTTTTTCTATCTCTTCATAGCTCTCTTTTGGGCGTTTTTTCACCTCTTTGAAGATTTGAAAGTTTGAGTTGTCTAGGTAAAAAGATTTGAAACCCTCTTTATAATTAAGATTGTTTATAACTTTTTTTATTCGCGCTTTTGTGATGTCACTGATTGTTTTGTATTTTGCTTTATAGGCTTCGCTGTTTTCATCAGTAGCTTCAGGAAGTTGTACTAAGATATATTTTCTATTACCTATTTTTCCATTCTTTTCATCTTCTTGATTTAATTCCATCACGGCATGTGCAGTTGTTCCACTTCCTGCAAAGAAGTCTAGGATTATGTCGTTTTCATTTGTTGCTTGAGCTATTAATATTTTAATTAAATCAACACTCTTTGGATAATCAAAAAACTGACCATCCAATAATTCTCTTAATGCCTTTGTGGATGAAGCATTTAAAAAATCACCTAACAGTGTGCTAATTGGCTTAGTATCAGATTTAACTTCTTCTCTATGCCTTTTATACATGGGCGTTCCATTTTTATTTTTTGGAAATATTATTTTATTTTCATCTATATTTTTTTGCATACGAACTCTTTCATATGCCCATACTCGATTAGGATTGCACTCATAAGTTATGTTTGTTTCAGGGTCTGTAATCGGATAAAATAAATTTGGTCTTTCCGAAGCGGTTTTATTACATGTAAGATTATCTGGCATCCAATCACCACGAATATCATCATCATGATTTTTATAATTTCCAAACTCTTTTTTTATCCCATTCAACGATGTTTCAGTATATTTCGAATAACAAAGCACATATTCATGGTCAGCAGAAACTAAATTTTTTGCATCATTTGAACCTGTTCTTTTTTTCCAAATAAATTGTCCCACAAAATTCTCTTCCCCATAAATCTCATCCATAATTTTTCTAAGATTAGCAACTTCATCATCATCTATACTTACAAAAATCACGCCGTCATCTTTGAGCAGGTTTCTGCCCAGCCAAAGTCGTGGATACATCATGTTGAGCCAGTTGGTGTGTCGTCTGCCAGTGCTGCTTGTTTTAGAACTTG
>DZBD01000083.1 GCA_022729795.1 Sulfuricurvum sp. | reverse complement strand
TAAATAATACAAGGAGTTTGAAATGTTTCTTACGAAGTATGATTCTTTTAAGGATTTAAGAGAATTAGAAAAAAAAATTGTCGGGAGTTTTCCGTCCTTTGATGAAGAGGGTGGATTGGCGGGGTTTATGCCGGTCGTAAATACAAGAGAGGGCAAGTTTGCATATCATGTAGAGGTCGATTTACCCGGTGTTAACAAAGAAGATATTACTGTGGATGTGAAAGATAATGTGTTGAGTATTTCGGGGGAAAGAAAGC
Organism: Sulfuricurvum sp.; assembly: GCA_022729795.1. Taxonomy (GTDB): domain Bacteria; phylum Campylobacterota; class Campylobacteria; order Campylobacterales; family Sulfurimonadaceae; genus Sulfurimonas. The sequence goes on along the minus strand of DZBD01000083.1, from coordinate 10,276 downwards.
ATAGAGAAGAGGTGAAGAGAGAAGATTATTATAAACTAGAAAGTAGTTATGGTAAATTTCAACGCAGTTTTACTCTTCCAAAGGGAGTAGATTCTGAAAATGTTAAAGCTTCCGCAGAAAATGGCGTTCTTGAAATTACGATTCCAAAGTTAAGTCAAGAAGAAAAGAAAAAAATAACAGTGGAATAAGAAAATAAGGTGCAGTAGTTTGCTACACCTTATTGGTTGAGCACAGAGGTTTTGCTGCTGATAATATTTCCACCGATTTTTTTAGATTCTTCCATAAGATTTTCACATCGTGCAATAAAGAGTTCAAGTGACTCATTTTCTTTATATTCCGCAACACCGATAGAAAGAGTGATTTGGAGTGTACTTATTTTTGTTTTATTAATTGTGTCTTGAATTTTTTTGATGAAGTAGAGTGATGCTTCGAGTGAAGTTTTTGGCATTAAAACAACAATAACGGATCCGTATAGCCGTGCTACGGTGTCAGTCGGTCGGATATTTTCTTTTAATACTTTGGCAGTTTTTGCAATTACTCTGTCTCCATTTTTGTAGCCATACATTATGTTTATTTTGTTCATATGATCTATACAGATATATGCTAAAGATAAATTACTTGGATAGTTTTGAATGGATCCGGTTGTTTTTTTTATCACTGACATAAAGTGCAATCTGTTGGAAAGTCCTGTTGTAGTATCTGTAGAAGCAAGCTTGGCGAGTCTATTTTGTTTGTCTTTAAGTTCGCGAATATATTTTCTCAATTGAATTTGTGTATTCACTCTTGCAATGAGTTCTAAACCGTTAAACGGTTTGGAAAGATAGTCGGCAGCACCCATACTAAAAGCTTTTGTAATCGTTGGGATGTCATTAAGCGCACTTAAAAATATAATGGGTATATCTTTTGTATGAGGGTCTTCTTTAAGCCTTTGGCATACTTCGAATCCATCCATGGCAGGCATATTTATATCAAGTAAGATTAAATCAAAAGTATTGTCGAAAACTGATTTGAGGGCACTTTTACCGTTTGTGGCATAGGAGAGTTTATAAGATTCCATATCTAAAAAGCCGGCCACAACTTCAATATTAAAAGGCTCGTCGTCCACTACCAGTATATGAAATTCTGAATTATTTAACATTTAAATACCTGTATTTTTAAGTTTGAAGTCTACTTTTTTGGAAATATTATAACCAAAATAGCTTACATACTTCCTCTAATCTAAATGAAATCGGCACCTTTTGCAGTTAGCATAAGTGTAACTCCGTCCTCTTGTATCTCGATTAAACCATCAGTTTTGAGCTCATTTAAAGCGGTGCTTAACGCATCTTCTTGTTTTGCATTTAACTGAGTTAAAATATTTTGAACCACATCCTCTTTACTCATGATTTGACCGGCAACTTTATGTTTTAAGAACCATTTGATAAACATCTGTTTGACTTCGTTTTTTGGAGACATATCAGAACTTTTGCTTTTGGGAGGTGCCTTTCTTCTATTGTTATGAGGTGCTGATGATTTCATAGTAAGCCTTCTGTTTATGCAATTGTTTATTGCCTTGCATTGTCACATAATATTACTTAAAAAATAAGAGTCAAGATTTTATGCTTCTTGATAAAATCTTGATATTTTTAAATCTTTCTTGATAGATTATTGATTCTTTCTCAATTATAATGAGAGTACAAGTTCAAACTAAGGGTAAAAAATGTCAGTTGTAGATATTATAATGTTAGTGATAGTTGCGATTTTGACCTTTAATCTCATTTTAGCGTTAGCAAGGGCTTAATGAAAAGTTTTAGTTATCTTTGTGCGGAATATTCTTTTATCTTCAAAGGTTTGGGGATTTTGGTCGTATTTACTCTTGTCAGCCATTTTTTTCGTGAACATTTAGATATTACCAATATTGCCCTTCTTCATATTATTCCCGTTGTTGTCGTGGCAATTCACGGAAATATGAAAGCAACCATGTTTATAACAGCGATGTGTGTTGTATTTTTAAACTATTTGTACATTCCTCCTCTTTACAGTTTTACGGTGCATAACGAGTTATATTTATGGAGTTTTTTGATTTTTGCAATAGTCGGGTGGATTATTACGCTTCAGGCAAAAAACCTCAATACTCAGACAAAACAAAATGAGCTAAAAGAGAGTCTACTGCATATTATTTCGCATGATTTACGAACACCGCTCTCTACGATTCACGGAACTATCAATCTTATCTTATCCAATGAAAACATGGACAAAGGGAGAATACATAATTTACTTGAAGATATAAACTATGCTTCTTTGAGGATGAAGCTATTGATAACTAATTTATTGGATAGCACAAGATTGTCGAGCGGCGATATAAATTTAAAATGGGAATGGTGCGATTTTGAAGATATTATAGGTGTTGCTTTGGCAGAATTTTCGGACAAGCAAAAAGATGAGCTTATAGAGATAAAAATCTCAGATCAAGAACTGTTTTGGGGAGATAATATTCTTTTGACGCAGCTAATTATTAATCTTTTAGACAACGCATTGAAATATTCTAAAGACAATACTATGATAAAATTTGAGATATTTCGTACGAATGATTTTATAAAAATGAAGATTTTTAATCAAAGTAATTATATAGACAAGGATAAATTGAAAAATATATTTGATAAATTTTACCGTCTTGAAGATACAAATGATATTTCAGGCAGCGGTATAGGTCTTGCAATCTGTAAAAGTATCGTCAGTCTTCACGGGGGAAGTATTAAAGCTGTTGCTATGGAAGATACAATTGTCATAGAAGTGAATCTACCGATAATAAAAAAGGCAAAATTGTTATGAAAAATTATCTTATTCAAATTATAGAAGATGATCCCTCTGTAAAAAAATTGCTTGAGATTACTTTTAGAGAATATCAGTTTAATTCTATCTCCTGCGAGAGTAAGAAAAGTGCCATAATCATGTTTTTAAGTCACAATCCCGATTTGCTTATAGTAGATTTGGGTTTGCCTGATGGGGACGGAAAAGTCTTTATTAAACAGATTCGAGAAATCTCCAAGATTCCTATTATTGTTCTCTCAGCCAGACACGACGAGAAAGAGATTGTTGCAGCACTTGATGCAGGGGCGGATGATTACATCACGAAGCCTTTTTTAGTCAACGAACTCCTTGCTCGAATCCGAGCAAATCTTCGGCGCAATAAAGAGGAAACTACACTCTCAGACACTATTACTTGCGGTAACTTGGAGATGAATATAAGTTCTAGAGACATTTTTTTTCAAGGGCAACTGTTAAAGTTAACCCCTATTGAATATGAGTTATTAAAGTATTTTTTACTCAATGCAAATAAAACACTCACACACAAACAAATACTCAAAGAGGTGTGGGGAGTCGGGTACCAAAATGAGATGCAATATCTTCGAACTTATGTCAATACATTGAGAAAAAAAATAGAACAAAACAGTACGAGACCCGAGCATATAAAAACAGAATCCGGAATCGGATATAGATTTTATTGCAACAACGAAAGGAAAAACTAATGGATATCATCATAGCCGGAGCAGGGCGTGTCGGTTTTAGACTGGCAAAATTATTAAGCATAAAACACAATGTTGTTATCATAGATAGAAATGAAGAGGCTCTTGATAAAATTCAAGAAAGTCTGGATGTCTTAACGATGCCCGGAAACGTAGAAGATCCAAAAAGCTATAAATCTTTGCAGGATAAGACCATTGATATTTTTATTGCTGTTACAGACTCGGATGAAACAAATCTTATCTCATCTATCATCGCTTCGGAGAAGATAAATGTTAAAAGAAAAATTATACGACTGAAGAACGACTTTTTTGCAAGAAGCTCTATCGCGAATAAAATAGGGATTACCGATGCGGTATTTCCTTACAATCTTACTGCAAAAAGTATACTTTCTCTTTTAGAATTTCCTAGAGCCAACAATATTAAAAGTTTTTTACAAACAAGTAACAAACTTATATCTATTAGAGTCGATAACGGCGAAGAGGATTTGAGTGTTTTCAAAATCAATAGCAAGAAAGTAAAACTTATAGGTATTGACAGCGGAAAAAAATTTTATATACCTACTGAAGATGATAAAATTAAATCAGGGGATATGCTCTATCTTTTTGGAGAGGAAGATGATATTAAGCAGATGTGCAAACGTTTAAATCATACTATGCCAAAAAATATAAAAAATATTGCAATTTTCGGCGCTGATATTTTGGGGATAGAAATAGCGCAAATGCTTGGAGAAAATGGTGTCAGAATCAAACTCATAGAGAAAGATTTAAACAAATGTAAAAAAGCATCCGAGATTTTACAAAGCAGTGCTACGATAATTAACAGTAAATACGGGGACTTTAGACTTTATGATGACGAGGGGCTTAAAAACGCTGATATGATTATCGCCTCCACCACAAACGATGAAGAAAATATCATTAAATGTATCGAAGCAAAGGAACACGGTGTACCAAAAGTAATTGCAATCAATAATGATATTGAGCATTACAATTTAATGCACTCCCTTGGAATTGTGGTTGTTCGGGGACCAAAAGTAAATGCATATAATTCTATTATGGAGATTATCGGTTCTAATGCCGTGGTCAATGAAAAACACTTTTGCGGAGGTTCTGCTCTTTGTTTCGTTAGAGAAATGTCAAATAAAGATCAAGTTATCAAACCTCTTATTAGCAGTGGAATCGTTTCTTATATCGTAGCCAAAGATGAACTTACGATATTTAACGACAGCTATATAATTAGCAATACAATTGTTGTTATGGCATTTTGTGTTCGTATCAAAGAAGAAGAGGCGCGAATTTGGATAAACAAACTTTAAAAAATATCACAAAACTCCTTGGTGCGATGGGGATGTATCTGAGTCTCTTTTTCCTTGTTCCTATTGTTACGGGCTATTTTTATCATGAGGATATCGTCCCTTTTTTAGTGTTTGATGTTTTATTTTTCTTGCTCAACGCTTTTATTTTTTGGACTCTCAAGTCTCATGATATCGTCCTCTCACTCAAAGACGGAATCTTGAGCGTAAATCTCATCTGGATATTGGTCGGCTTAGCAGGGGGAATTCCTTTGTGGATGTATAGCCACATCACTTTTATGCAGGCTGTTTTTGAGTCTATTAGCGGTTTTACCACAACGGGAGCCACTATCTATGCCGATATAGAGGCACTGCCAAACATGATTCTTCTCCTGCGCAGTCTTATGCATTGGCTAGGGGGAATGGGTATTTTGGTTCTTGGAGTAGGACTTTTGTCTTTGATAAATCCGAGCGGTTCGTTGGCGCTTTTCAAAGCAGAATCCAGCGGTATAAAACTTGACAAATCTACCCCTAAAATAAAAGATACGGCAATGCGTTTATGGGGAATATATATTTTTTTGACGCTAGCGGACGGATTACTTTTGTATCTCGGGGGGATGAGTGTTTTTGATGCGGTAAATCATGCCTTTAGCACCATTTCAACGGGTGGATTTTCTACTAAAAACAGTTCGATGGGCGCATTTGACACCCCATTTATATTATGGACTACTACATTTTTTATGGTGATATCAGGAATTACGTTTTTGGCGCATCTTAGAGTTTTTAGAGGAGATTTGCAAGGGTATAAAAATGAGGAGACAATGTGGTATTTGATAGCATTTGCGGTACTCTCTGCGGCTATGACCCTATCTCATTACGGCAATAGCGATATGGCGTTTTTTGAATCATTTACACATGCCGCCTTTACTATCGCTTCTTTGATGAGTACAACGGGGTTCGCTTCTCTTGATTATGAAACATGGGGACCAATGTGTGTTGCACTTGCATTTTTGGCAATGCTAGCAAGCGGAAACGGGGGCTCAACTGCGGGCGGAATAAAAATAATACGGTATGTGGTTTCTATGAAGGTTATTTATTCGGAGCTCAAAAAAATCCTCCATCCCAACGCCATTGTGAATATTTTTATAAACGGTTCACCGATTGCGAATTCTATAGTATGGATGACTTTTGCCTTCATTTTGCTCTTTGTGATTACAAATACGCTCATTACTTTTTATCTTTTTGCTTCGGGCTATGATATGATGACTTCCCTCTCAACATCTTTGGCATGTGTAGGCAATATAGGTCCGGGATTTGTGAAGACGGGACCTGCGCAAAATTATTCCTTTTTCGACACTTGGGATTTAGTGGTTTTATCTATAGGAATGATTATGGGAAGACTTGAAATTTTTACTTTTTTATTGGTTTTTGTTCCAAGTTTTTGGAGAAAGTTTTAGCGTTTCCACATGCCAAGGGAACTGCAAAAACAGCTGTATTCGGTATAGTAAATTTGTTCACTTTATGCCGAGAGTAAAAAAATTCCTAATACCAATATGATAAACAAACTTCCGTACTCCAAATATTTTTTCAGAATGCTGCTTTTGTCCGCTGTTTTTTTACGCACGACCGTACTGAGTAGAGCTGAGAAAAATATAATCGTACTCATTCCCAAGCTCATTACAAGTGCCGATACAAACCCTGCATAGTACAAACCTAAAGAGATTGCAAAAATAAATATGGTTGTTGTTCCCGGACAGGGGATTATCCCCGCCGAGATAATGAGCGCTATATCGGTTGAGTTATTATCTACTTTACACGAATTACACCCGCACGAGGAGAGATGGGGTGTTTTGCTAAAATTATATTTTGGTGCTACGTTCATTTGCTCTATCTTTTTGTAGACTTTATACTTTTTGTATATCAGATATACAGCGATAAAAATGATAATTAGTGCCGATATTTTTGTGGTATAAAAAACTGCGTCATTGACAAACTGCACCAAAAACGTATTCACCATAAAGTAAATAACCAGAGTAAGCAAAAAAGCTGAAAATGTATGCACAAATCCTATGGCGGCAGATATATACAAAGCCTTAGCGTATGATCTCTCGTTCGATAAAAAGTAACTCGCTACCAAGGTCTTGCCGTGTCCGGGTCCTAGAGCATGGATAACACCGTAGATATAGGCGAAAAAGAGCAAAAATAAGTATGTAAGCGGATTTTTTTCATCTTGAATAGACTCAAAAAGAGACTTTATTTTTGCAATACTCTCTTGTAATATCCCTGCTTGAAGAGATACTTTTTCTTGAGGTATTTTTATCTCCTCTTGTTTTGTTACATTTACATCTTGTGTTAATTCTACTTTATTTTCAAGTGCCGTTGTGCTAAAAAATATTGAAGCGGTAAAAAGATAAAGATTTTTATTGTGATAAAGTTCTGAATCACTTAGGTTTACATCTGCTATCAAAAAAGCAAAATTGGATTCATCATCGATAAAAGTCAAAGAGAGGGAGGACTTATCTTGAATCTCTTTGTTTATCAATGCATCATAGGTAAATACAAGAACATTTTCCACCATCGTAATCTCAAAATTTTGGTATTTCGGGGTCAGTGTCGTGCTTATTTCATCTTTATTTGCATACTCAAGCTTGGTGAGCATATTTTTTTTGATAAGATAATCAAGTGTCGTCTTAAGCACGGCACTGAGTTCTTTTTTATCCAGTCTTTTATTGTGATTTTTATCGTATTCTATGAGCAGTTCTTGAGAAAAAATTTCTGAAAAAGTCCATTTTATATGAATATTTTTAACCGTTTTCTTGTCAATATCTATGTTGATAGATATGTGTGCCGTCGGTTTCATCAGCTGGCATTCGGCACATCCCAAAAGAAGCGTTTGAAAGAGTAAAAATATAAAAAGAAATTTTTTCATCTAAGCCTGTGAATAATCATAAATACCGTAAGCGCCGCAGCTGAGACCAAAATAATAGATGCACCGGATGTGAGATCAAAACTATAAGAGAGCCAAAGCCCCGTAATCGTAAAAACAGATGCAGCCAATCCCGAAATAATCATCATGACATACAAAGAAGATGATATAGTTTGAGCGATGTAGATTGGAATAGTCAAAAGGGCTATAACCAATATAAGACCGACAACTTTTATAGCGATAACAACCGTAAGTGCAGATAAAATAAGTATAAGCGTGTAAAAAAAGTTGACATTTATCCCACTGAGTGCGGCATATTCGCTATCGTAAGAAACGGACAAAATATCTCTATACCAAAAAGTCATCACAAAAACAATGATTGTAAAAAGAGCACCCATAAAATATAAATCTTCTCTATTGACAGCCAAAATCGAACCAAAAAGGTAGCTCATCAAATCGACGTTATAACCGGGAGTCAAATCGACCAAAATAATACCGATTGCCATACCGACAGCCCATATGAGACCTATAAAAGTGTCTATATTTTCTCTTTGTTTGATAGTCACAAATGCCATTATAAGTGCTGTGACGACTGCAAAAAGAGTAGTCCCTAAAAATATGGAAAAACCTGCAAAAATTGCTATTCCAATCCCTCCGTATGCGGCATGTGCAATTCCCCCTGCTAGAAAAACCATTCTGTTTACAACGATGAGTGAGCCGATTATTCCGCAGACTAGACTGACTAAAATTCCCGCTATGATAGCATTTTGAATAAATTCATACGAGAGTGCTTCTAGCATGAGCGTTTTCCTAACATTTGTAAAAGTTCAACTTCGCAGATATGTGCATTATTACTCAAATCAAACTCTTTTTGCAGAGACTCTAAATCGTGAAAAGAAAGTTTTTTGTTGATATGCGCAACCTTTGTAGCGTATTGAAGAACGACGGAGAGGTCATGACTGACTACGATAACGGTAATTTTTTTATTTAATTCACGGAGAAGTTCATAAATTTGTTTTTGCCCGTCTGCATCTATGTTTGAGGTCGGTTCGTCGAGCAAGAGAATTTTAGGGTTAGAGCAAAGTGCTCTTGCAATCATCACCCTTTGTCTTTGACCTCCCGAGAGTGAGCCTATTTTTTTGTGAGCAAACTTCTCCATCCCCACTTGTTCGAGCACATGCATTGCATGTGCTATCTCCTCTTTTTTGTATCCAACAATAGCTCGTTTATGCGCATGGTGTCCCATCATTACCACTTCTATTGCCTTGATTGGGAAGTTTGTATTTACATTTGTATTTTGCGGTACATAACCGATTTGAGTCAGGCTTTTTTGAAGAGGTTCTCCAAAAATTTTGATGGAACCTTTTTGGATAGGGTTGATTCCCAAAATAAGTTTTACAAGGGTACTTTTTCCCCCGCCGTTTGGACCAATGAAGACAAGGAAATCTTTATGATTGACTATGAGATTAATATTTTCTAAAACCAACTCTTTATCGTAAGCAAAAGAGAGTCCCGCTATTTCAATAACGCGTAAATTAAATTTTGTTTGCAATTGCTTTTGCCATATTTATAAGATTGCTTGACCATTCTGCATCAAGGGGAGATATTTTTTGTACTCGTACATTTGCCTCTTTGGCTATAATTTTGGCGCTTTTGTCAGAAAATTCCGGCTGAGTAAAAATCACTTTTACCCGCTCCTCTTTCGCCTCTTTTATTATCATAATCATCTCTTTTGGTTTAGGATTTTTGCCATCCGCTTCAACGGCGATTTGGACTAAATCATATTCCTTTGCAAAATAGCCCCAAGATGGATGAAAAACCATAAATTTACTCTTTGGCGCTAAATTGTGAATGGCTTCTTTGATTCTGGTATCCGTATCGTGGATCTCTTTGAGAAAATCTTCTAGGTTTGCTTTGTAGAGTTGCGTGTTTTTTGGATCCAACTCAGCAAGTATTTTATAAATGGCATCTGCCATAATAGCAACATTTGCCGGTGAAGTCCAAGTGTGTGGGTCGAGTCCGCCATCTTTGTCGTGTTTTGCATGTTCATCTTTACGGTGATGATGTTCACTTATCTTTATCTTAGGAATTGCATCGCTTAAATTTACAAATAAAAGTGTAGGGTTTTGTGATTTAAATCTATCCAGCCAAGCATGCTCAAACTCAACTCCGATAGTAAAGTAAACATCAGCTTTTGAGAGAGAAACCATTTGCGAAGATTTCGGCTCGTAGGCATGTGGAGAACTTCCCGCCTCCACCATCACCGTAATATCAACTAAATCTTTTGCGATTTTTTGTACGAATGTTTTCTCGGGAAGGATACTGACAATCACCGTAGGCTTGGCAAAAATCTCACAAGAGAGAAAAAGAAACACGGTCAATACGATTTTTTTCATTGCAATGCCTATAAAATAATTTTTAAGAATTGTACTTATTAGCTGCTTAAATGCGACTTTGTTGCATTATCTTAGATGAATTATAGATTACAATTTTGTAACCATGCAAAAAACGGTTCAAATCGGACACCAATGTCGGTTTGATTCGGACAGTGGTGT
>DZBD01000082.1 GCA_022729795.1 Sulfuricurvum sp. | reverse complement strand
GCTCGGCTGCCGTATTGACAATAGCACCCGCAATCTCAAAAAGACGCTTTTTGACACTCTCTTTGAGCTTGCCGAAACTCCCTTTGCCTAGCCTGTCCAAAACAGGTACGCTGCCGCCCGAAGCAATATAACGGTCGATAAAATCAAGATTTTCAACAGGAAGCAAAATCTTATCATCGCCCACATATTTGATTACGATAAAATCTTTCACTCCGCCGAGTATCTCCGTCTGCTCAATCGCCTCAAATATCCCCACTCCGTAATCTTCATGCACAACATAATCGCCAGGTTTTAAATCGTCGAGCAAAATACCGCTTTTTCTGCGTCTGCGTTTTTTATCTGCCTTATTGAGGGAGACAATAAGCTCCTCTTTTGTAAGGATATTGATGATATAAGGGGCAAAAACCTGATGAATATTTTCAAGTTCGAAGATTCCAAGCTGTTTCATAGAAGCTTCGTTTGCGGCTATAATCGTTATTTTTTTCTTTTTATGCACCTTTAAAAGTGCCCCTACATCGGCCACGACAATATCTTTGACATCATCCGAAGCCGGTAAAATATCCAGATTGAAGCACTCTCTTGAGACAACAGGATGATTAATTCCGTATGCATCTTTCAAAAGATTCTCAAGATTTCGTATCAGTTTTACATTTTTATTTTCAAGGAAATTTGAGGCATTTTCATCAAGGTGCCAGTATCCAAGCGATGCAACATCTTTTACCAAAGCATCAAAAGGGGATTTTTGCACTTTCTCATTCAGTATATCAAATCCGGCCTCATCCAAAGAGTAAAAAGCACTGCTAATTGCAACAGAATCGAGCTCCTCTTTGTTCGTTCTTTGCGATTCCAACTCAAAAAACTTTATCTGCTCAATCTCATTGTCAAACAAAGAGATACGAATCGGATTGGCTAATGAGGGGGTGAAGATATCTATGATATCCCCCCGAAAAGAGATTTCGCCCTCCACTTGCACCATATCTACAAAGTTGTATCCCCAAAAAAGCATCTGTTTTTTAAAAGAGTTTAATTCAATTTTTTGTCCGAATTCCAATGTGATTGATTGGAGAAGTTTCTCTTTTGGCATGTGGAAAAGGAGCGTTTTTAGCGGGGAGATAATAAGCGGTTTTTTCTTGGCTGCGTAATAGCTTCTTAAACAGCCAAAAAGAGCGTGAAGTTCCTCTTTGTAAGAGCGTAAATCATCCCCGTAGCTTGCTCGAAAATCAGGAAAAACAAGGACATCTTTACTCAAAAATTTTGCGACGCTCTCAAGCTCACGCGCTTCTTTTATATCCTCACAAATCAAAATTTCCATTGCTTGGGATTTTTTTAAATATTCAAATAGTACACTTTGCGACATCGTTTTCCTAATTTGTTAAGTAGCTGTATTTTAAAAATTTTTCCACAACACTAAAAGACCCAAAAACAAGATACTTGGCATGTGGATTTATAGACTCAAACGTAGAGTGTCGTATTTGCAACTCTTCTAATGTTTTTTGGATATTTTCTTTTGATTCTATTCTTTTCTCATCCACGGCGATGATTTCCACATGCCCTATTATGGGCTTTAAAATACCTAGTATCTCTTTATAATTTTTGTCTTTATAGCTGTTATAGACTAAAATATAATGCTCCCCAAGCAAAGATTCCAGAATCGCCTGTGCAGCCAAAGGGTTATGCCCGACATCTATCCAAATATTCTCCGCTATTTGGCTCAAACGTCCAAATAATCTTGAGTTTTTAAAATCACTCTCTTGATATTCTATGTTTAAATATTTTAAAGCACCGATACTCAGCATGAGATTTTCCCTAAGATACAAAGGAAGAGATAAATTGTGAGCAATTACAGCTATTTTTTCTATGTCGTTCTGTTGCATGAGATCTTCGACCCTATATATTTTGACAGATTTTGTCTGTGCAATTTCACGGGCAACCGTATATACCTCAGGAAAAGGCTGCTTTGCCAAGATTGCACTTTTTTGTAAAGCATTGAGTTTTGTTCTTGCAATATCTTGGATTGTATTCCCCAAAAATGCTTCATGATCCATCCCTATAGGTGTTACAAGTGTGAGGATTTTATCAAAAACTGCCGTAGCATCATGTTCGCCGCCCAGACCGGCTTCCATCACCACATAATCACACCCCTCATACACAATCATTGCCAAAAGGGTCGTATATTCAAAATAACTGAGTGCGTCCGAATCTTGGTGACTTAAAATATTTTGCAGTTTTTCGTGTGCTTTTTCCAAAGACAGATCACTTATATTTTCTCCGCCGAGCCAAATTCTTTCGTTAAATCGCAAAATATGGGGAGAGGTGTAATGCCCTACTCTATAGCCCAAAGAGTATAAAGCCCAAGCCAAAAATCGCCCCGTAGTGCCTTTGCCGTTTGTTCCTATAAGATGGATAATTTTTGTTTTTGCAAAATGCGATTTGATTTTTTCATACACCCTTGGCATACGGGTATAATCTATCGTGTCATAGTAAAGAGGTTTGTCGTGTAAAAAGTTTTCTAGTCTCATGCTTATTTATATGCCACCTGATTTCTGCCCTCTTTTTTTGCTTTGTAGAGGTATTCATCTGCGGAATTGATAGCATTTTTGGCTGAAGTATGGTTTTTTCTCTGAGAAACTCCGGAACTCACCGTCACATTTATTCTGTCACCTTTATACATAAAGCGGGCTTTTTCTACGTGCTTGCGCACTTTTTCTGCAAAAATAGCTCCCCCCTCTGTATCTGTTTCACTCAGTAATGCCATAAACTCTTCTCCGCCGAATCTTCCGACAACATCTACGGTTCTTGCCTCTTTTTTTAGGATTTGTGCAAAGGCGCTCAATACGGCATCCCCTGCTTCATGTCCAAAAGTATCATTCACGTTTTTAAAATGATCCAAATCAAACATCACTATAGAGTAATTGCGTCCATATCTTTCAAATTCCGCTTCTTTCATATTTATAAACTCGTCAAGCGCTCTTTTGTTATACAACTTGGTAAGAAAATCCTCTTTGGATTCTTGTTTTACCGCTGCTAATTCCTGCTCAAGCATATGCACTTTTTTACTCAGAGACTCTACTTCACCGCTGTGATTTTTCAAATCTTGACTTAGTAGTTGCGTATTTTCTTCCAGAGCCAAAGCAATCGTAAAAAGCTTTTTATGGGCAGTCGTAAAATTTGAATCCGAATCCATATTGTAAGATTTGAGCTCATTTTTAATCTGCTGTATTTCAGTCGTAGAATTATCGGAGCGCTCTATCATGTCAATGAGCCTATTGGAGAGCTTGTCCAATATCCCGTCAAGCGATTTCACCATCTCTTTGAGAGAATTTTTGTCCAATGCGATTCTTAGAAGAATGGCAGATTTTACCTCTTTTTCGATTTCTATTCTCTCGAGGATTTTTGGATTGCTTCTTATTTTATCGCTTAAACTCGCAATTTTTTCATTCACACTCGAAGCAATCGACGGCACAAAAGAGGAGATTAACAAAGAAGCTATTTTTGAATACCCGTCGCTTCCCCAGGACTCTTGTAGCAAAGGGGAGGATAGATTCAAATTTTGAATCGTTTTTTTTAAATTTTTGTTATCAACTTCTCCCAAACCTCTTAATTTATTCAAAAAAGTATCGTCGTAAGTCGTGATAAAATTAATCCAAAATTGCCTCAATTGGTCTATCTGAGAAGCTGAGGGGCTTGCATTGAGAATCTCCATACTTTTTCTCGCCAACATGCTTGCTTCTTCATTGTGCAACACTTCAATAACCTGCAAAACTCTTCTCAAAAGAACACTTTGCGCTTCTACGATTTCAGAACACTGAGAGGGATTGGTTCTGTTTAATCTAGCAATAAGAAAACGGACAAGCTCTGCCATAGTCGCTATTCTGTATTGCGTCAACTCTTTTTGAAGCTCTTTATTTAAAGTTTGGGAAAGTTTACTCAGCTGATTACAATCTTCAACGGTTCTTCCCGCCTTTTCAGCCTCTTTACAAAATGCTTCAAAATAATAATCCGGTGTTAAAAGCTTTCCTTCAAGTTCAAGTCTTTTAATAGCTTTTTTAATGATACTTTGCATAGTCATATCCACATTCCTCTTTCAATTATTCTTTTGTGCGTGCACCCTCGGCTGCTACCTGTGCTATAAAAGACTTAATTGCTTTTTTAGCACTATATTTTATGGCGTCAAATTGTTCTTGATCCGTTATCACGGCATTTGCCGCTATTGAAAAGTCATAAGTTCCGCCGGAGGTATATTTTTTACTGAGCCCATTATGATATCTGCTTATGTTTAAAGTAAGATGTGTCCTATACCCCGTAACATAACCGTCTTTATCGTATTGCAAAGGGGTATATGAAGGTTCTGTAATACTGATATCAAGATGTGTTTGAGAATCTGAGCGACTTACTAGGGAGCTATGAAATATTTTGACTAAGGCTTCATTTACCGCATCTTTTATAAGCACCGTATTTTCAGGGTCTTGCCCAGAGATAAGCACATTTGTACTGACTCTCTCCCCTATAACATCTCTGGAAAATTGTGCACTAGGTTTATATCCACATGCCGAGAAAATAAAAAGCACAAGAAGAGATGAGAGAAGAGTTCTCAGATGCACAAAGTATTTTCTCCTCATGACTTTTAAGCTTTTATTACTAAATTGACCAACTTGCCGGGAACAACTATCTCTTTGACTATTGTCATCCCCTCAAGCCATTTTGCGGCACTCTCTTTGGCTAATGCGATAATATTTTCATTAGACTCGCCAACCGCCACTTCTATCTCTGTTCGACTTTTGCCGTTAATAGAGACACCGAATTTAAGGCTCTCTACTACAAAAACTTCCTCAAGAACTTTTTGCGCTGAGAGGTTTTTGAGAGAAAAATATTCCTTACTCACATCCCAGCAAACATGAGGAATAACAGGCTCCATAATAGCACTGAGTATCCAATATCCCTCTGTCCAAATATCTGCATCGGTTTGTAAATTTAAAGCGTTCATCGCTTCCATAACACCTGCAATCATTGTATTAAATGTGTATTTTTCTTTATAAACATCATTCGCACGTACAAGTGCTTCATACACTTTGACTCTGGCAAATTTTTCTTCTTTGGACAAAAGAGCGTGTTCTATTACGGGAAGCGTGTCTGTTTTGTAGATACGCGAAGTTCTGTCATAAAATCTTTTAATAAACTTGTAAGCACCCTCGACTGCGCTGTCATTCCACTCCAACTCTTGTGTCGGAGGGGCAGCAAAGAGTATAAAAAGTCTCGCCGTGTCCGCACCGTACTTTTCTATAAGCGCGTCAGGGTCTACGGTATTGCCTTTGGATTTACTCATTTTGGCACCGTCTTTGAGTACCATTCCCTGTGTCAAAAGCTTATCAAACGGCTCGTCAAAATTGAGATATCCCAAATCACGAAAAACTTTTGTAAAAAATCTTGCATATAAAAGATGCAAAATAGCGTGCTCAATTCCGCCGATATAGTGGTCGACACCCATCCAATATCGTATCTGCTGCGAAGAAAAAGCTTCTTTTTCCCAGTTTTCTTTAGAAGCACAAAAGCGTAAAAAATACCATGAAGATTCTACAAAGGTATCCATCGTATCTGTTTCACGAATTGCCTCATTTGCACATGCCGGACACTTGCAATATTTCCAAGTAGGATGTTTTTCTAAGGGATTTCCCTCTCCCGTAATCTCTATATCTTCGGGAAGAGCGATAGGGAGATTTTCTTTTTTCTCCATCACAAGACCGCATTCATCACAATGCACGAAAGGGATAGGTGCACCCCAATATCTTTGACGGCTCACACCCCAGTCTTTGAGCTTATAATTGGTAGTTTTTTTGCCAAGATTGCGAGTTTCAAAATATTCTATAATATGCACTTGAGACTCTTTTGAGTTCATACCGTCAAAATTTTCTGAATTAAAAAGTTTCCCCGCTTCCGTAAATGCGGCATCAGGATTCAATTGCCCTTCATAAGGGGCAATTACCGCATATATCGGCAAATCGTATTTTTTAGCAAAATCAAAATCGCGCTCATCGTGGGCAGGAACAGCCATAACCGCACCGCTACCATAGTCCATAAGAACAAAATTAGCCACCCAAACCGGAATCTTCTTACCAGTAAGAGGATGAAGAACATCCAAATATAAAGGCACTCCGCTTTTTTCTTTTTGTCTCTCTATGGAAGATGTATTTTTCATAGAGTTTATAGCTGCGATTGTCTGTGAATCCAAAAGAGCGTTCTCAATCATGTATTTCACGATTTCATGCTCAGGAGCTAAAGCGGCATAACTTACTCCGTAAATCGTGTCCGGTCTTGTCGTAAACACGTCAAAACTCTCAAAGGAATTTTTTAATTTAGAAAGGGAATCTTGCTCAAAAAATAGATTAAATTCTAATCCGTTGGATTTTCCTATCCAATTTTCTTGCATTGTAAGCACTTGTTTTGGCCATCCGCCTTCAAGTTTTTTCAAATCATCCAAAAGTTCATCGCCGTACTGAGTGATTTTGAAATAATACTGGTTCATATCTTTTTTAACTATAGGCGTATCACATCTCCAGCAACACCCCTCTACTACTTGCTCGTTAGCTAAAACAGTCAGGTCGTGGGGACACCAATTGAGTAAACCTTTTTTTCGGTAGAGAAGCCCTTTTTCATACATATCGATAATGAACGCCTGTTCAAACTTCGTATAAAGTTCATCAGAAGTTGCAAGTTCCCTCTCGCGGGAGAATGAAAAACCAAGAGAATAAAACTCATTTTTCATATACTCAATATTCTCATATGTCCAAGATTTTGGGTGTGAACCGTTTTTGATAGCAGCATTTTCGGCAGGCATACCAAAACTGTCAAAACCAATCGGATGCAATACGTTAAAATTTTGCTGTCTGTAGTAACGGGCAAAAGCATCACTTAAGGTATAGTTTCTCACATGCCCCATATGAAGTCTTCCGCTTGGAAATGGAAACATACTTAATATATATTTTTTTTCTTTACTAAAGTCTTCGCTAGGCTCAAAACTTCTGTTTTCTTTCCAAAAATTTTGCCACTTTTTTTCTAAATCTTTCGGATTGTATTCCAAACAATTCTCCTAATATTCTTCGTGCGTTTTCATACTCTCTATATAAACAAGTCCCATAGAGAATACATTTGCGATAAGTGCACCGTACGCCAAGGCAATCGCCCATTCAAGATTTCCTGCAACTTCTAAGTATATAAATCCCGGAATGAGGTGCAAATCAGCTACGAGCGATGAAGCTAAAAGCTCGGCTGAGAGTAAATTTCTCACACCTATTTTTAAAAATGTTGAAACAAGATTTAGGCTTGCAGCCATAAATAATGCAACTGCACTGTGCTCATATATAAATCCTGCAATAGATGTTAAACTCATTAACGAAAAAAATACGTATATAACTTTGCCCCAATCCATACTATTGTCCTTAATTTGATTTTGTCGCGGTTTTCATTTTCACATTACACCGGATTCGTATTGTGCTCTAATCCTATCTTTTTCAGCTTCTCTTTTTGCTTTTTCAGAAAGCTTCATATGATAATTTTTGATATCAAAACCAAACCAAAGAAGTATAGGAGATGCAACAAAAATAGAAGAATAGGTCCCGACTATAATGCCCACAAGCATAGTAAAAGCAAAAGGATGAATAATTTCCCCGCCAAACATAAACAAAGTAAGAATAACTAAAAAAGTAGTCAAAGATGTCAGTGTAGTTCTTGATAAAGTTCTTGTAACGGAGTCATTAATAGTCTCTGCCAAATCGGCACTTTTAGTCCCCGTAATCTCTTCACGAATACGGTCAAATACTATAATCGTGTCATTAAGAGAATATCCGAGAATTGTTAAAAGTGCTGCCAATACATCAAGATTTACATCCAAACCTACAAGGGAAATCGCTCCAATCGCAATAGAAATATCATGAACCAGCGCTATAACCGAAGCAAGCGCAAAACGCCATTCAAATCGAAATGCAACATAGATTAAAATACCGATAATTGCCAAAAAGAGAGACATCATCCCTTTTTCTTTGAGTTCATTCCCGACTTTTGGACCGACGATATCCACACGACGAACTTCGTAATTTCCCGTTCCTTTGAGAGTTTCACGAGTCACATCTCCGATATCAATGTTCACATCGCCTGAGGTAGTTTTCATACGAATTACGACCTCTTCCGGTGAACCGAATTCGGTGATTGAGCCATTATCAAAAAGAGAATTTGATTTGAGCTTTTCTCGCATCTCATCAATAGGTGCTGCTTTGTCATATTTCACTTGAATAATCGTACCGCCCGCAAAATCAACACCGAAATTCAAACCTTTCGTAGCCAAAAGAGCGTAAGAAGACAAAACAAATACAATCGAGAGGATAAGTGCGAATTTCGATTTTCCCATAAAATTCAATGAATTTGCGTATTTAAAAAATTCCATAGTTAACCCTTTATTCCAAACCAAAAAAGGTTATTTTTACTTTTTTTCATTTTATTTTCAAGCATCTGATAGATACCGTGCGTACCTAAAATTGCGGTAAGCATCGAAGCTAAGATACCTATGCTTATCGTAATAGCGAATCCTTTAATAGCACCTGTTCCGTATCCATACAATACGACTGCGGCAATCAAAGTCGTAATGTTGGCATCCACAATAGCACGCATTGCATTTGAATAGCCGTCTTCAATAGACTTTTGCATAGAAATCCCGTCTCTTAAGAGTTCTCGTATTCTCTCTAAGATAATAACATTCGCATCTACTGCCATCCCCACGGTCAAAACGATACCTGCCATCCCCGGAAGAGTAAGCGTCGCTCCAAAAAGCGACATCACCGCTAAAATAATCAATATATTTGCAACAAGCGCAATATTTGCTATCACCCCTGCTGCTCTGTAATACACAAGCATAAATACGACTACAAGCATAAATCCACCAACAAGAGCAATTAAGCTTGCTTGGATACTCTCTGCACCCAAACTTGGTCCAACGGAACGTTTCTCCATTAAATATATCGGAGCCAAAAGTGCGCCTGAACGCAAAGCAATAGCTAAATCTTTCGCCTCTTCAACCGTGTAGCTTCCTGAAATTTGACCGTTTCCGCCACCGATTCTTTCGTTAATATTTGGAGCAGAATACACTTTTCCATCAAGAACTACCGCAAGACGTTTACCTACACTTTTGCCTGTAAAATCTCCAAAAATTTCAGCACCTTCGGCATTTAGCGAAAAGTTGATTAACGGGCGATTATTTTGATCAAATCCCATAGATGCATTTGTAAGCATCCCTCCATCCAAAATCGGTATCTCATGAACAAGATATTTTATTTGAGGATTTTTAGCATCTTCCAAAATCAAATCCCCATACGATGCTGCGTCGCCGCTGCTCATGTTGTAAACTCTGGCATTTCTATCTTCATCCACAGCCATAAGTTCGAGTTTCGCTGCACGAGAAATAAGTTCTCTCGCACGCTGTTCGTCTTCTGCGGTTTTAATCCCTGCAAGCTCGACAAGAATTTTTTCTTCACCCTGACGTGCTACAATCGGCTCTGTCAATCCAAACTGGTCAAGTCTATTTCTGATTGTCTCTATTGCCTGAGAGATAGCCTGTTTTTTTGTTTTTTCTATCTCTTCATTACTAAGAGTCAAAGAAAACTTTTCACCTTCAATACTTACTTGTAACCCTTCGATCTCAGACAAGTATTTTTTAACAGAGGAAACTTCATCGGC
This sequence comes from Sulfuricurvum sp., assembly GCA_022729795.1. Classification (GTDB taxonomy): domain Bacteria; phylum Campylobacterota; class Campylobacteria; order Campylobacterales; family Sulfurimonadaceae; genus Sulfurimonas. Next base: position 853 of record DZBD01000082.1, on the reverse strand, counting down.
ATCCAAAAGTGAAAAAGTGATTCCGGATTCATCGAAGTCGAGATTATCAACCAAGATATCTTTTTTATCCGTAAAATGTTTTACGCTAGCTGTTATTGATTTGATACGTGAGAGTGTCGCTTCCTCTGTTTTGACTCCAAGAAGCATATGCAGACCGCCTTGTAAATCCAGTCCAAGAGTAATTTTTTTGCCCTCTTGTGTCTGAAATAGAGACGGGATTGAGTAAAATACTCCAAAAACGATTGCCAGTGCAAAAATTGCTATGCGATAATTAAGCTTCATCCTCATACTTTCTAGCAATAGATTCTTTAGTAATTTTAACAACAACGTCTTCATTCATTTTTACACTTAAGAAATTTTCTTCAACTTTATATACTATTACGATAAAGCCACCGTTAGTAACTACTTTGTCACCTTTTTTAAGAGCTTCAATCATCTCTTTTTTAGATTTAGCCTCTTTTTGTTGCGGGCGTATAATCACAAAATACATAATTGCGATTAAAAATACAAACGGTAATAACTGACTTATAATTTCCATAGTCAAAGTTCCTTTATCAAATTAAATTGCGGCGATTATACAAGAATTATATTAATATGAGACTGAATACACTATAATTTCATATGATTAAAAAACTCAATAACCTAAAATTAAAAATGAACCCTTTGTTTTTGGACATGGCATGTGGAATGTTCACGGCTTTGCTATTTAGCGCTTTTATCTATTTGGAATTTTACGGTTTCACATACAAGCTGCTCAATACTTTGCTGGGAATCAGTGCGCTTGCGATGCTTCTATACATCCCCAAAAGAGCTGTATTGGCAGCTGGGTTTTTTATTGGACTTCTTTGGTTTT
>DZBD01000081.1 GCA_022729795.1 Sulfuricurvum sp. | reverse complement strand
TTAAGTTGCAAAAAAAGATACAAGAAGAAGAACAAACAATAAAAACAACAAAAAAACATATTAAACGCGCACATAAAGTTGAATATGTAAAAAGAGATGCTATCAAAAAAATTATTGCTGCATGGATTATTACCGTGCCAGCGGCGGCTCTTCTTTCGGGTATTTTATTTTACATGATTAAAGGAATTATGCTTTAATTCCACATGCCGACACGGCATGTGGAATTTGTAGAATTAGAAAATTTCTATTCTACAGTCTTTATCCGTTTTTACACAATTTCTTCCGCTATTTTTTGCCAAATAAAGAGCCTGATCTGCTCTTTCAATGGCATCTTCCATCATCTCACCAGCTATGATTTCAGTTATACCGAAACTAGCACTTACATGACCGACCATATCAATTTCTAACTCTACTATATATTTTCGTAATTTTTCACCTAAATCATAAGCATTTTCAAGTGTGGAAGTGGGGAGAAGCACAACAAACTCTTCCCCTCCCCATCTACAAACTATATCTATATTTCTTAAGTTTTTCAATAATACTTTAGCTATCTGAATTAATACAATATCTCCAATATTATGTCCATATGTGTCATTTACTTTTTTAAAAAAATCAATATCAAGTAAAATCAAAGACATCTTATTATTTCTTTGCAACATTGCCGTATAGGAGCTAAGATAAAGTTCAGAAAACTTATAACGATTATAAAGCCCAGTGAGAGAATCAGTCGAAGCCATTGCCTCATATTCTTTGTTTTTATTCTCAAGTATACTGTTGAGTTCCCTTAACTCTTCTTGATAATCCTTCATAAGTATTGCCCACTTAGAATACGATAGACTTATGAGTTCTTTTTGTGTTATTACACCTGCTAATAGTCCCTCATCATCGGTGACTACAACTCTTTTATAATGTTTTTGTTTGATATAGGATAGAGCCTGCTTAATAGATGAATTTTTATTAATAGTTTCAACAGGAGACGACATATGACAAGAAACAGGCAAATTTAAGTTTTTTTTATATTTTATAAGTCTCATTACATCTTTTGTCGTCAAGATACCGATTGGCTTTAAATTCTCCACAATGATGACATTATCAAAAGAACTTGATCTCATTTCAGTTAGTAACTCAGAAGTTTTATCGTCTTTATTCACCCACTTCATTCTGCGATTGAGTTTTAAAAAATCTTGCAGACGGTAATTGTCCATGAGAGTATCGGGATCGATATTGCTCGTGATATCTGTGTGTGAGACAATACCGTAAAGAGAATTATCGGAATTTAAAACACAAATATAATCGATTCCTGAATTTAAAAACTCTAAAGTATCTAAAACATTTTTATGTTTCTTGATAACGGGTATTTGTGACAATTGCAAAACATCTAATTTAGTATTTAAATCTAAGTTCTTTGTTTGAAAAGATAAAACATCCATGACGCTCAAAAGACGATAATCACTTTTGTCCCTCACAACAACATTTCTATGCTCATACTTGAGCATAATCTCTATTGCACAACCGACAGAATCATCAATATTCACTACCGTAGTTATTTTACTAGCAATATCGCCGATCATTGGAAATTTCATAATATATCCATTTTATTCAATCTCATTGAAAGCCTTATGTATATTTAATGCTTGTTTATGTTCGGCAACATCATGTACCCGTAAAATGGATGCTCCGTTTCTCACTGCTTCTATGTGCAATGCAAGTGTTCCCGGTAATCTCTCTTCAATAGTTGCGCTATGGATTTTATCTATCATCGATTTTCTCGAAGCACCCACTAATATATCTTTTTCAAGAGTCAAAAAGCCTTCTAAATTTTTTATCAAGCAAAGATTATCTTCAACTGTTTTGCCAAAACCTATCCCAATATCAATTATTATATCTTTTACTCCAAAGGATTCAGCTTTTTGCACTCTTTGTTCTAAAAAAGAATATACATCGCTGAGAACACTTTTATATTGAGGATTATCTTGCATCGTTTGAGGAGTGCCTTGCATATGCATGATGATAGATGTGGCATTATATGCAGCGCAAAGTTTACAAACCTCATCATTTTCTAGTCCCGTAATATCATTTACGATTGTAAAACCCGACTCAAGAGCATACGAAATAACTTCAGGCACATAGCTATCAATACTCAACCTTACTTTTTCAAAAACTCTTTCTTTTTTGATACTCTCAAAGATAGGCTTTAATCTTCGAAGCTCTTCCTCAGCACTTACTTTTTGTGCATTGGGACGGGAAGAAACTCCCCCAATATCTATAATATCTGCCCCATCTCTTATCATTTGTATAATAGCATCTATCGCCCTATTTTTTTGAAATCTGCTTGCCTCATAGAAACTATCCTCGTTGGCATTAAGTACACCCATTATTTCCACATGCCGAGGCTTTTTTATTTTAGTTATTTTTTTCAAAGAAAGCGCTAGCTCCTTCAAGCCAAAAGGTTGAGACAATTCCTTTTTACTTAGGAGTTGCAGCTGTTTTTGTGTTGCTATAAGTATACAATCCACATATTGTGTAGCAGCTATCACCGTTCCTCTTGGAACAGCCAAATCTGCACCGATAGAAAGTGCATCCTGCTTTAAAATATTTGCAGCGCCTACATGCAAGTCTCTAATGAAAAGGATATGGTGTTTCATTTTGGATGCTAAAATATCAATACCTCCACCATCCACACCTAAGCTTGTAAGAATTTTTTTGGCATCAATATCATGAGATAATTTTTCTACCTGCATTCTATCTTTCTCTTACAAAGCTCATAATAATCATAGCCAAAACACTTTGCGGTCTTGCATTGAGCTCTAAAAGTCTGTATGCTTTATCAAAATTATCCAATTGTGAAGAGGATAAAATAAGCATATCAACAACAGTAGCTCTAAAATAGAGCGCTTGAAGTATCATTTTTGCTTCAGATTTTTTTACTCTTGCGTGTTCTTTTAAAAAAGCAAAGATTTGTGCATAATCCACTCTAGCTAAATTCAAATCTAAATGTATTGTTTCACGGATTGTTTCCCCTTGCACTATAGGCAACCTAGAACGAACAGTGGGAAGCAGAATTGATTTTGTCGGAGAGATAATAATAAATTCTATATGAGGAGGAGGCTCTTCCAAGACTTTGAGCAGCGAGTTTTGGGATACGGGATGAAATTCATAAGCTCCCATTACAATATATTTTGTTTGCGATTCGCTAATATATGCTTCTGCTATCACGGCTTTGGCATCTTCTAAAAGAAACTTTTCACTTATAAACCCAACAACTCTATTTGGTTTCAAAGCTTCTTTGAGTCTTTGAAACTCTTTATCTATCTCTGTTGCAATTAATATATGAGATTTTTTATTATCATGAACTAACATCAACCTCTCCAAACATTGTCGCATTTAGAGATGCATTAAAAATACGAAAAAGTTGTAAAAGTTTGATATCTAAAATAGGGTCATAAGATTTCAACGTAAAAGCACTGTGAAAATCTTCATCAAAAATCCAAAAATAACTACTATCTTTTCTTTTTGCCAAATCAGCTCTTTTATCATCCCCTTTTCCTATGTACCAAAAAAAATAGTTATCAGAGTAAGAGAGAGAAATCATATCATCGAGCAAATCTATCATCTCCCCTCCGCTGATAGTATTATAGTGCTGGTACAAACTTTCAACACTTATTATAGGGATCAAAGGTCGCTCAACCGAGACGCTGTTAATTGTACTAAGAATATATGTCTCAAACCACTTACGCTTCTCATCCGTAATAATGATAAGTACTTTACCCTCTAAAATTTGTCCAAGGGCTTGAGATAAAGTAGTAGTCCAATCAAATCTTTGCTCTTCGAGCCAGCTCAGACCTGCACCCTCTTCCCTGATGGCATCTAAACTCCACTGTGCAAAAGTCTGCATAAAAGAGGTTTACTTATCCAACCGGTAGGCGTTATGTAAACTTCTCACTGCCAATTCTGCATACTTTTCAGCGATAACCATCGATACTTTTATTTCTGATGTTGAAATCATATGAATATTGATATTCTCTGCCGCCATCGTTGAAAATGCTTTTGCAGCTACGCCCGTATGTGATTTCATCCCTACTCCAACGATAGAAACTTTGCAGATATCCTCATCATAAGATTCTTCTTTAATATCACAGCTATCTAAAAAAGCGTGCACAACATTTTTTGCATCATTCAAATCACTTTTTGGTACGGTAAAATCTATATTTGTAGAGCCGTCATGACCTACATTTTGAATAATCATATCAATATTGACGTTGTTATTCGCCAATTTATTAAAAATTTCTGATGCTATCCCCGGTCTATCCTTGACTCCTCGCAAAGAGACGCGCGCTTGATTTTTGTCTAGTGCTATTCCGCTAACTAATGGTTTTTCCATAATATTTTCTTCCTTAGTGATTAATGTGCCCTCCTCGTGTGAGAAGCTTGTTCTTGTGACTAAATTTACATTTAATTTTTTTGCCAATTCTACTGAACGGTTTTGAAGTACTTTTGCGCCCAAACTCGCAAGCTCTAGCATCTCATCATAAGAGATACGATTGAGCTTTTTCGCTTTTGGCTCAATCCTTGGATCTGTTGTAAATATACCGCTTACATCCGTGTATATTTCACACAAATCAGCTTGCAGTGCCCCTGCAATTGCAACGGCAGAGAGATCACTTCCGCCGCGGCCCAAAGTCGTAACATTTCCCTCGGCAGACACCCCTTGAAAACCGGCAACAACAACAATTTGACCTTCATTCAAAGCATTACGCATTGCTATAGGATTAATCTCTTCTATGCGTGCTTTTGTATGAAGATTATCAGTAATAATCCCTGCTTTTCTCCCTGTCATAGAAACAGCCTTGCAGCCCATCTCATTAAGTGCAATTGCAAGAAGTGAAGCTGTTACTCTTTCTCCTGAACTTAAGAGCATATCCAACTCAGTTTTCTGTGGATTAGAAGAAAAATGCTCTGCATATGCAACCAGTTTATTCGTCTCTCCGCTCATTGCAGAAACTACTACTACGACTTCATTACCGGCTTTTCTTGTTTCGCTGACACGATTTGCAACATTTTGGATTCTCTCCAAATCGCCTACACTTGTTCCGCCAAATTTTTGTACTATTAACATGTTAAAGAAAACCCTCTTTTATAAAATATTGTATTACCGTATCATATACAGGCTTTTTAAAATGTGCAGTATGATTCAAAACATCTTCAACGCTTACAAATTTGTGCGATATAAACTCAGGATGTTTTGTATTCAAATCAATATTTGCACTTTTTTTAAGTTTGAGTAAAAAATATCGCTGTGTTTGCCCTTTATACGGCTTCATTTTTTGCGCTATTTTCTCAGGAAAATCATAAGAGATCCATTCGGGATATTCCGCAATAATTTTTACTTTATCCGTTCCAATCTCCTCTTTCAGTTCACGAAAAAGAGCTTCTTGGACTTCCTCGCCGACATCAATTCCACCTTGAGGAAACTGCCAAATCTCTGTCAAATCATTTCTTTGTGCTATAAAAATTTCTATCTTTTGCGGATAATTATTCGATACGATAATCATCGCAACATTAGGACGATACGACTCTTTTTTACTCATAACATCACCTATAATATATATAGAAGAAATTATACAGAAGATGCAATTAAAATAATATAATTCTCGATAAATCATTATTGAAACGAATCAAAATAACTTTGCTATAATTGCATATGCTACTATACATACACATCCCTTTTTGCGATTCCAAATGCTTTTATTGCTCTTTTAACTCTTATGTAGATAAGTTCCATCTCAAAGAGCAGTATATGAAGGCACTTTATGCCCAACTGCAATCTGAACTTCAAAGATTTCATGTTCAAGAACAAAGCATAGAAACAGTTTTTATCGGAGGAGGCACTCCGTCTACTGTTTCACCGGAGCTCTACCAACCTATATTCGATTTATTAAAAAATTACTTGGCATGTGGAATTGAGATAACAAGTGAAGCTAATCCCAATAGTGCAACAAAAGAGTGGCTTCTTGGCATGTGGAAACTTGGGGTAAATCGTATTAGCTTTGGTGTACAGAGTTTTAATAATGACAAACTCAAACTTTTAAACAGAGCCCATAACAGCGAAGAAGCAAAAACTGCAATCATGAATGCAGCCGAAATCGGTTTTGAGAATATCTCGCTTGATTTGATTTATGCAACTTTATATGACACAAAGGAACTCTTGGAATATGATTTGGAAACCGCCTTTTCTCTGCCGATAAATCATCTCAGTGCTTATGCTTTGACTATAGAAGAGGGAACTCCTTTTGAGCGTAAACCGCATATGTCCAAAGAAATATTGAAAGTCACAACTTGGCTCTTTGATGCAATACAAGCACATGGATTTCACCAATATGAGATAAGTAACTTCGGTAAATATCAAAGCCGTCATAATCTTGGTTATTGGCAATACAAAGATTATATAGGACTGGGAAGCGGAGCTGTAGGAAAAATGGATTCTCAGAGATTCTATCCGACTACTATTATAGAAGAGTATATTGCAAATCCTTTCAACATAAAAATTGAAACTTTAAGCAATGAAGACAAAAAAATAGAGCAAATTTTTTTAGGATTTCGATCGTGTGTCGGAGTTGATGAAAAAGTGTTTTCACAAAATGAGCTCAAACGAGCCAACATATTAGTGGATGAAAAAAAACTTGATTCTCTAAAGGGAAGATTTTACAACCTTGATTATCTACTGGCTGATGAGATTACGCTATTTGTCTGTGCTTGAAGTATCTTTAAACATTCTTTCGTTAGAATCATGCGTTTATTTATGTAAATATAAAGGTTTAATATGTTTGGTTTAGGATTTGGTGAAATATTAATTATCGCTATTATCGCTATTTTGTTTCTAGGTCCCGACAAGCTTCCTAGTGCAATGGTAGATGTAGCAAAATTCTTTAGAAGTGTGAAAAAGACCATAGGAACGGTAAAAGACTCTCTTGAGCAAGAGATGCATGTTGCAGAAATAAAGCAAGAAGCTCTGGCTTACAAAAAAGATCTTTTAAGTGCCAGTGAAGAGTTGTCCAGAACAACGGATATGACGAAACTTGGGGAAGAGATGAGCGGATTAGCAAAAGGGATAACAGAAGAACTCCCAAAATCCGAGTCTCCAAAAACTGCTCCTATACCGGAAAAAATAACTTTTGAAAAAAAACCGATAACCAAAGAAGATAACACCAATGTTTGATGAGCTAAGACCCCATTTAATAGAACTTAGAAAAAGATTAGGCATTTCCGTCGGAACTCTTATTGTTATGTTTTTTGTTATGTTTTACTTTCATGAACCTTTGCTTGAATGGATGGTTGAACCTCTTAATGTAGCGCTTATAGAGGTGGGTAAAAAATCACTCCATGCTGCTGATGGAATGGTTACGACAAGTCAGGTGGGAGGAGCTTTTTTTGTTGCTTTAAAAGTCGCTTTTTTTGCTGCAATACTCGGTTCGCTTCCAATAATTCTTGCACAGATTTGGATGTTTGTTGCACCTGGACTCTATGCAAATGAAAAAAAGATGATTATCCCTTTTATCGCCGGCGGAACAATAATGTTTGCAGTCGGAGTACTTTTTGCCTATTATGTCGTTACCCCCTTTGGATTTGATTTTCTTATTACCTTCGGTAGTTTCAAATTTACTCCACTTATCAATATTGAAGACTATGTAGGGTTTTTTACAAAAATAATGTTTGGCTTTGGAATCGCTTTCGAGCTACCCGTCTTTGCCTACTTTTTAGCGCTTCTTGGAATGGTAGACGATAGACAAATGAAAGATTTTTTCAAATATGCCGTTGTAATTATCTTTATCGTTGCTGCACTTTTAACTCCTCCCGATGTTCTCACGCAGTTTTTGATGGCGGGTCCGCTTGTAATACTTTATGGTTTGTCTATTTTAATCGTAAAAATGGTGAATCCTGCTTCTCCTCTTGAAGATGAAGAAAATGATGATGAAGAAACAGAAGAAAAGAGTTTAGTCGTAAACAACAAATCTGAGTAATGTGAGTGAGCGAAAAAGAATTTCTAACTTCAAGTTATGACTTTGAATTACCTTCAAAGCTCATAGCCACATATCCTGCTTCTCCTAGAGATGCTGCCAAACTTCTTGTATATGACAGAAAAACATGTTCTATTTTCCACGCTCATTTTTATGATTTAGAAGAATTTATTCCGCAGAATACGGCAATTATTTTTAATGACACAAAAGTGATAAAAGCCAGACTTTATGGGCAAAAATACAGTGGCGGAAAAATAGAACTATTGATTAATAGAGCTTTAAATGCATATGATATAAATGTTTATATTAAAGGCAAAATAAAAATAGATACCGAAATCTTATTTGAAAATAATTTGAAAGCTGTGGTTAAAAATTTACATGATGACGGAAGTAGAGTTGTTAACTTTTATCTGAATGAGTCTCTCTTAAGATTTGAAGATATTTTACCTATCATTGATAAAATCGGACATGTGCCGCTTCCCCCTTACATACAAAGAGAAGATAATAAAGAGGATGAAAGCCAATATCAAAGCGTGTTTGCAGCGCAAGAAGGGGCAGTTGCCGCACCCACAGCTTCTTTGCATTTTACTCCGGAACAACATAAAAGAATTTGTGAAAACTTTCCACATGCCTATGTAACGCTTCATGTCGGTAGTGGCACATTTAAGCCGGTTGAGGCAGAAATAATCACGGAGCATCCCATGCATTCAGAATATTATAGTATCTCCGATGAGGCAAAAAATATTTTGGATTCCAACACGCCGATTCTTAGTGTTGGAACAACATCAACAAGAACAATTGAATTTTATGTGAGAAACCCTATTCAAAAAGGGGAAGCAAATCTTTTTTTGCACCCTCACAATAAACCTTTGCGGGTGAATTATCTTCTTACAAATTTTCACCTACCAAAATCCACTCTACTGATGCTGGTTGCATCTTTTATAGGGGTAGATAAAGCGCAGGAACTTTATAAAATTGCTATAAAAAATGAGTATAGATTTTACTCATACGGCGATGCAATGCTCATCCTCTAAGACTTTAAAAAGACACTTCCTTTTATAATCTCTATCTCACCGCTCAGTTCAGCCACAAATACGCGCTCAGGATACTTTTGTACTGCTTCTTCATAAGTTGGAGCGGTTTTGCAAAATTCTAAAAAATCATCTTTCTTGGCATGTGAAATTGAAGTAGTTGCAAATCTTGCAACAAATTCTTCCAAATCATAGATTATTTTTACTTTCCCCTCTTTTGCAAGAGCATTCGTTGCATTACTCTCACCTAATCTATGAGGAAATGCATAAATCTCTTTTCCCATCGTCAGGGCGTATTCGATACTTCTCATACTTCCGCTAGAAAGTTCTGCCTCAGCCACAACTAAAACATCTCCAATGGCAACTACAAGCTCGTTTCTTACCACAAAACTCCAAACTGCAGCCTTGAAACTGGGAGGAAACTGGCTTAAGAGAAGTCCATTATTTTGAATATCGTAAAGTAAATTCTTATTAACAACCGGATATTTTACATCTATACCACATGGCAGAACTGCAATCGTATTTGCGCTCCCGGCTCCTAAGTGTGCAACTGCATCAATCCCCATAGCGGCTCCACTCACAACACATATCCCATTTTTTGAAAGTAAAAAAGAGAGTTGATGGGTTAAAGTTCTCGAATATTTTGATGGTTTTCTTGACCCGACTATAGATATCTTTGTTTTTTTGAGTAAGGCAAGATTCCCCTCATAAAAGAGTTCTTTAGGATAACTTTTCATAGCATAAAGCTCAGGAATTTTTTCTGTGAGAGTTTTCATATTGATTAGTAAAGCTTATCGACATAAACCAAGTCTACACCGCTCAAAAGTTTTTTCGATTCACGTAAAGCTTGAAGAGTATTGGCATGTGGATGTCCAATAGCTATTGCAGTACCATGAAGCTTTGCTGATTTTATAGCTTTTTTAATCTGTGAAATAATATAAGCTTTATCCATTTGGTGGTCCAAAAAAACATCTCTAGCAACATAATTCAAACCAAAGTTTTTCATCACTTTCGGCGCCTGTGTCTGTGCTGTTGTTCTGCTATCAATAAAGCTAATATCTTTTGCATGTAATGCATAAATAAACTTATTCATTGCAAGTTCGTTAGAGGTAAACTTGCTTCCCGTATGATTATTGATATATTTTACCCTTGGAAATAAGGTTTGTATCTCTTCTATTCTTTTCGTAATTGTCTCTTGCGAATCATGAATTCTCAAAGTGTAAGGCTCTTCTGCGCTAAAGTTCTGGGCTTCCATAGGTAAATGTACCATATAAAAATTTTCTTTTGAAGCTAATATTGCCGATTGAGGACGCTGATTATTTGGAGGTAAAAACGACATTGTCAAAGGGATTCCTAAACTTTTTATCGCTTGCACATTCGCACTTGTTGATACATCGTCAATAATTATTGCTAATTTTGGTTTATTAAGAATTTTTTTAACATCTCTTTTGACCTCTTTTGGCTCTTCAGAGACCACTTGGTCGTCAAATTCATGCGCAGCACTTAAATAATCTTTGGAATCTTTTTTGAGAATCTCTTTTAATCTAGAATTGATATTTTCTTCTACTTTTAATATTTTTCCTTCACTTTTTTTTGCCAATTCTTCACTTTTTTTTACTTCATCGTCACTTTTTTTTAGATCTACTTTTTCA
>DZBD01000007.1 GCA_022729795.1 Sulfuricurvum sp. | reverse complement strand
AAAGTTGGGAAAATGATGTCCATTGGCATCTTTACGGTCGTTTTGATTTGGCAGGGGGGATTGACGGCAAACCGATTAAACTTATAGAGTTTAATGCGGATACTCCGACAGGTCTTTTTGAAACTGCCCTGTTACAATGGGCACTTCTCAAACACAACAATATGGATGAAGAGCAACAGTTTAACAATATTTATGATGCTATAGCCGAAAATTTTAAAAGACTTATCACACTCTTTGATGATACGGAACTCTTTGATGAACGATACGACGGATGGAAAATACTCTTTTCTTCCACGCAGGGGAATGAGGAGGAGGAAGCGACTACGAAACTCTTGCAACAAATGGCTACAGATGCAGGTTTTGTGACAGGCTTTGAGTATTTACAAAACGTTCACTTCGATGAAAATGGAATCTTTGATGCGCATGACAACGAATATGAATATTGGTTCAAGCTTTATCCCTGGGAAGATATAGCTCACGACGAGCCGGAGCTTGCGACTACTCTTACTAATATTATCCAAAACCAAAAGGCAATTATACTCAACCCTGCCTATACGTTGCTCTTTCAATCTAAGGGGATGATGAAGATACTTTGCGACCTTTTTCCAGATTCTCCTTATCTTTTGCGAACCTCTTTTGAGCCTCTTAAGGGGATAAAACATGTTGAAAAATCTGTTTTTGGCAGAGAAGGTTCAAATACTGCAATCTTTGATGCTAAGGGCAAAATTGTAGAACAAACCGACGGACCTTACGGTAACTATAAAAAAGTGTATCAAGAATATGTAGAGTTTCCAAAAGATATTCAAGGAAACAAATACCAAGCAGGTGTTTTCTTCGCTTATGAGGCATGTGGAATGAGCTTTCGTAAGGGTTCGGAAATTATGAACAACATGAGTAAATTTGTAGGTCATGTCTTAGTTTAACTGATGGTTAAACTCAGGCACAATCTCTTTTAATTTTTCAAGTTCATTTCCACATGCCAAGAGTTCTTTTATATCTCTACTAAGTTTATCAATATCGTAAAAAGTAGGTGCGGCAACAGTGATGGAATCGTACTGTGTTTTTGCGTCGCTTTCATTAATGAGGAGTTCTTCATAGAGTTTCTCACCCGGACGAAGACCCGTATATTCTATCGTAATTTCATTTTTGCCGCTGAGTTCTATCATTTTTTTTGCTAAATCCGCTATTTTTACAGGTTCGCCCATATCGAGAATAAATATCTCTCCCCCTTTTCCAATTGCTGCGGCTTGCAAAACAAGCTCACACGCCTCAGGGATAAGCATAAAATATCTCGTAATCTCAGGATGGGTAACCGTAATATTTTCCCCGTTTTCTATCTGGGATTTAAATTTCGGAACAACACTTCCGCTGCTTCCAAGAACGTTACCAAAACGCACCGCTACAATCTCCGTCTTATCTGCACGAACATTCTGAGCATAGAGTTCACAAATACGCTTTGTCGTTCCCATCACATTTGTAGGGCGCACGGCTTTATCTGTGGATATCATCACAAATTTCTCTACACCGTATTTTATGGAGATATCAATAATGTTTTGAGTACCTATAACATTGTTGCGAATCCCCTCATGAATATTTGCTTCCACCAAAGGAACATGCTTGTAGGCTGCTGCATGTATCACAATCTCCGGCATGTGGATTTGAAATGTATGGTCAATTAATTCCCGCTCCACGACACTTTGCATCACGGAAACTGCTTGAGTCTTTTTTATCTGCTCTGTAATTGCATAAAGATTATATTCGGAATTATCCAAAAGTATCAGTTTTTTCGCACCGAATTTTTCGCACTGTCTGCAAATTTCGCTCCCTATACTGCCGCCTGCACCTGTGACTAAAATAGTTTTCCCTTGAATAAAACTCTCAATTTTTTCTTTATCCAAATCTTTAGGATGGCGTGCCAAAAGGTCTTCTACGGTTAAGTTTTTCAGTCTGGTTTCATCCTTACTTAAGCTTGAAATCAGGATATCTTTAATCTCCAAATCATTGAGTCTGGAATACAAATTTTTGAGCACTTTTTGATCTAATTTTTTTGTAATAATCACAGCTTCTATCTTTTGTTCTTTTACAATTTTTTCTATCTCTTCAAAACCTGCAACTTTTATGTTTGAGAAATAACTTCCCACCACCATATCCGAATCATCTACAATAGCATCAATGTAAAAATCATTTTTTTGTTTTACCAGTGACTGAGCGAGTTCAGAAACACCTATCAGCATTGTTTTTTTAAGATTCGCATTGTTGTTTTCTTCAAGTATCAAGCGTTTCACAACTCTAAAAAATCCTAAAAAAATGATGGATAAAAACATATCGATGATAATCACGGTACGAGGAAAAGGGTTGAAGAGCTGCGGATAAATATAATAAATAACTACAAAAATTCCATATGCTATAAGATGTGCATACAATATATTTTTTGCCTCTTTAAGGCTAAAAAAACGCCATGCAACCTTGTAAACATTAAAATAAGAGATCATAAATATTTTTAGGCTTATCAACAAAGTAAAAACATAAAAAAAGTTATCCAAAAAAGATTTATCGATGTCAAAATTAAATCTTAAATTGTAAGCTAAAAAAAGTGTAAATAAAGATAAGACTAAATCAACAACAATATAAAATAATGCTCTTTTAAAAGGAGTCGGTCTAAACACTTTGAATCGCTTTACATATTTTAACAACATCTTCTTTGGACATTGTCGTACTGCTTGCTAGACATAAACCTTTGTCAAAAAGCTTCTCACTAGTTCCGTCCAAGAAGTTTTTTGCACCCGCAAATAGTGGCTGCATATGCATAGGTTTCCACAATGGACGGCTTTCTACATTAATTAATTCAAGTGCTTGCATCACCGTTTGAGGATTTTTATTCTCAAATGTGAGTGCTGTAAGCCAGCGGTTGCCTCGGGAGTTCGGAAGTTCAGGCATAAAACTAATCCCCTCCGTATCTTCTAAAAACTCTCTGTACCAAGAAAATATCTCCCGTTTTTTTGCTACCCGTTCCTCTATCACCTCCATCTGAGCCACGCCGATAGCAGCTAAAACATTGCTCATACGGTAGTTATATCCGTACTCTTTATGCTCGTAATGCACATATGGCTCTTTTGCCTGTGTGGAGTAAAATCTGGCCTTGTCTATCCACTCTTTGTTCTCACTCACAAGCATTCCACCGCCCGAAGTGGTCAAAATCTTGTTGCCGTTAAAAGAGTAAACGCCAAAATCTCCAAAAGTACCCGTATGTTTGCCATCATACATTGCACCCAGTGATTCCGCCGCATCCTCAATGAGATAGACTCCGTGAAACTTACAAATATCTGCTATTTTTTGTATCTCTGCACTTTGACCGTAAAGATGGGTAACTATTAAAGCTTTTGGTTTTTTCTCACAAGAGACAAGATATTTGTTTAAAAGTATGGGGCTTAAGTTCCAACTCTCTTCATCAGAGTCTATAAAAACAGGATTGGCATTTTGGTACAGTATCGCATTGATTGAGCCTATAAAAGTAAAGGTAGAAGCCAAAACATCATCCCCCTCACCTACCCCCAAAACTCTGAGTGCTAGATGCAGTGCGGATGTTCCGGAATTGAGTGCGAGAGCATTTTTGGCACCCGTATATTCACAGATACTTTGTTCAAATTTGTTTACATATTCTCCAAGCGGGGCAATGTAATTGCTCTGAAAAACTTTTTCTATATACTTTAGCTCATTGCCGCCCATATGGGGCGCACTTAAAAATATTCTTTCACTCATTTTTTCCCTTTACTCTGCATGGATTTCCATAGGCTATTTTTTTGTCTTTTATATCTTTTACTATGACCGAGCCGGCACCGATAATAGATTCTCTACCGATAGTTATCCCCTGTTTTGCACAAGAGCTTATCCCGATATGCGTCAGTTCTTTCACCCATACATTTCCCGCTAAAGCTACGTTTGGAGAGATATGGACAAAATCCTCGATGGTGTTATCATGCTCGATTACACATGCCGTGTTGAGAATCACACCCCTGCCAATCTTGGCATGTGGATTGACAACTACATTTGCCATCACCACTGTTCCCACTTCTATAATAGCACTTACAGAGATAACGGCGCTTGGATGAACAAGCGTTATTATCTCAAATCCACATGCCAAGAGTTGTTCATATACTTTTTTTCTTGTTTTGTTGTCACCTATTGCAAGAGCCGCGGGAGCATCTTTCGTCATTGCATCAAAGCCGATATACTCGTTTTCCCCGTCATCCACAAAAACCATCTGCTCAAATCCACATGCCGAGGCAATATCTGCAACCACCCGACCGTGACCGCTTGCTCCGTAAATATATATCTTTTTCATCAGTAATGAAACCTGCAAGATATTACCAATATACTATACTCCGTAACTTCATAAACTAGACGATGCTCTTGCGTTATTCTTCTTGACCAACAACCTAAAAATTCATACTTTAACGGCTCCGGCTTCCCTAAACCGTTAAATGGGTCTCTTGTTACATCCTTAAGCAAATTATTAATTTTTTTTAAGGTTTGTTTGTCGGTTGTTTGCCAATATAAATATTCATTCCAACTATCATTTGTAAAAGTTATATTCATACCTCTATGAGCTCTTTCTCAAAAGTTTTTCCGTCTCTGGCATCTTTTAAAGACCTCATAAGAATTTCTTTATTTTTGGGAGAACTTAATAAATAATGTGTCTCTTTCATGGAGCTATACTCGTCAAAAGGTATCACTACAACATTTTCACAACCTTTTCTGTGAATTATAACTTCCTCATTATTTAAAAAAACTGCATCAAATATCGCTTTAAAATTATTCCTAGCTTCCGTCATACTTACTACTTGCATCTTAAATCCTTACATTATTATGTACATAATTGTATCACATATTTATTAAAAACTAATTCCCTCTAAATTTTTCCATACTGACCGATGAGGAGGAGGCGATATCTGAGCGTTTGAGTACTTTTAAAAAGGTGCGCCATAGTATCTTCATATCGAGCCAAAAAGTGTGATTTTGGGTATACCAAACATCATAATTAAATTTTTCTTCCCAGCTTATTGCATTTCGTCCGTTGATTTGCGCCCAGCCCGTAATGCCCGGTTTGAGATCATGGCGTTTGCTTTGTTGTTCGTTATAAAGCTCCAAATACTCCACGAGAAGCGGACGTGGACCCACAAAACTCATCTCACCTTTGAGCACATTGATGAGTTGGGGAAGTTCATCCAAGCTTGTACTTCGGATAAATTTCCCAACACCTTTTAAGCGTTTTTCATCCAAAAGCAATTCTCCATGCACATCTTTTTCGTCCGTCATCGTACGAAACTTATAGATGCTGAATATTTTTCCATGCTGTCCCGGACGTTCCTGCCTAAAAAATATCGGTCTTCCCATGGTGAGCAAAATCAAAATCCCAATCACTGCCAAAAGAGGGAAAAAAAGAAAAAAAAGTACGAGTGCCAAGAAAAAATCAAAAATATTTTTAAGCATCTTTTTCCACCTCCAATATCTTCTCAAGTTTATCGCTCAAAACCTCAATCGTATAATTTTTCTGCAAATATTCAAACCCGTTTTGCCCATAGAGATCCCGTTTTTCTTGGGGCATTCTACTAAAGTTTTCTATAACATCAGTTATTTCCTCTGCCCTATAACTCGTAACTACTGCTCCTGCATCGGCTGTTTTGATAAGATTATCTTCAATCGCACTCACAAACAAAACAGGTTTTTTGGCACTGAGATATTCAAAAACTTTGTTCATGCTCATCCCGTATTTATAAAGCGGCAAATCTTTGAGCCCCACATAAAGTAGATCTGCACTTTTGAGATAATCTTGTACCTGCGCTTTTGCAACCGAATCCAAAAAGGTGATATTTTTCAAACCGAGTGTTTGTGTTTTTTGGATAAGAGACTCTTTTAAAACCCCATCTCCTATCAATGTAAAATGAATATGAGTATTTTCTTTTAAAAGCTCTGCCGCGTTGAGTAAAATATCCAAATCGTTCGCCATTCCGTGCGCCCCGGCATAAAGAATATTAAACTTTTGCGCATCAAGTTTTTGTACAAATGTCTCTTGGTATTTGATGGCTGTACCGTTGGAGATCCATACAATTTTTTCTTTTTCAACAAACTTACCGATATATTTCTCGGCATGTGGAAGTAAGGTTATTATCTTGTCTGCGCGCTTGTAAAGGTATCGCTCCAAAAAGCCCAAAAGTAAAATAAATGGATGCCGTTTGGAAATCCCCATCTCAATAAGTGTCTCTGGCCACAAGTCGCGCACCTCCATGATAAAAGGGGTTTTGTATTTTTTTGAGAGGATATACGCCGCATGCACTGCAAAAAGATGAACGGAGGAACCGATAATAGTATCAGGCTTTTGGAGGTTTAATTTTGGGAGGACATTCAAAATCTTACATGTAAACCATACCATATTTTTCACCCTCGCAAAACCGTTTCCTTTGTAAGAAGGGGTCTTAATCCAGATAAAATCGACCCCATCAATATTCTCTAAAAGATACTCCGCATCGCCGTACTCTTTCATCTCCCGATACTTTGCATAATGAAAACTAGAGGCGATAATAGTGACTTTGTGACCGCGAGAAATAAGTTCTTTTGCAAAATCGTAATGCCTTGTCCCCCCGCCCATTTCGGGAGTCACGGCATGGTGGTTGATTATCCAGATATTTTTCAAACTAAACTCTCATACAGTTTCAAAAGTTTTTTCTCTTCATTGTCCCAGTTGTATTTTTCTAACACCGCTTTTTTGCCGTTTTCACCCATCTCTTTTGCGGCATGTGGATTTTGTATTATAAAAGTAATCGCCTCTGCTATGGCATGTGGATTGTAAGGATTGACACAGATTCCACATGCCGCATCTTCTACTATATCTTGCCAGAGTTTGATGTTTGAGGAGATGACCGGCATCCCTGAGAGCATATATTCAAACATCTTTACGGGAAGGGCATCTTGATAGTTTATGATAGGATGCAGAGTTACCAAACCTACTTTGGAATGACTCAGAACATCTGCAATTCCTTCACGTCCTAAAAAGCCAAGCTCATTTACCCTGCTCCATCCCTTGTAGGTTTTCACCTCAGTTTCCACATCGCTCTGGGCAAATTTGCCGGCAAGATTCAATCTGGCACACTCCACAAATTCCATCGCTTTTACAATCTCTTTGATGCCACGAACCTCGGCAATAGCGCCTATGTAGCAAACCTCATCCCGTCTCTCTTCCCATAAAGTGTCGTTGGAGAGTTCGGTGATGATGGGAAAATTACAGATATCCATAGAGTTTTTATTTATTTGTAAAAATTTATCCCTGATATATGCGGTGGCGGTGATAACGGCATCAAATTTTTTACAAGCGTAGTTTTCATAGAGTTCAAAACTTTTTGAGAGGATTTTTGAGATATATTTATTCAAATAGTGCTTCCCCAAAATTTGTTTGGGGACATCTTCATGGGAATCAAAAATCACCTTGTATCCAAGTTTTTTGAGCTTCAATCCAACGGGAATAAGCTCAGGGTCATGAAAATGGTAAATATCACTCTTGAGTTCTATCGCTTTATCTAAAACTTTTTGAGTGGTTTTAAAGATTCTGTTCAGACGCCCTTGCAATCTGCCAACATCATAAAAATAAACACCCTCTTTTATCTCATCACCCAAACCGTCCGCAACAATAAGAGAAACTTCATATCCGGCATGTGCAAGTGAACAACACTCTTTTACAAAAATTCTTGTGTCATACCGTGGATGCGCCGACGTGAGATGGCTTACTTTTATCATTTTTTATCCTCTACTAACTGATACATCTTTTTCCACATGCCAAGAGTATTCTTCCAGCTTGAGAGCTCATAAATAATATCTCGGTTACGCTCAAGTTTGTCTTTAAAATTTTCTCTATTGGCTAAGACATATGCAAGTTTATCTTTTAACTCATCCGTATGCTCAATCTTTTCATACACGATTCCGGCCTTATCAAAAACATCATACGGCAGCCAAGAGCCCGTAATGACGATATTTTTTGCATACAAAAATTCCTGCATACTTCCCGAAAAGCTATCTGTTTGAAGTATATTTATCATTACATCCGAAGCCAATTTTACATAAGCATTTTCATCCTCATATAAAAATTCTTCCAATACCAAACACTCAAAATCGACCTCTTTTAGCTTCTCTTTTACAAATCTTTTGTGGATATTGTCCCCATACGTCAAAGGGAAAATAAACCGGCATGTGGATTTATACTTAGCATCTAAGTTTTCAAGTGCCTCTATTATTTTTTCATGTTGTTGTGCTTTGGTAGAGTTATATCCGCAGGTAACGATTATTTTTTTTCTGCCGTAACCCAAAATATTTCGAATCTCTGCTGTATCTTTATCTCTATTTTTATCTATAAAATCCAAGGTTCCAAGCCCGAATCTGCACACAAAACATTTGTCTTCAAACTCTTTGTAATATTCCAAAAAACTCTCCCTCGTCAAAGGGTTTGTAAAGCTCAAGGCATCTGCTTTTTTGTATAAATATCTTTGAATCTTTTTGATTGTGTCGGTAGTTCTGTAAAAATCACTTCCATAAAAAGTGACAATAAATTTTGATTTTTTCAGCGCACTGAGTAAGAAAAGATAAATCCATCTGCTGTAGTGAATATTTACGATATCAAAACTGCCCTCATGAAGTATTTTTTTTATAAACACCAGACGAAAAAACATACTTAGTTTTGGTAATTTTTTATATTTTGCAAATTTCTGTGCATATCTTTTATCCTGCGTATTATCGGGCTTATTAATAACAAGCGATTCAAAATCCAGCAAAAAAACTTTGTCGGAGTTTGAGTTTAGATGCTCTTGCAGCTCTTTGCCAAAAACAATGGAACCATTAGCGATGATGAGTAGTTTCATGGAAGCCCCCTATTGTAGAGATTGTACGAAGATAATAGAGAAACATCCCCAAAGATATCAAACCTGAAACAAAAAACATTCCAAGCATTCCATACGCCGTCCCGAGTATCCCATAGTATTTTGTCAGCCAAAAAAGTAAAGGAAGAGCTAAAATGATAGTCACAACCGCATTTATGACATTAAGCTTTGCTTTTCCCACTGCATTTAAAATATTTCCAAAGAGCATTCTTAAAAGAACCATCGAGGCGAGACCGCAGATTAATATATTTTGGATGGATAAACTATTTTGAAATTTATCCCCAAACAAAAGAATAAGTATTTTGTCTGAAAAAAGAAAAAAAGAGGGGATAATAAAAAGTAAAACTAAACCCGAATATTTCCAATATTCATAAACATATTTTTTTAAAAAAATGCTATTTTTTGCGTTTGCCGAGATGAGGGTAAAATCCCTCACCAAAAAAGCGTTTGGAATAAAAAGAAAGGTATACACAAGCAAGGTGGCTACTTTATATTGCGCAATAGCTTCGGGATTTATCCCTAGATATCCCTGAATAATAATATCCGATTGTAAAAAAAATTGATTCAAAAATGCACCGAGCCCTATCGTAAATCCATATCTCCAAAACAGAGGATTCCATTGTAAATTTTCACTCTTCATCCTGAAGATATTTTTATTTTCAAAAACAAAGAGTAGTATCGGCAAAATAACCAGCACGATAATAAAAATAAAAGCATCAAAAAAAATCAAAGCCAAAGAGCTCACAAGGAGTGTCAATACCGAATAACGGATACTTATCCATGCATACTTACTGTTATCGCCGAGTATCCTGTAATAATTTCTACCGACATCGAAAATATAATAAGAAAGGATGAAAAAAATGTAAATATCAAACATCTTTTTCATCGCATCATTCTCCATAAATCCGCCGAGATTCAAAAATAACTTGATTGCAAAAATAAGCAAAAGGGTAAAAACAGCACCATAAACCAAGGAGGAAACTAATATATTATATTTCTCTTTATGAGCCTCTGAGTCCATCCCAAAACGTAGCAGCGCGTGGTTTCCGCCAAACCCCGAAAAAGGTGTTACCGATGCAACCAAAGATTTCACATATGAAAAGTTTCCATACATAGCGAGATTCATATAGCGTGCGGCAATTATCATAAGAATGAAATTAATAAGCTTATCCAGCATATGGGCCAAGATAATCAGATGCCCGTCTCTGAGCCAAATTTTCTTTTTAATATTATTGAAGAGGTTCATTTTGCCCATAATGCTTGAAAACATTTTCTCTAAACTCTTCTATATCTGCTTTGTTTAATAATTTATTCTCAAAAATTTTATTGAAACTCTGAGGCGCTTTCACCAAAACTCCTCTATTTTTGCATTTTTCTCTGTATGCATCCACCGTGGAAATCTTTCTTGCAGGATTTCCTGCAACAACACTATACGCTTCCACATCTTTGGTGACAACCGCTCCTGCACCTATAATCGCTCCATCGCCTATCTTTACACCCGCAAGCACGACACTGTTTGCGCCGAGAAAAACATTGTCCCCTATAATCGTTTTTTCAACTCTGTATTCTCTGAAATGGCTTAATAAGCTTGCATCATGTGCGAGGATAACGGAACCGGGTGCGGATATAAAGTTGTCTCCAATCTCCACATATTGCGGCACTAAAGAATCTATAATGGAGTTGTTATATTTTACATTTCCTATTGTATATTCTCTTTTTTTTGCCTTTCGTATCCCCAAAAGGTTTAATAAAAATACAATAATTTTTTTCACTTGAAGCGCCTTTGAATTAAATAACTTCTAAACTTCCATCAATTTCACGGTATTGTGAGCCGTCATATTTATCTAAAGCCACACCCTTTGCATCAAAGACCAAAGTATTTCCAGCCTTGCTTACCCAGCCTATTTGTTTTGCAGGCACACCGACCATCAGGGCATGTGGAACTACGTTTTTATTGACAACCGCTCCGCTTCCTATGAGTGCATATTCCCCAATAGTGACACCGCAAACCACCGTTACGTTTGCGCCGATAGTGCATCCGTATTTGAGTAGTGTTTTTTTAAATTCTGCTTTTCTCACGATAAAAGCTCTTGGATTTGTCACATTGGTAAAAACAGCGGAAGGTCCGATAAAGACATCGTCTTCAACCTCGACACCTTCATAAATGGAGATGTTGTTTTGCACTTTTACACCGTTTCCTATCTTCACATTTGGACCCACGACGCAGTTTTGACCAAAAGAGCAGTTATCTCCTATCTCTGAGCCAAAGAGTATATGAGAGAAATGCCAGATTTTAGTGTTTATGCCGATAACTACATTCTCATCCACAAAAGAGGAGTGATGAACAAAAAATTCACTCATTATTACACAATTACCTTTTTGACAAAAGGGTGATATTCCCCTTTGAGTCCTATCGGCTCTAAGTTTCGTATCGTAGAGACGGTTTTTATAGAGTCGTAAGCATCATCAAGTCCCGAACCGTTTCCTTTGAGTATCTCTTCATAACTTCTTGTATGTAAATCCGTAAAGCCGTCACTAAACTCCAGTTCTTCCCCATCCACGGTAATACTTCGGTAGGTTCTCGCTCCGGTTTCTTTTATTGCCTGTGGAATGTAGTCGTAATTGACACTCAAAAACCATTTTACATGTGCATTTTTGAGCTTGAAATATCCTGCATTTGTATCAGCTGTTTTGAGGTGAACGATATTTTCTTCTACATCGCCAAATACCCAGCAGAGCATGTCATAAAAATGAACTCCGATATTCGAAGCAATTCCTCCGCTTTTTGCCTGATCTCCTTTCCAAGAGATAAAATACCATTTTCCTCTGGAAGTAAGATAGGTCAAATCAATCTCGTACATCTTGTCGGGATTCTCTTTGAGCTCTTTTACCACACGCTCTTTAAGGGCGATGATAGAAGGGTGAAGCCTCAGTTGCAAAATGTTGTACACTTTTTTACCTGTCTCATTTTCTATCACTTTGAGCTGGTCGATATTGTGTACATTCAAAACCAAGGGTTTTTCACAGATAGCATCCGCACCGCTTCGAAGAGCAAAACGGATATGCGCATCGTGAAGATAATTGGGAGTTGCGATACTTACATACTCTATTTTTTTTTCATGCTCTCTATGCCACTTGTCCACAAATCTATCGAACCTTTCAAACTCGGTAAAAAAAGAGGCTTCCGGAAAATAGCTATCCATAATACCTATGCCGTCATAAGGGTCTAATGCAGCGATAAGGTTGTTGCCCGTTTCTTTTATTGCCTTCATATGTCTTGGCGCAATATAACCTGCCGCACCCATGAGTGCAAAATTTTTCCCTTTTTCCATTATAGTCTCCCGTTTACATCTTTTAAATCATAGAAAGATTTTATATCATACACAATCGCTTCTTTGCCGTTTCGAATCTCATCAAGATTTAAATCCCTAAACTGCTCATGAGCTACGGCAAGCAATGTGGTTCCGTATCTTTTTCTCTCTAAACTCTCCAAAAGCTCTATACCGTATTCCTCGTGAACCTCTTTTTTATCTGCCCAAGGGTCATAAACATCCACTTTGCATCCAAAATCTTCTAGCTCACGGATTACGTCGATCACTCTGCTGTTTCTGATATCGGGACAGTTTTCTTTAAAAGTGATTCCAAGTATCAGCACACGCGCACCGTCTACTTTATAGCCGTTTTTAATCATTAGTTTTATCACCTGATTTGCCACGTAAATCCCCATGTTGTCGTTAAGACGGCGACCTGCGAGAATTATCTCGGGATTATAACCCACCTCTTGGGCTTTATATGCCAAATAATATGGATCCACCCCAATGCAGTGTCCGCCGACGAGTCCCGGCTTATACTTTAAAAAATTCCATTTTGTTCCGGCAGCTTCTAGAACAGAATTAGTATCAATGCCTAGTTTATTAAAAATAAGGGCAAGCTCATTCACAAAGGCGATATTCATATCTCTTTGGGTATTTTCTATCACCTTGGATGCTTCTGCTACTTTCATGTTTGGGGCCAAATGCGTTCCCGCAACAATAATACTTGCATAAAGCGCATCTACCACTTGCCCTATTTCAGGGGTACTTCCGCTTGTTACTTTCAAAATTTTGGTAACCGTATGCTCTTTATCACCCGGATTAATACGCTCAGGAGAATAGCCGCAAAAAAAGTCTTTATTAAACCTAAGTCCTGATACACGTTCAAGAACAGGTACACACTGCTCTTCGGTAGCACCCGGATAAACGGTACTCTCATAAATGACGATATCATCTTTTTTGAGCACCTTTGCTATAGTTTCACTTGCCTTTATGAGCGGGGTTAAGAGCGGTCTTTTATTTTGGTCTACGGGAGTAGGAACGGTTACGATATAAATATTACAATCTCTAATCGCATCAATTTCCATAGAGTACTGCATCCCGTTGGAGAGAGTTTCTTGGACCTGAGACTCGCTCAGCTCCAGTGTTCTGTCGTAGCCGGATATCAGTTCATCGATTCTCCACTGAGATATATCAAAACCTACTACGCTATATTTTGCACTAAAAGCGTGAGCCAAAGGCATTCCGACATATCCCAAACCGATAATAGCTATTTTTTTATTCATTAACATCCAATCTTCCTACAACAAAACTTTTTTACTTTTACAAAAATTATTTATTATTAAACTTACTTTTTAATATGATTTTTCCGGCTTCCACACCTGGTTGGTCGTAGGCATTAATATGCATAAATTTCGCACATACAGAGGTGAGAAGCTCATATTCATACATAAGCATCCCTATACTTTTTTCGCTCACATTGTCTATAGTTATGACATCACAAGGGATATCTTTGAGATTGTTAATAGCCTCGATTGTTGCATCCGCTTGCATATTGATGAGTTTTGAGAATGGAAGATTATCAATATAATCCAACTCTTCAAGCCCTTCAAGAGTGATTGCAGGGATAGTTAAATCATCTCTAAAATCATTTACTTTGATAACGGTAAGTGTCTTATCTCTTTTGCCCTCAATAATAAGCTGTAAAAAAGAGTGTTGATCCACAGGTCCCGTAATACCCATCGGCGTAAGCCCTTGATGCCCGCCGCTTGCATCGATTTTACCAAGAGATTCGCCCCAAAGCTGAATATACCATTTGTTAAAACCTTCCATGCTTGCTGCATACGAGAAAAGAACATTAATGTTATATCGGTGCTCATTTTCAACAAAAAATCTTGCCTTATTGATGATTTTTTTATAGTGCTGCTCTTTTGCAAAAAAAGAGTTTGAAATCTCTTTTGCTCCATAAAGAATAGCATCGATATCTATCCCTACAATCGCAAGGGGAACAAGACCTACGGCACAAAATACGGAGAATCTTCCCCCTACATTTTTTGGAATTTCAAATGTTTTTAAATTATTTCGCTGGGCATAGGTATTGAGTTTTGAGTCGCTTTCCGTAATGATTAAAGTGTTCGTATTGTCTATTTTTACAAGTGAGTTAATATATTTAAAAATCGAAACAGTCTCAATTGTCGTTCCGGACTTGGAAATTACTATAAATAGGGTGTCACTCAAATCTATACGCCCGAGTTTAAATTTAATATTAAGCGGATCTGTACTTTCTAAGAAATAAAGTTTTTTACTCAGTTGTTTCGTGTGTCTTAAAAAATCATAAATTGCCGAAGTACCGAGCGTACTCCCGCCAATTCCTACAACTACGATATATTTTTGCTTTACCGTTTGGGCATACTCTTTAAACAAAGAAGTGTCTTGATCCGTAAGGTTGTAATACCCTATACTGTCTTTTTCTTTTTCTATCGCACTAAAAATATCTTCATCAGATATAATCGGATTGTAATTGTCGCTGTAATTCATAAAAACCCCTCAAATTCAAATTTAAAATATTATATAACACCTACACATAATCTTATATTAACATCTATATTTTTAGTTTATAAACCTTGGCATGTGGATTACTAATCACTTTTTCAAAAAGATTTTTATCGTACTCTTCAAGCACGAGCAATTGAATATAAAGTGAATTGTATGTTTTCTCATCCACAACCAAAAATGTTCTATAGTCCGACATATAAATCACACTGATAGCTGAACCTAAATTTGCCAATCGAACCTCTTTTCTAAGCTCCCCTTTTGCATCGTACGCTGTTTTTACAAATCTTCTGATAGGCACTTTTTCTTGCCCCATACTCAGACTCTGATCTCTTTTATTAATAGAGATACCATTACCAAGTTGTATTGTGTCACCCTTATCCGCAAAATTTCTACTTATAAAGAAAAAAGGACTTTTTTTCTGATCGCCGTTCATAAGGTCTATAGAAGAAAATGCACCTACGGTCGGGTAGATATTGAGCATTGCAAAAGGGAGATAAAAGTATATATCTCTTGTTTTTGGAGGCAGTTTCATGTCTGTCTGCAAAGACAAAAGGAAATCATTCGTATCGTTAAAACCGTATTCTTTACTCATCTGCTCAATGTTTGAGCCTGCCAAAGTTTGATTGGATTCTCGTGCCCTAAAGGCTTTTTCGGTAAATTCCACATCTAGTCTTGCCAGTTTTGCAGAGGTATCTTGAGGATTCGTAAGCATATAACTCACCGGAAAATTCACGCTACCGCTGTGTTTTCCCCCATCGACCAAGGTTTTCACATCTGCATAGTAACGGATAGGATAGCCGTAATCCCACCATGCAATAACATAATCTTCTCTATCAGCCATTGTTTTTAAAGAATCAAGCACAGTAACCTCATCAAGATTAAAAACCGTCGGCACTTTATAAGATTCTATATGTTTGTAGTTTGGATACAAAATAGCAGTAGTCAATAGAATCATGCTTAAATATTTCAAGCCTTTATTGGGCATCAAAGAGGTAAATTCAGTGATTAAAAATGCTATTCCAAACGCCAATACCGGCACGGCATAGATAGTAAATCTCAAACCGCCGACACTTGCCAAGAAGCCAAGCCCAAGCAAAGGAAGGGCAAAAAGCATAATTTTGTGTTTCCAAACCAAATACACAAAACCTGCGACCGACAAAATAAAAGTAACAACATTCCCGCTTATTCTATCGGCAAATACATCAAAAGGGATTTGCCCCGCTTCTCTGACCGTCTGTACCACATTATAAAAATGTAGATTCAAGCCATTTTGTGAAGCACTGACTATATCTTTGAATACATACACTTTTAATTTTGCCCAAATAGGGTCAAACCCGCCGGATACTAAAAACAACGCCACTGCAACGGCGAGAATATGGTAAATATATTTTTGGAACCGCTCCTGTTTAAAAAGAAAAAATACACCTAGTACAAGCGCTAGCCTTATATATCCCGGTACCATCATCATTGCAAGAAGCATCAATGCGAGAAGTTTATAATTGTAAAGATTTTTTCTTTCGTAAACCAAAGTGTAAAGCACAAGTAAGGCAAAAAAGGAAACTTCCAAAGTATAACTCTCAGGGTACCACCATCTATAGAGCAAAATATCAAGAGCGGTAATGAGGAGATATTTATCCTCTTTTGTATTCATTGCCCAGATGAGAGACCAGAGCAAGAACATCGGGAGTACGATATTGAGCATATCAGTATCGTAATAACCTATCATTGTTCGGTTGTAGTAACTCCAAGCGATGGAAGCTAAAAGAGCCGCTATAAATCCAAGCTCAAGATTTTTCAAACTTTTGGCAATCAAAATGATAGGAACTACAATAAGTGAGCTTAAAAAAACAGGTAAAAATAAGATGATGCTCTCAAAAGAAAAAGGCAAAATAGAGGCAAAAAATGCAGTGAGTTGTGATGCCGCACTTCCAACGGGAGAAAGGTCGTTCTCTTGATGGGAACCCGCCAAAATATCCCTAGCACCCTCTGCAAAATAATAACCGTCATTGGTGTTTATCATAAATTGCCCATTAAATTTAAAGGCTTCATAGTCGGAGAACTGATACATCCAAATAAGTCTAAGTGCGACTGAAAATGCAAATGCAATAAAGATAAATACTAAAGTCCATTGTGTTTGTGAGAGTGTTTTATTCAAATTTTTCCCTTTGTATCTTATAAATTTTTATTTTTTTTTCGTACTCTTGCACTAGTGAAAGTTTATCATATTTCATAGCGCCTTTTAACAGTAAAACATATTTTTTTTATCAAAGTATCCAAAACCAAACGAATATTTGTCGTTTATGAAATTCCACATGCCGAGCCAACTTATCCACATGCCAAGAATCATCCGAATCTAAAAACGCAATCCATCGGCATGTGCAATTTTTGATGCCTAAGTTTCTTGCACTTGAGACACCTGCGTTTTGTTGATAAATGTACTTGGCATAAAGTTTTTTACCAAACCTTGATTTCGTTATAAACGCTGTCTCGCTCCACGGGAATAAATCCGCTGTTTTTGATAAGTCCTACAAACTCTTCCAAGTTCACGCCGTTGGCACTTTTAGCCCCGGCAGCCGAGTTAATGGACTCTTTCTCAATTGTTCCGTCCATATCATTTGCTCCAAATTCTTGAGCAACAAGTGCCAGATTTACAGTCGAAGTGACCCAGTACGCCTTGAGATGCGGAACATTGTCAAGCACGATACGACTCACCGCCATCGTTTTTAAAATCTCATTTGCGGTGATGGGCGCTTCTATTTTGAGGTAATTATTTTCCGTCTGATAGACAAGCGGGATAAAGCAATTAAAACCGCCCGTTTTATCTTGCAACTCACGGATACGCATCATGTGATCAATCCTATCGGCTCTACTTTCCACATGCCCAAACAACATCGTCACATTGCTTTTTTTGCCTCGTTCATGCCACTTTTGATGAATCTCAAGCCATTGTTCTGAGGTAACTTTGCCCTTACAGATATAATCTCGCACCTTTTCATCAAAAATCTCAGCACCGCCGCCTGGCATAGAATCCACACCGTTTTCCACCATCAAATCCAAAATCTCATCGTATGTTTTAGAGTAATGGCGTGCCAAGAAATCGACCTCAGCCGCAGTCAAAGCTTTGACATGCAGATGAGGATAAGCTGTTTTTATCTTTTTAAAAACATCCAAATACCACTCAAGCCCCGTATCAGGGTTATGTGCAGAAACAATATGCACCTCTTTAATCCCGCGACTTTCAATATCTTTGACAATTTCCATAATCTGTTCATGGCTCATCGTGTAGGGATTTGGATTTTTTCTATTTGCCGAATAAGCACAAAACTTACAAACATCCGCACAAATATTGGTCGGATTGATATGGCGGTTGATATTGAAATATGTTTTTTTGCCGTGAAGCGCTTTTCTCTTCGCATCCGCCAATTCGCCAAGCTCAAAAAAATCCATCTCGTAAAGGCTTAACGCCGCCTCAAAATCCATCCGTTGTCCTGATAAAATCTTTTGTTTTAAATCCATTGTTTTTCCCTTTAGTTTATACTTTTTAATTGTTGAATAGATTTTGTAATTTTTGTTTTAGTTCGTTAAAGTTTTTGTGAGAAAAGTCATAAGGAGCATTTGGATATGCCTTTTTATAAATTTCATTTAAAATACTTTTATCATGAGTTTTTGATTTAAACTCAGAACATTTTAAAAAGTTTTCAATACACTCTTTTTGTTCATTAGGTAAAGATGACAAGATTATAGACTCTAAATAACCTTTTTCTGTTTCTTGATTACAAGCTATATAAAAATCACTTATCTCGTTTAAACCTAACTCTTCAATAGTCTTTTTTAACTTTTCTTTTGTATTTTCAAAACTTTCATCAGCATCAATTATAAATAATACTTTTGAAATGGGCGTATCCAAAATATCATCTTTTAAAGTTTTATATTGAATATGTTCTACATTAAAAAAATTGCTTTTTGTACCCATTCCATAAAATCTAACAGCATCTTTATCAAGTTTTAAATTGTCCAGTAAAAGTTGAAAAAAACTTTTATCTATGCTTTTCCCCTCGTGTAAAATGGCATACATTATCTTACCTCATGGTCTTGAGATATACTATTTTCTAAAATTTTATATTCCCTCACACCTGCGTAAATTGAACCATCTTTTTGTTTTGACATTTTTATATAAGTCACATCCTCATCTTCTAATTTTTTAGCAACCCTAGCATACGATTCTATACACTCTTTTGAGTGAGTTGTGGCGAAAACTTGAACATTTTGTTCTTTTGAAATTTTTAAAATTATTTCCCATAAATCATCTAAAAGAGAATAATGTATCCCATTTTCAATCTCATCTATAAAAACTATTTTTTCCTTATGTGTCAGTAAAACTATTATGATAGAAAACAAAGATCTTAATCCATCTCCAAAATTACTTAGTTCAAGGAAGGTTCCACTTTGTTGCAGCATGACTTTATTTTTAATTACATCTATTTTCTCAATATTAAAAATATCATTCATTAAGCCATTAATATAATCATATTTATTCATTAGTTTTAACTCATCTATCATATTTCTAATTGCTTCATTCATATTATTTTGGATAGAGATAAATGTATAATTGTCTAAAATAGGAGCGTGGTTTTTTTTATAAATTATATTGTAATAAATATTTTTTCTAAAACTTGAGATATTAACACTTCCATGATTATAATAATTTTGTTTTATGTATTCGCATGGAGATATTACATTATCTTTCGCACTTAAATTAAACTCTTTATCAATCTCTATCTCAAAATTGTAATTTTGGAAAGTAAATTCTTCTAGCAACCATTCTAATAAAAAATCTTTAGAGTTTCTATGTTCTTCTATTGATAATATTAGTTTAATTATCTCATTATAAAAAAACTCTCTATCAATATTTGTTGTTTGTCCTTTTTTATAATTTGGATGTAATTTTAATATATTATATGAATTAGTGATTAAATAACACGCCTCCATAAAAGCAGTCTT
This sequence comes from Sulfuricurvum sp., assembly GCA_022729795.1. GTDB lineage: Bacteria > Campylobacterota > Campylobacteria > Campylobacterales > Sulfurimonadaceae > Sulfurimonas. Next base: position 16,614 of record DZBD01000007.1, on the reverse strand, counting down.
CCCGACATTATTTTTCCCACCGATAAGATTAACTCTTTTAAATCCCTCAGCTTTAAAATCTTTGAAACATTTAAAATCTTTTATCTCTATCTCTGTCAATAAATGTTTATCCATAATTGCGATTCCTTAGGATTTTTTTACTTTTTTTTGTTGATTATATCAAATTTAGACAACTAGACTATAATGTTACAAATTATATGAGGATACTCAGAGTGGATTTAGTATTACAGATAGAAGATATTATAGAAAAAAATGGTTCGGATTTTGAACTTTCAAAACTTTTTAAAGCATATATTAACGACTACAAAACATCTTTACCGGCACTTTTTGAACAAAGTCAAGGGAAAGATTTTTTAGTAAAACACACAAAAGCACTTGATAGCATTATCTCTTTAATGTACAAAACAGTCCTCAGACGTATTTTTGAAAACTACCTTCCGATGCGAGGTTCTATCCCGATAGCAATAGTTGCTCTTGGAAGCTATGCAAGAGAGCAATTGTGTGTTCATAGCGATATAGACCTCATGATAGTGTATCAAAAAAATGATGGTTACAATCTAGAACTTATCATAGAAAAGCTTCTCTATTTAGCTTGGGATGCGGGTCTAAAACTGGGGCACAGAGTCCATGAGACTCGTGATCTTTTTAAAGCAAGTGATGAAGATGTAACGATACGAACTGCTTTAATGGAGTCCAGATTCATAGAAGGTTCCCCTTTTACCTGGCATGCAACGCAAAAAGAACTCAACAGAATCAGGCTGTACAATCCAAAAAAATTTATTCTTGCCAAGATAGAAGAAGCGAAGATAAGAAGAAGAAAATATCCTATTTCTATGCAGCCCAACATCAAAGAGGGGACAGGCGGACTACGCGATTCACAGCTTATATTTTGGATAGCACAAACCATTTACGGAATCAGTAATCTCAAGGATTTAAGTCAGGTTGTTTTTACCGATGAAGAATACAAGGATTACCGCATCGCACTTGAGCTTCTTTTTCGTGTAAGAAGTGCCCTGCATCTTATTGCAAATAAACAAGAAGACCGTCTTTTATTGGAGTATATGCCAGAGATGAGCAAAATGCTTGGCTTCAAAGATGAACGAAAAATGGCAACAAAAGTACTCGAAGCAGGATGGCGTATCAATAATTTTACACAAATCTTTGTAAAAAAGATGGTGCGCCCTTATCTTTTAGATAGAAGTAATATCAGCAAATTTAAAAAGCATCGGATCGCAAAAGGGATTTATGAATACGACTCAAGACTTTTTGCTTCCTATAATCTTCCGATACAACCGATAAATCACCTACTGAGTGTAATAGTCTCGCTTGGCGATAAAGACTACAACTTTGATGCAGGTTTTTTAAACCAGTTTACCTACACCACTGTTTCCCATCCGCTGCATCAAAAAACATATTCCCTCTTAAAAGAGCTTCTCAAAAGGGAAAATATGTACTGCTTTTTAAAGCTTTTTTATGATGCGGGAATCTTTCACGAACTTTTCTCAAGTTTTAGAAAAGTAACTCATTTACCGCAGTTTGACGGCTATCATACCTACCCTGTGGATATACATTCTATCAAATGTGTCGAAGCACTTGAAAATATCAAAGACCCTTTTATTAAAAACTTATATACAAGTTTAGATGAAGATGAAAGATTACTCCTTAAAATAGTAGTGCTTTTTCATGATGCAGGTAAAGGGCGTACGCAAGACCATAGCGAAGTGGGTGCAAAAATAATAGTTCCGTTTGCAAAAAAAATAAAGCTCAAAGAAGAAGATTTAGAGCGTGCCGTCACACTCATCAAACACCACATATTAATGAGCAGTGTCGCATTTAAAGAAAATATCCATAACGAAAAAAATCTCTATAAATTTATGTCCAGCATTCAAGATAATAAAAATTTAAAACTGCTTTATATACTTACGTATGCAGATATCAACGGGGTTGCAGGCAATACTTATAATGCTTTTAATTCTAAATTACTTTATGATTTATACACGAGTGCTCTTGAAGTCTCACAAAACAGTAACAGAATTACAGATGCTACCAAAAGGCTCAATAAAGAGAAAAAAGTTCAAAATCTTGCAGAATTTAAGGCGCTGCCGAAACTTTTTCAAACAAAAATTTTGCGTATTGAATCCAATCTTTTCTTTTTTCAACATACACCTCAAGAGATTATCGATATTGCAATAAAAGCGCAAGAAACAAAAGAATACAGTTACAAAATTGAAGCCAAAGAATCTCTAGTCATTGAAATTTTTAGAAAAATACCCATCAATGTTAGTTATCTGCTTGCTTCCTTAAGCCATCTTGACGTAGGTTCTATGGAGATCACCACTCTTTTTGATGATACTAAATACTTCAAAATAGAGTTTATAAAAAACGTAGAGGGTGATGAACTGCTAGAAGTGGAAGATATTATAAAAAACTCTTTTGATATGTCTTGGCATGTGGAATTGAAAAATGTAAAAATTACACGGGAGCAGATTGTAATCGATTGCGAGCATTCACTCACACATGCCGAACTCAGCGTAAATACTACAAACCAAAGAGGTCTTTTGGCATATATTATGTACTGTTTCGAGCAACTTGGTATCAATATCATTACGGCAAAGATTCACAGCACGAAATACAAGGTAAAAGACACCTTTTTAATGGAAAAACAAAACGATATATGCAATAATGACGACAAAATCTACAAACTGCTAACAAATTTAAATTAAAATCGGAGCAATCTATGTGCGGAATCGTCGGATATCTTGGAAATAAAAATACAAAAGAAATTTTGCTAGAGGGGCTTAAAGAGCTTGAATACAGAGGGTATGATTCTGCAGGGATAGCCGTACTTCAAGATAATGATTTTGAGAGTTTTAAAGCTGTGGGCAAACTCATCAATTTAGAAGAAAAGACGAAAGACTTCATAACAGACAAATTTGCAGTAGGTATCGGTCACACACGCTGGGCTACACACGGAAAGCCTACCGAACTTAATGCGCATCCCCATTTGGGAAACAGCTCCTATGTCGTACATAACGGTATTATCGAAAATTATGCCAAACTAAAAAAAGAGTTGATGGATGAAGGAGTTGTTTTTTTAAGCCAAACAGATACTGAAGTTATTGTCCATCAGTTTGAAAAAAATTTAAAATCTGCTGCAAATCCTTTTGAAGCCTTTGGTAAAACCGTTAAAGAATTAGAGGGTGCATTTGCCATTTTGCTTGTCACGAAAGAGGAAGAAAAAACTATCTTTTTTGCCAAACAAGGCTCTCCTATGTTAGTAGGTATCAACGCTGAAAACGAAAAATATTTTGCCTCTTCGGACACACCTCTTATTGGGCATTGCAGCGATGTAAACTATTTTGAAGACGGTGATTATGGTTATGTAACTGCAGATGAAATCTTTATTCTCGACAAAATGGACAATCAAAAACAGCCTCATTTTTCCAAACTTACCCAAAATAAACTCTCCGCTCAAAAAGACGGATACAGATTTTTCATGGAAAAAGAGATATACGAACAAACTACCGTGATCGCCGATACGCTCATGGGAAGATTAGGAGTTGAAGAGATACTTTTTGACGAACTAGAGAATGGACTTTTTGACGGAATCAATGAGATTAAACTTTGTGCCTGCGGAACTTCCTATCATTCGGCTCTGAGTGCTACTTACCTTTTTGAGAGGTATTCAAAAATAAAAACCTCCGTTGAAGTAGCGAGTGAATTCAGATACAGAGAGCCTATTATGTCCAAAGATACGCTCTTTGTCGTCATTTCTCAAAGCGGAGAAACAGCCGATACGCTTGAAACTCTCAAAATGGCCAAAAATGCAGGTTTGAAAACTTTGGTTATTTGTAATGTTGATAACTCCTCTATGGTTCGTTTAGCAGATGCTAGTATATTAACGAGAGCCGGCATAGAAAAAGGGGTTGCCTCTACAAAAGCTTTTGCCACGCAGGTAACAGTATTTTGGATGCTCAGTCTTTATATCGCAAAACTCAGAGGTTCTTTAGAAGCAGGCGAAATTGCAAGACAAATAACACTCTTAAGAGAGATTCCGGTCTGTGTCAAAGTGGCAGACAGCATGCATGAAAAAATCAAAAGACTCTCCAAAAGATACTTGCACGGGCATGGTTTTTTCTTTATCGGACGCGATATATTTTATCCGCTTGCACTTGAAGGTGCTCTCAAACTCAAAGAGATTTCCTATCTTCATGCCGAGGGGTATCCTTCGGGTGAGATGAAACATGGTCCTATCGCACTTGCAGATCCTGAGCTCTTCACTATTGCACTTCTTCCGCAACATCTTTTGTATGAAAAAGCAAAAAGCAATGTAGAGGAATTAAGCGCAAGAGATTCTACAATCTGTGCAATCAGTCCGCTAGAGTTTGATAAGGCGGATGATTTTATACAAATTTCCACATGCCAAGACTATATGCAGGAGTTTTTTGAGATGATGGTTGTCATTCAGCTTCTAGCGCTTGAAATTTCAATCAGACTCGGCAATGATGTAGACATGCCGAGAAATCTTGCAAAAAGTGTAACCGTAGAATAACATCTTTCTTTCACTTTAAATTAATTTTTTATTAGATATTATCTTAACAAATTAATTAATTTAAAAGTGAAAACCCATGCAAACAAAATTTAAACTTCTTTTTATCGTTGCTCTAATGCTTCTTGGCTTAACCACCGCGACAATTATCAACACCTCGCTCAACTTCAGGGAATACAGCATTAACAGTGCGGTTGAAAAATCGAAAATGGCTGCAACTATAGTAAAAGACGGTCTCACGGCGCATATGGTCAATGGTATGATGGATAAAAGACAATATTTTTTAGATCAAATATCATCGAATGATGATATTAAATCTCTTTGGCTGGTGCGAAGCGATAATGTCAAAAAACAATACGGTGAGGGATTTGCAAACGAAACAATCCGCGATGCCATAGATACAAAAGTTTTAGAAACAGGTGAGATGGTACAAAAAGTCATTGAGCATACAGACAAAATATATTTAAGGGTGAGCATCCCTTATAAAGCAACAATAACCGGCACACCCAACTGTCTGAGCTGTCATGATGTCAAAAAAGGGGATACTCTAGGTGCAATCAGCATGGAATTTGATATAAGCGCTATGAGAAATACGGGACTTCTTACAATACTAAAGATTTTTGGAATCAATATGCTTTTTTTAGTCATTGTTCTTTTTCTAATAAATCACTATATCGCTCCCTATATTAAACTCTTCTCCAATATGCAAAACGGGATCAAAAAAGCATACAGAGGAGATTTTACCTATAATTTTACATCCAGTGTAAGCGGCGGCGATGCGCAACAGGTAATCAAACACCTCAATACTCTTTTTTCCAAGATGCAAGAAACTTTTGGAACCATTAAGCACGACCTTTCCACTTTTATACCGCAGGGGTGCACATCATCTTCCGATCCTCTTTATGAAGCCAAAACAATTATAGGGGAACTCTCCGACATCTATAAGTTCAAAAAAACAATAGAACTCGATTCATCAAAAAATCTTGTTTATAAAAGAATTATCGACATACTGAAAATAAAATATAAAATTCAACATTTCGCATTGTATGAGGTCAATAATCAATCAGCCGCACGAACTCTCATCTATATTAGCCAAGGTGATAGCATATGCCTGAAACACGTAGATCAAGACGCTATGCAATGTAGAGCATATAGAACAAAAACAGATGTTATCTCCACTGAATTTATTAATCTTTGCCAATCATGTGATGCAAAAGACTTAAAATATATTTGTATCCCCTTTGTCATTAATAACGATGCCTCACTTATTATCTCTGTTACGACAAAAGATGACAATGAAATATCTGCTGTAAATGCGCACATCCCAAGTATTAAAAACTATCTTGAAGCTACAAAACCTGTTATTGAGAGCAGAATTTTAATGGATAAATTACGCGATACCTCCTTGCGCGATGGAATGACCGGACTTTATAACAGAAGATTTTTAGAAGAGTTTATAGATCAGCTGATGAGTCAGGCACAAAGACTTGACCAAAAATATAGTGTAATGATGCTCGATGTAGATTGGTTTAAAATGGTAAATGACACTTATGGTCATGATATGGGGGACAAAGTAATTATAGAGATTGCATCCGTACTCAAAGACAATATTCGCGGAGCAGACCTTGCTATTCGATACGGGGGAGAAGAATTTATAGTTCTACTTCATAATGCAAGCCAAGAGGGTGCACTGAAAGTAGCGCAAAAAATTCACTCTGCCTTTGGAAACCTTATTTTCGATGTCGGTGAGGGTAAAACAATGCAAAAAACAATGAGTATCGGTATTGCAAGATTTCCTACAGACGGGGATAGTATCTGGAAATGTATCAAGTATGCCGATACGGCTTTATACCGTGCTAAAAATACAGGTAGAAATAAAATAGTAGAATTTACTGCAGATATGTTTGAGAGCGAAGAATTTTAAAAAAAATAAGATTTCCACATGCCGTGGCATGTGGAAATTGCAGTTGTCACATTAGTGACAGCCACATCCCGTACCGCAACTCTCATCACTTGCTTTAGGAGCAGGTTTTGGAGTTGAACATGCACTCACGCCCGGAGCCGTTGTAGGTTGCACGGCTTGATTGTCCACGCCGCCGTTTGCATTAATCTCTTCTATAGTAGCCCAGATAGATTCAGCGGCAGCCATATATCTTTTTGCACTCTCAGAACTAGGCGCTACAAAGGTAATAGGTTTACCGTCGTCTCCGCCTATGCGGATACTTGATTCAATTGGAATTTCTGCAATAATTTTTGTATTGAACTCATCAGCCATAGGCTGCGTCGTTCCTTTACCGAAAATATCGTATTCTACTCCGGTATCGGGAGCAATAAAGCCGCTCATATTCTCAATAATACCTGCAATTGGAATATGCAATTTTCTAAACATATCCAACGAACGGCGAGAATCATCAAGCGAAACACCCTGAGGCGTAGTTACGGTAAGACCTGCAGTTACGGGTACGCTTTGGGCTAAAGTAAGCTGTGCATCCCCTGTTCCCGGAGGCATATCGATAACCAAAACATCTAATTCAGACCATAAAATATCTCTTAAAAATTGCTCGATAGCTTTCATTATCATAGCTCCACGCCAGATTAAAGACTGACCCGGTTCCATCAATGAACCCATAGACATCACTTCGATTCCATACGCTTTAATTGGAAGGACTTTATTTCCGTTTACTTCAGGCTTGATATCGTCAATACCCATCATACGAGGAATATTTGGGCCATAAATATCGGCATCCAAAAGACCCACTTTTTTCCCCTGCGCTGCAAGTGCGATAGCAATATTTACGGATGTAGTCGATTTACCGACTCCGCCCTTGCCCGAACTTACCATCAAGAAGTTTTTCACTTGAGGAGCAATATTTTTCCCCTTAGATGAACTCTCTTTTGGCATTTTCGGAGAGATGATATTTGCAGAAACATTTCCCGCACCTACCGCCTTTAATTCTGTGATTGCATCGTCTTTTATTTGTAATGCAACTTCCGGAGCACTTGAAGTTATTTCTACATTAAAACTAACATTATCACCATCTATAACGATACTATTTACAAATCCAAAAGTTACGATATCCTTAGTAAAACCTGGATATAAAACTTTTGAAAGTGCTGATTTTACGATTTCTTCCGTCATATTTTCTCCTAAAATTGTGTCTTTTTTACTTTACTTAAAGACAGATTTATATCAAAACTATATTAATATCATCTGAATCTCTTCTTGATATTTTTATTTTCAGCTAAAGGTGAGAATTTTTCTCAAGATATGTTAACTTGCTTTTTTGGCTTCTTCTGCAATTCTTGCATCCTCTGCAATCTGTGCAATCATTTCCGGATTATCCATAATCTCTTGGGTTATTTTGTAAGAACAAAATTTTGGTCCACACATAGAGCAGAACTCTGCTTCTTTAAATACATCCTGAGGCAATGTTTCATCATGGTACTCTCTTGCTCTTTCACTATCCAGTGCTAATTCAAACTGCCTTTCCCAGTTAAACGCATAACGAGCATCACTCATCTCATCATCTATATCTCTTGCACCTTTACGTCCACGAGCAATATCTGCGGCATGTGCAGCAATTTTGTAAGCAATAATTCCCGCACGTACATCCTCGGCATTCGGTAAACCTAAGTGCTCTTTTGGCGTTACATAACAAAGCATACTTGCTCCATGCCATCCGCCCACGGCAGCGCCTATGGCCGAAGAGATATGGTCATATCCGGCTGCGATATCCGTCACTAAGGGTCCTAGAATATAAAAAGGTGCTTCATGACAAAGTTCTCTTTGAATTTTCATATTACGTTCAATTTGATTGAGCGGAACATGACCGGGACCTTCAATCATTACCTGAACATTTTTTTCCCAAGCTCTGAGCGTGAGTTCGCCTAAAACCTTTAATTCACCTAACTGCGCATCGTCCGAAGCATCATATAAACATCCCGGACGAAGAGAATCGCCCAGAGAAAGGGACACATCGTATTTAGCACAAATATCAAGAATCTCATCAAAAGCTGTGTAAAAAGGGTTTTCTCTATGATAATGCATCATCCAAGCAGCCATCAAAGAACCGCCGCGGCTCACTATTCCCATCTTTCTTTTTGCCACTTTAGGCATTGTAGAGAGTAAAAAACCCGCATGTATCGTAAAGTAACTCACACCCTGTTTTGCCTGACGCTCTAAAACTTCCAACATCACTTCTATACTCAAATCTTCTATCTTGTTTCCGACATCATGAAGAATCTGATAAATCGGCACGGTACCGATGGGAATTTTAGAGCTGGCAATAACTGCTTTACGGATCTCGTCCAAATCACCTCCCGTAGATAAATCCATCGCCGTATCTGCCTTATAATGCTGCGATACTTCCATTTTTTCAACTTCACCCTGCACATCTGATGCAATGGCGGAGGAACCGATGTTTGCATTGATTTTACACTTTGAAGCAATTCCGATTGCCATTGGTTCTAATGAAGTGTGATTTACATTTGCAGGAATAATTAATCTTCCCCTAGCAATTTCACTACGAACCAATTCAGGAGACAAATTCTCTATTTTAGCAACATACTCCATCTCCTCGGTAATAATACCTTGTTTTGCGTAATACATCTGTGTTCGTACAGAGTCGTTCTCACGCTTTTGAACCCATGAAGATCTCATACTTTTCTCCTCAAATTGAATAATATATAAACTAATGTAACTTTATACACATATTTATTAAAATATATGAAGTGTTGGAAATATAATCAAATAAAGTTAAAGTTTCATTAAGTCAAATTCCTAGGCACTTTTTGAAACAATAACGGAGCTATTGTTTATCAAGAAAAGATAAAAAAAAGCTTTGTACATGTATAATTTCGTAACACTTTTTCGGGTAGGAGTTTTATGTCTGATTTAACACTTATTTTGCTTGCTGCAGGCACTTCCAGCCGTTTTGAGCTAGATGTTAAAAAACAATGGCTCAGGATTGAACACAAGCCATTATGGCAATTCCTTGCCAATAAGCTTGACAATACAAATCTTTTTAGCAAAATTATTATAACTTCATCTCCTGATGAAATAGAATTTATGAAGAACTATGATTCCTACACCTTTGTTCAAGGGGGTGCTACAAGGCAAGAATCCCTCAAAAACGCCTTGCGTGAAGTACAAAGTTCTTACGTACTCGTAAGCGATATCGCTCGTGCTTGCATAAGTGAGTCTTTTTTACACGCTATTATCACTCAAAAAGGAGAGAGCGACTGCATTGTCCCTTATCTCAAGGTAACAGATACGATAGTGTATGAAAACTCTACCATAGACAGAGAGAAAATCAAAAGAGTTCAAACGCCGCAACTCTCCAGAACTTCAGTTCTCAAAGAAGCTCTCAATACACATACCGATTTTACGGATGAGAGCAGTGCAATTGTTGCTTATGGAGGAACGAGAGAATTTATTCTCGGTGAAGAAGAGGCGCATAAAATAACGTATCTGCAAGACTTAAAATCACTTCCCTGCCTCACGCCGCCATCCAAAGATACACTTAGCGGAACGGGGCTTGATGTGCATGCCTTTGATGATAAAGGAGAGATGTTTCTTGGTGGAGTAAAAATAGAATCAGACTTTGGTTTTAAGGCACACAGTGACGGAGATGTTGCCATTCATGCATTAATAGATGCACTCTTAGGCGCAGCAGGGATGGGCGATATAGGGATGATGTTTCCCGACAACGACAACGCATACAAGGGGATAGATTCCAAAGAACTACTCAAAAGAGTTGTGAAAAAAATCCACAATTTTGGATATATTATAGTTAATGTAGATGTAACAATAGCAGCTGAGAGACCCAAAATAGCCCCTTATAAACTCCAAATGAGAAAAGTTCTTGCAGAAATATTACACTGCCAGAGCTCCAGAGTAAACATTAAAGCAACAACAACCGAGAAGCTTGGTTTTATTGGCCGAGAGGAAGGAGTCGGAGTGATTGCAAACGCTAACTTAAAATATTTTGATTGGACACAAATTTGAAAATACTAATTATAGAAAATGAAGTTTATCTTGCACAAAGCATAGCAACTAAACTTGGAGAACTCGGGCATGTGTGTGAGATGTGCACGTCGACGCGTGATGCAATTAAAAGTACCAATTATGATGTAGTTTTACTCTCTACCAATATTAACGGACAAGATTTCAACCCTGTTATTGAAACTTTTAAAAAATCTATTGTCATCCTTATGGTCTCTTATATAAGCAACGACACAGTGTCCAAGCCCTTGAGCGCAGGGGCAAAAGACTATATATTAAAGCCGTTTATGATAGAAGAGCTCGTAAGAAAAATTGACCATTATCAAGATTATGAAAAACTCAAAAAAAGAAACGAAGCGTATGAGAAATATTTGACACATACTTTTGCAAGTGCCCCTAACAGTTACAATTATGATGCCGTAGAACTCCCGCTCTTTATCTCTTCAAGCTTTCAGAAATATGCGGATGCTTTTGCCTTTGAATATGCCGCAAAAAAGAATTTGTCTATCCATTTTTTAACACTTTGCGATCCCAAAGCAATAGCCCAAATAGATTCTATCCCTCAGAATTGTGTAATCTATATTATTGATTATCAAATTCTAAAAAAAAGTGAAAGAAAATCTTTGATTGAGCTTCTTGCTGGTAAAAAAGCAATTATTGCCAGTAGCGAAAAAATTGATGACTCTGAATATTCTATTTTGGAAATTAAGAGTGAAAATAATATCTTTGATAAAGGTGATATTTTACCTATTGAAGATTATGTCAAATTTATTGTTTTAAACTATCAAAATAAATTCCCCGATACGGAACTTTCAAAAAAACTAGGAATCTCCCGTAAAAGTTTATGGGAAAAACGAAAAAAATATGACATCATCAAGAAAAAATAAAACTCTTTTTATAGATAGAGAAGCTGCTTCTGCATTAGAACTAGTCAAAGACGGTTTGCTCAATCCCGTCACCTCCCTCATGGGCAAAAAAGAGAGTGAAGAGGTTTTGAAAACGGGTCTTGTCCATGGCAAAACGTTTCCTTTTCCTTTTCTTTTAGCACCGTCGGGGAAAATGAATGAGGAAGTTTTAAAGTCCTTAAAAAAATCAGAAGAGGTTACTATTCTTTGTGAAAATATCCCTTTTGCTACATTAATTGTAGATGAAACCTTCAAAATAGATCCTAAAGAGCGGGCAAGACATATTTACGGGACAGACGATACAAGTCATCCCGGTGTAATGGCTACCATCAAAAGACTTGGTTCGTGGGCGCTGAGCGGCGAATATACATTTATCAAACAGCATAAAAACGAAAATATCAAAATAATTGAAGATGCAAAAAAATTAATAGATGCAAAACACACAAGTTCACTGTTTATGGCAGTCAATCCACTCCACCGTGCGCATGAAAAACTTATTCGCCAAACTTTAGAGACTACGGATTTACTCGTAATATTTTTGCTCAAGCCTTATCACACTGCAAATTTAAGTTATGAGACAAGAAAAGAAACCTTAGAATTCTTTGTCAATAATTTTTTGCCAAAAAACCGCGTAGTGATTGTTCCTATCGAAAACAGTTATATATTTGCAGGATATAATGAAATTATCATTGATGCAATCGTTGCAAAAAATTATGGATGCGACCGTTTAACCGTCGGCAGAAATCACGCAGGATTGGGAATGTTCTATGACTGCAACTCCAACAAATCTATCATAGACAAAGTAGTCGGAATCGATATAGAGATAGAGATAGCAAGCGAATATGTTTACTGTGATAAATGTACGACTCTAGTCAGTAAAAACACCTGCCCGCACGGCCAGCACCATCAAACAGCCTATCATGCCGACTCTATCTTAGAGCTTTTGGAATTGGGACTGCTTCCTCCTGCCGTACTCATGAGAAAAGAGATTTCAGCTTTTTTACTCTCCAAGATTCTCCCTAATAGATTTAAAAATCTTGAAAAACTCTATTATGATATTTTGCCTGTTGAGGGGCTTTTAGAAGAACATACGGAAAAAGATTTTTATCAGGAATTGATGAAACTCTACCAAACAACCTCCCTCACCTAAAATGCAAAGGAAAAATATGAATTGGTTTTTTATCACTCTAGGATACAGCGGACTCTCACCAAAGGCACCCGGAACAGCAGGAAGTTTAGTAGCCTTAGTTCTTGGCATGTGGATATTAACCTTGTTTGATGTGCAAACACTTTTTATGGCAACGATTTTAATCAGTGTCATCGCTATTAAATCTATCAATAAATATGAAGCACTCAGCGGGATTCACGATGATAAAAGAATAGTTATCGATGAGCTTTCCGGCATGTGGCTTGCCCTAAGCGTCGCACCGGCGATGAGTGTCGGACTCGGCGAAGTAGGTGATTTACAAAACGGCTTTTTGATTCAAGCACTTTTATCTTTTGCACTTTTTCGTTACTTCGATATTGTAAAACCCTCTATTATAGGGAGAATCGACCGCGAAGCCAAAGGCGGAGTGGGAGTGATGGGAGATGATATAATTGCAGGTTTTGCTGCAGGAATCCTGAGCTCACTTTTATGGCAGGGAATTTTATACCTTCAAGTATTTTAATTTCCACATGCCAAGCCGTTTTAAATGAATATCGGGTCAGATGTTGGTTGTATCTCTTCAAAATCTTCTATAATCTGCTTAAACATTCTCATAGTTTTTTGTGCTTTGAGTATGTTCTCATCAAAGATTGTTTTGGATGAGGGGAACGCTTGTGAGAGTTCTTGATAGATTAATATACGTCCGTTGATATGTTTGTCTATCTCATTAAAAGCACCGCTGAGATACTCTTTGCTTGTCGTATGTCGAAACAAAGAGCGTATCATCTTGATCCGTTCTTTAATCGGCAAAGACTCATCAATAGCCTCTGCTATTCTTTTGATGTCCAAGCGAGACAAATACACTCCGCTGTGTGCCGGTGCTAAAAGTCTTGCGGTAAGAGCATCGACGAACTGAGGAACCGGTTGTTCATCCTCTTTATCTCCGGCATCGGGATTTTTTGCTCCGCTTTCATCTTGGTCAAGTGAACATTTTTGGCTTACAAACTTGTCAAATTCTGCTCTTAAATCACTTAAATCTTCTCTATTCATACAACTATCCTTTTATTATTTTATATGCTTTTTGCGTAAATATTTCTATCATATCATCAAAACTTGTATACTTTTTTTCAAGTTCTTTTGCTCTTGTTTTTAGGACTGAATATTCTTTCTCATTTTTCATATCAAAATTGTGTGCAGATAAGCCGCTTATCATTGCTAAACTGCTCATGTTTGAAAAATTTAAAACTGCGTCAAAGTGCGACAAATCGGTATCAATTCCCGTGGACAAACGGTTCAAATCCGCATTGTTTAACTCCACGTCTTGTGTAAACTGCATCAACTCTTCAAGGTTGTCGTTAAAAAAACTCACTTCAAATCCACATGCCAAGAACGCAAAAGCTTTGGCATGTGGAGTTGTGCCGATTAGTGCTATTTTTGAAACCCTAAAATCTTTTAAATGCTCCACTAAAACCCGTATGCCGTACATATCGCCTCTGAGTTTTTCACCCTCTCTCAAGACAATATCACACATCCCGCTTCTTTTTACCAAGTCGCTTGCTTCATCAACGATAGCTACAACATCATAAACATATTCATTGGAAATAACGGCACCGTTTACATGTGATTTTTTCATATTACTCAGGGTAAAATAAAAATCATCCGCTCTTATATTCATAGGAATCATCATGGCATTATCGCCGTTTTGTTTAAATATTTTGTTGAGTGCAGCACTAAACCTACTAGCTCCGGCATGTTCACCTATGTAACCGTAAAGCTTCGTCTGATGCGATATCTCGTTTGCCTTGTTCATCATCTTACAACTCCTCTGTAATGCCCCAAAGTTCGCGAGCCTCTTCTTCTTCTATTTTGCATCTGTAGCAAAGTGTATCATTTGAATTAGTACTAAAAATCATATCGCATTCCTCACATTTTCTAACATTAAAACGCATTAAATTTTGAACCGCAGGCTCAAAAAACTCTTTTACATTGTAAGAGCTTGAGAGCGTTATTGCATTCGGTTCGCAAACATCATGACAAATATGACATTTTATACACAAAAAGGGGTCAAAATCTATCTTGGAGTTTTTAATATCAGATGTCAGTGCACCCGTTGGGCAGACTCTATAGCACATCTGACACGCCGTGCAAAGCTCTTCATGCAGCAATTTTTGAGATGTAAAGCTCACCTCTCTAGCATCGATAACATGAAATTGTGAGGGCTTTTGCGCCCTTTTTATCGCCGTAAAAAATATTTTTCTTCTTTGCGGAATTTTCTTTTGCTTCAAGAGTGCAATATCTGTTTTTTGCAGAGTGTGCTCGACCAACTCATCCGTTGCTTTTTTGACTTCTTGCTCAAAACCGTGTTTTGTTTTTGCTAGAGTACTCAGGTTGATTGAACGAAAAAAATCTCTTCTATTTGCACCTTCGACCTGCGGCGCTTCATAACAAACATTTTCCAGTTTTATAACAGCTTCATTTTCCATAGCATCAAGTATATATGTGGCTTCTTCATAGTTTTTTAAAATAGCTGCTTGGCATGTGGATTGTATCTCACAGCTATCACAATAGCCCATATCAAAAACTATCTCTTTTTTTAACACTGCCGTAGAGATGAGATGCTCCACGCTCAGCGCTGCAATACAAGGCACATTTTTACGACAAGAGATAAGATTCTCTTTATCCTCTATAAAATCAAAGAAAAAATTTGTAGAGTCAAAATCATCCAGAAAAAGGGCTTCATTCGGGCACACTGCATGACAAGCACCGCAACCCACACAAGCGCTGAAATTAATAGCAGGAAGCGGATTTACTCCCACAACAATAGCCGCTGTGGGGCAGATCACTTCACATTTGTTACATTCACTCTCTCTACTTAAAGAGCGGACACATTTGCCGGCATCTAGATTTATCAGTGACATTTAGTGCTGTAACTCTTTGATAAGATATTCATTGTCACTCAAAATAAACTCCAAAGCCATATCCGCAGCATCATAATACAGCGGTGTTCTTGCCTCAAACTTCATGTTGATAAGATACATTGGAGCCCAGCGGAGGAGATGTTTGTTCAAAAATTCTTTTTGCACTTCTTGAAGCTCTTGTACTGCTGTTGCATCATTTTCCTCTAGCGCTTTTAACTCAGCATGAGCCAAACGGTGCATAAACTCCAGCTCTACTCCGATGTGATCCGTTGAAACAGCACGGGCAGCCTCGTAATCCACCATAAAATCATAAGCACTGTACATATCCGTCACAGGATTTGCACCGCCTGTTTCAATCATCTGGTCTTCACGCGTATAAAAAGTCTCATACGGAATCAGATGCAAAAGAGATAAATTGACAAAATCCGGATTCAGATATTCATCAAGCAATCTCCCCTCTTCCACCTCGATAAAAGGTTTCCACTCTTTTAAAGTAGGAAAAAAATCTAAAATATTTTCATCCTCTTTTATCATTTTTAAAGTCTCAACTTCCAACTCTTGAAGTAAAATACGGGATAAAAGTGCGTAAATATTCACTCTTGATTGTGTTTGTTCCATGCGTAAAGTTCTTTATATTAATTTTAAGGTGATGATTTTATCACAAAAGACTGAAAACAAAATTAGAGGTTTATGTCCGTACAAACTAGACCCCCAGTCAAGCTGAGGGTGACGGGGTTGGGGAAAAAGTAAATCTCTGACTCAACTATTTTTGTAGCAAATTCATGCTACAATATGAAAAATTAAAGGATAATAAAATGTTAAATACAACTGTTAGAGCCAGAGTAGATAGCAATCTTAAAAGTGAAACAGAAGCTATATTTGCAAAAATCGGCATAACTACATCACAAGCTATAAATATTTTTTTGACAAGAGTGAAATACGAAAGAGGAATACCTTTTGAGCTAAAAATTCCAAATCAAACAACAATAAATGCCATGCAAGAAGCAAAAAATCTTGATGGGGATCTCATCTCAATCGAAGAGTTATAAACAGTGCTAAAGCTATTTAGAACGAAAACTTTCAAAAAAGAT
>DZBD01000080.1 GCA_022729795.1 Sulfuricurvum sp. | reverse complement strand
CTTCTATAATCTGTTTAAAGGTAATATCTGTGATATTTTTATATCCTGAACGATTTGTTTTAGTAAATGTTCCAACTTGGTCTAAATCAAGAGAAAACATTCCTTTTAAAACTGCTGAATAAGATTGTTTTTCGTAAGGTACTGCATCACCATCTTGTCGAGCCATTGATGAAAATTCATTGATTAACTTTATCGGTGTAACTGAGGTTAATATAGAGTTTTTAAGTGGACTAACTCTTGTAACAGTAATATCTGTCATTTTTGGTTGCCCCTTATTTTTACCTTTTTCTTCTAAAACGACATTACCATCTTCGTCAACTTCTTCCCCTTTAGATGCTCTCATGTAACCAAAAATATCATCATCCGCATACTTCAAAGGATTTGCTTCTGTAAAAGCCACTTTTTTATCTCTTGTTATTGGACTCAAACTCCAGCTATTTAATCCTAAAGATTCTCTCCACCAATATCTCCACGCTTGACCAGCTACTACGGCATACCAACGACCATTTTTATATACTTTTTTAACCGCTGTTGCATTATCAGTACCTTGTGAGTTTGTACTATCCTTACCCCAATTGTTTAAGCTAGCACCGTCAACATCTATCAATACTGAACTATGTACAAAATAATTTCTTATCTTGTCATTACCTATTTTTTCTTGAAAATTACTCATCTTCGCTATCTCCTTCTTGTGTAATATGTTTTTCAAATTCTTCTTTTATCTCATCATCTAAAGTAATTTTCTCATATAAAGCAATCAGCAAAATATCTTTTGTTTCAGCCCAACTCTCACCACTTGGTAATATTTGAAATACCATTTCATCAGCAGTAAATAACGGCTCGTTAGATTTTGTCAAAAACTTTCGCATGAGTTCTCTAAGCTTTTCTCTAAATTCACCATGTGACTTTGTTCTCTCAAGTGGAAACACTATTTTTCTGATAAATTCTTTATCCCCTTTATTTAGTTCCTGTAACCTGTTAGCAACTTTTTTAAGCACAACCAATCTTTCTTCTCTCATACCTTGAATCTCCTTTAAATAAATTTGGGTTAAATGCCAACTACAACGATTTTTCTTTAAAAAATAAAGTATTGACTTTCCTTGAATAAAATTTTTAATCAGTGGATTAAAATACTTCATTGTTGATTTGTAATCTTTATTTTTTATTACTTCATCCTCAAATTTTACATTTTTACCGTCCTCTTTTCGTTCTTGTTTTGAATACTTAAAAAGAAGATAATTCCATTCATCTTTATCTTTTGTAGGTAAAGCATCTTTAAAAAACTTTGGTGCTACATGATTAATAAAGTTCATTTGATTTTCAGTAACATGAATGAGAGTTACTTCACTTCTTTTATCTGTATTTGAAATCAAATAAAATGTTATGTCTCCAAAAAGATTCTCTTCTTGTAACTCTTCAATTGTTTTATAAATAAAGTTCTCAAAAATATTAATTTTTGAATCCACTAGAGAATCAATATTTTTTACGATATTTGCATTAAAAGTCTCAATATTCTCTTCACTCCAAAATTTATTTATCTCTTCATTATTACTAATCATAAATCCCATACGACCAGCCGTTTTTTGCATGTTCATCGGTGCAAAAAAGAGTGATGTCATACACTCTTTACACATTAAAAATTGGGTCGAAAAATTTGAAGTGAAGTTCGCATTACTATTACCCGTAGTTAGCGGCAAAATAGTTTTACTAACACTACATAGATTGTCTTTTTTCCCACAAGCCAAACAATAGCCATTTTTTGATTCTTTTATTAATTCACTATATTGTTCTATTGCTTGTCTAAAGCGTTCATTAAAATTTTTACTTGTTGAATTATGAGTGAATTTAGAGTTAAAAGAAAAAACCTGATTCAATGTTTTCGCCGGTTTAAAAACATATATATTAAAAAGTTTTTTAACTTCTCCTTTTAATTCTTCAAAACTTTCAAACTTATCCTTATCACAAAACTCAACAAGCCCAAGCCTTCCAATCTCTACCATTGGGTCACCAACAGATTGTGAAAAATCGAGTTTTACGCCCAATAGTGCTTGAGTAACTTGATTTTCTTCAATAGAATCGAACAAACTTTTTTCTTTTAATTTCCTAGACAAAACCCACCTCCATAACTATTCTTCTCCCCAATTCCACATGCCAAAGCAGTAAACGCTAGTTTCTGAGAAACCTCATCTTCATTTGGAACAATGCGAAACTTATTTCCAAAGAACGTTACTTTTTTACCCTCTTTGTGGATTTTTATATTTTGAGGGACTCTGTTTTTGAGTTCTAGGAGTTGTATGAAATTTTGCGGTGCTTTGAGCTTTTCACCGAAAAAGTCTTGGTATTTTTTTTCTAGGTTGTCGTGGAGTTGTTTTTGGAGTTGCATTATGTCACCGCTTCGCTCTATCGTCCAAAAATCACCGTTTTCTAGGGTGGTTATAACTGGAGTGGCGCTGTAGAGTTCGCTGATGAAGAACTGTTTTATCACTTTTTTGGCTGTTTGTACAACCAAAAAGTCGGGGTTGTCTATGTTTTGTCTGAGTGCGTCTGAGAGAGAAATGATGAATGCTTCATCAATTGAGCGGATACAAAAACTATATGTTGAGCCTTTTGTGTATATTTTTGATTTTTCAAAGGGTAAAAATCCGCCAAATACATAGTATTTAAAGCCGGCTTTTTTATGAAGGCTCTCAAGCCCGCCTCTTGCCATCGAAAAGCTGATATATTTTGAGAGTGTCTCAAAACTTTTATCGAACTCCACGTCCGTTTTCAAATATGCCGTGCATATCAGTTCGAAATATTGCATAAAAGCCATCTCACTTTTTAATGATTTTTTATGGTAAATTAACAAAGAAGCACTGTAGCTTTTCCTAGCTTATACGAGTATTAATAATTATTCATATTTATACATTAGATAAAAATAGTATAACTTTCTATTTTCCACATGCCAAGCTTCCGTTTTATGCTAAAAAAATCACTAAAGCCCTCTTTTATCCCAAAAAAGATAAAATCCACGCCATGATAAAAAGAATTCCTACTAAAAAAATATATGTCGGTAATGTTGCTGTGGGTGGTGATGCACCTATCTCTACGCAGTCTATGACTTATTCAAATACAGCCGATATTGCCCAGACGGTTGCACAGATAAATCGTCTCCATTTTGCAGGGTGTGACATAGTGCGCGTGGCGGTTCCTGATATGGAAGATGCTCTTGCCCTCAAGGCAATCAAAGAGCAAATCTCTCTTCCTCTCGTAGCCGATATCCATTTTAACTATAAACTCGCTCTCATTGCCGCAGAGGTTGTGGACTGTATCCGTATCAATCCGGGAAATATCGGCTCCAAAGAAAAAGTAGCCGAAGTTGTCAAAGCGTGTCAGGCTAGAAATCTTCCTATTCGTATCGGGGTCAATGCCGGAAGTTTGGAGAAGCAATTTTTGGACAAATACGGTCAAACGGCGGAGGGAATGGTTGCCTCTGCTGAGTATAATATTAAGTTTTTAGAAGATTTAGGTTTTAGTGATATTAAAATTTCCCTCAAAGCAAGTGACGTGCAAAGAACCGTCGAAGCCTATAGAATGCTTCGACCCAAAAACTCTTATCCTTTTCATTTGGGAGTGACGGAAGCGGGAACACTTTTCCATGCAACGGTCAAAAGCTCTATCGGATTAGGCACACTTTTGCTTGATGGAATCGGTGATACGATGCGCGTAAGTATCACAGGCGAACTCGAAGAGGAGATTAATGTTGCCCGTGCTATTTTAAAAGACAGCGGCGCTATGCCTGATGGTCTGAATATCATCTCCTGCCCAACTTGTGGAAGAATCGAAGCGGATTTAGTAAGTGCCGTAAGTGAGATAGAAAAACGTACGGCACATATCAAAACGCCTCTCAACGTCTCCGTAATGGGCTGTGTCGTCAATGCTATCGGTGAAGCTGCACATGCCGACGTTGCTATCGCTTATGGAAAAGGCAAAGGGCTTATTATGGTAAAAGGGGAAGTGGTCGCCAACCTTGATGAGCATGAGCTCGTAGATAGATTTATAGACGAAGTGGAAAAAATGGCGAAAAATTTAGACTAGCTTACTAAATAAAATCGGTCATAGCAGACATCCAAACCACAAAAGGGGTATAAAGTGACAAAAGAATATATTTTAGATTTTTTAAAAACTAATAAAAAACTTTTAAATCAAAAATACAATGTTACTAAAATAGGTCTTTTTGGAAGTTACGCTACCGGAGATGCAACTGAAACAAGCGATATAGATATTTTAGTCGAAATGCCCCCGTCTTTTGACAATTTTTTCGATTTAAAATACTTTTTAGAAAATGCTTTTCACAAAACTGTTGATTTGGGAAAAGAAAAAAACTTACGACTGCTTATAAAAAAACATATTAAAAATGAAATTATCTATGTCTAAACGAGAGATTACACTTTATGTAGTTGATATTTTTATAGCTATAAATAAGTTAAATAGATATACAAGTAAATTCACGGATGCAGAAACTTTTAAATGGAGCGAATTAGAGTGGGACGCTAGCATAAGAGAATTAGAAATCATTGGTGAAGCAACAAAAATTTTAATACATTCAGATATTTTAAGTAACGATAAATACAGAAAAATAGTTGATTTTAGAAATATCATTTCTCATGGATATTTTGGAATTGATGAAGAAGAAGTATTTATAATTATAAAAGAAAAATTAGCAATTTTAAGTGATGACTTAATTGAATTAATAAAACATAAAAATATATCTATAAAAGAAGCTATTAGCTTAGCTATTGAAGAAAATATTTTAAATAAAAAATTAACAGATTTTTTAAATGATTTGCAAAATAAGGTACATTAAATAATGCAAGATAATTTATACAACTTAGCCTTTGAACGCTCAATTCTCAGCTCCATTGTTTTTGAACCGGGGCAATTTGACGAACTCAGTACTGTGCTAAAAAAAGATGATTTTTACCTCCCTGCTCATCAAGACATTTTCGCTTGTATGCTGAAGCTTTTACAAAAAGATGAGCCTATTGATGAGGAGTTTATTAAAAAAGAACTCCTTAAAATGAAAAAATTTGATGAGCAGGTGATGCTCGAAATTCTCTCCGCAAACCCTATCTCAAACACAAAAGCGTATGTCAATGAGATAAAAGACAAGTCCCTCAAGCGCCATCTTCTTGCACTCACTACAGAGATAAAAAGGGTTACCGTAGAGGAAGAACTCTCAAGTACGGAGGTCATCGACATTGTAGAGAAAAAACTCTACGAAATCACCCAAGACAACCAAACAAGCGATTTCAAAGACTCTCCGAAGATGACTTATGACACCATGGAATACATCAAAGAGATGAAAGCCCGTGGAAATAGCGTGCTTGTCGGAGTAGACACGGGCTATCACGAGCTCAATAAAATGACGACGGGTTTTGGCAAAGGGGATTTGGTTATTATCGCAGCACGCCCAGCGATGGGCAAGTGCCTTGGACTTGGAACCAAGGTTGTCATGTTTGATGGAACTCTCAAAAATGTAGAAGATATAAAAGTCGGTGAGCAGCTCATGGGGGATGACTCTACCCCTAGAAATGTGCTTTCTCTGGCTCGTGGAAGAGAGAAAATGTATTGGGTTCACCAAAATAAAGGGATAGATTACAGGGTAAATGAAAGCCATATACTCTCACTCAAAAGAAGCAGAAATGAGGGTCAACATAAAAATGGGGATATACTTAATATTTCTCTAAAAGATTATAATCAAAAATCTAATAAGTTTCATACAAACTACAAAGGATACAAAGTAGCCATTGATTTTAAGGAACAAAATTTAAATATTGATCCCTATTTTTTAGGCCTTTGGCTTGGTGATGGACACAGTTCAAGTGTAAACATTACAACTATGGATAAAGAAGTTATTGAGTATCTTGAAAGCTACGCTGTAAAATTAAATCTGCAGGTAACAAAACAAAGTGCTAAAGATAAATGTCCGGTTTATGGAATTACATCCGGGCAACAGGGTATTTCAAAGTTTGAAGACAACTCTCTACAAAAGAGGTTAAGGGAGTTGGGTGTTTTAAATCATAAACACATTCCACATGCCTACATACAAAACAGCGAAAAAAACAGACTTGAGCTTTTGGCCGGACTTATTGATAGTGACGGCTATTATGATAAAAAATTCAATGTGTATGAAATAGTTCAAAAAGATGAAAATCTTACAAAACAGATAAAATTTTTGGCTGATTCTTTGGGTTTTCGAGTCTCTTTTAAAGTTAAAAAAGCAAAAATCAAGAAAATAAATTTTGAATGTGATGTTTATAGAATTAGAATTGTTGGCGACTTAGATAAAATTCCAACAAAAATAAAAAGAAAACAAGCTAGAGCACTCAAAGCACAAAGAGAGGTTAAACATACCGGTATAAAAGTTGAGTATGACACGATAGATGATTACTATGGCTTTACAATAGACGGCAATCATCTATTTTTACTAGAAGATATGACAGTTACGCACAATACCTCTTTTATACTCAACACCGTAAACTCTCTTATCATGCAAGGAAAAGGGGTCGCTTTTTTCTCTTTGGAGATGCCTGCTGAACAGCTAATGCTCAGACTTCTTTCTATCCAAACCTCCATCCCTTTGCAAAAACTGCGTGTGGGGGATATGAATGATGACCAGTGGAGCAGCTTAAGTAGTGCGATAGACAAGATGAACAGTGCCAAACTTTATGTAGACGACCATGGCAGTATCAACATCAACCAACTCCGCTCCAAACTAAGAAAACTCAAAAATCAACATCCTGAGATTGAGATAGCCGTGATTGACTACTTGCAGATTATGAGCGGTGTCGGGACTCAGGACAGGCACTTGCAGGTCTCAGAGATGTCGCGTGGACTCAAAATGCTCGCGCGTGAGCTCAACATGCCCATAGTCGCCCTCTCTCAGCTCAACCGCGGGCTTGAGAGCCGTAACGACAAACGCCCTATGCTCAGCGATATCCGTGAGTCGGGTTCTATCGAGCAGGATGCGGATATTATTCTTTTTGTGTACCGTGATGATGTTTATCTCTACAAAGAGGAAAAAGAGCGGGAAAAAGCGGCAAAAGCGGATGGAAAAGAGTTCACTTCTACCTATATAGAAAAAGAGGAAGAGGATGCCGAAATTATTATCGGCAAACAACGTAACGGTCCGACCGGACATGTGAAACTTATTTTCCAGAAAAAACTCACCCGTTTTGTAGATGCGCCCTCTTTTGCTAGAGGGGTTGAAACCGTTTATGAAAACGTGGACACCCGCTCTGCAAATATGGATATGGGAAACGACATGGTTTCGATGCCTGCTCTGTAGATGCTTTTTGAAAGAGTCCCGCTTTTTAGCACGACAAGGGACTTTTTCCTCTTTTGCTTGGCATGTGGATTTGTTCTTTCTTATACTCTTCTCTTAGAATTTAACAACTACAAAAATTTGACCCGCTTTGACTCTGCCCTCGTAAAAGCTACTGTTTTGAAGCAATATACAAAAGCTAAACTCACAAAAACTAAGAAGAAAAAAGTTTATCAGGTTCTCAAATTAAAATCTGAAAAAAACTTTTCATTTTACATAAGCCAAAACAAAAACTTTCCACATGCCGTAGGTCAAAAACTCACACTGGAGATTTGGACGGATAAAATTAGTTTTTATCAATATTTTACGGGCTTTTACACTTACGGCAAAGTTTTATCTACCGATTCCGATACCACGCTCAAACAAAGGCTCAATCAACATATAAACGATGTACATACAAATCAAGATATCGCCAATATTTACCAAGCTCTTTTTACTGCCGCACCTCTGAATAAAAATCTCCAAACCTCTTTTTCTACTTTGGGAGTTTCCCATCTTTTGGCAATCAGCGGGTTTCATCTAGGAGTCCTCAGTGCCCTTTTGTTTTTTTTGCTCAAGCGCCCTTACTCCTTTTTTCAAAATCTCTATTTTCCTTATAGAAACTCCAAAGCCGATATGTTTCTCGCTGTAGGCTCTTTACTGTTCATATACCTTCTTTTTTTGGATGCACCCCCTTCCCTTGTACGCTCTTTTGCGATGCTTGTTGTGGGTTTTGTGCTGTATGACCGAGGGATAAAAATCATCTCCATGCAAACCTTGCTGACAAGTGTGATACTTCTTCTGGCTTTTTTCCCGCAACTCTTTTTTGCTCTTGGCTTTTGGCTCTCTGCGGGCGGTGTTTTTTATATCTTTTTGTTTCTCATCCACTTTAAACACCTCAGCAAAATAGCTCAGTTTCTCTTTATGCCTGTTTGGGTTTATCTTTTGATGCTCCCCCATTCACTCTATATTTTTGAAAACTTCGGCATTTACCATCCCCTCTCCATACTGTGGACAACACTTTTTACTGTTTTTTATCCTCTGAGTATTTTTTTGCACATTTTTGGATTGGGCGATTTGCTCGACGCTCCTCTCTTATGGCTACTTGATTTGAGTTCTCAAGCAAATAAAGTCAGTATCTCTTGGCATGTGGAAACACTGTTTGTACTCACCTCACTTGCAAGTATACGGAGTAAAAGGTTTGTATGGATACTGCTTTTACTTGGCTCTTTAATATTTATTTATTCTCTATATCAACTGCGGTAATAATAACGTAACTCTATAATTGACAAACAAGAACTGTTTGTAATATACTTATACAAAGCTAAAAAGGAGATGGTATGAAAGTAGTATTTTTTCTCGTTTTTGTCTGGAGTTGTATCTGGGCAAATAGTATGGTTCACTTTGAAAAAGGGTGGCAACTCGTAGGTGTTCCTACAACTCTCCATAATATGAAAGATTTCAATAATTCTCATGTCAAACTTATCTGGGGATTTAACGCAACAGAGCAAAAATGGGAAGGTTACTCCCCCGATGCTGCTATTAGTAAAAAATTAAGTGCTCACGACACGCTTGCTTCACTTGAGCCTTATCAGGCTATATGGATTTTTAGTTATGATGCTTGGAGCTTGGAAATTGCCGATACAACTGCGCTTGATACGCCCGTAAACAACTCTATCGTTCTCAAAAAAGGGTGGAATCTTCTTACTATTCCCAATAAATCTATCGTTTATAAAGACTTTTTCGGTGATGCTCTTGTTTGGAAATATGATGAAAAATGGAGTGTCAACGACAGCTCTTTGGATTTTCCTACTATTACGAATATCAAAGAGAGTGAGGGGTTTTGGGTAAAAAGCAAAAGAGATGAAGTGATAGAGATGGGGGAACAATTATCCAAACTCCGTACGTTTACTTCTAAAGAGGAGATGCTTTCTTATCTTAGAGAGATGCGAAAAAGCGGTGATTATAGAAATAGAGATATGTATTATTGGGGCGATATCGCCATGTTGCCTCCAGTCGTCAATGACACGACAACTGACGCAACAGCAAACGAAGAGAAAGAAAATATAGATGCCACCACTACAAATCTGCAAGAATCAGGGGTAGACGAGTCGGATGTTTTAAAGCACGACGGCAAATATATTTTCAGTATAGACAATGCTCGGCAGAAAATATTTATAACATCTTTTGAGAATATTACGCAAAAAAAATACGCGCCTGTTAATACAATCTCTACGACTGAGCAAGGCTCTATTATTGCAATGCATTTGCAAAACAATCGATTAATTTTGCTCTCAAACAATGAAAGCTATTTTTTTAGCTCCCAACCCCAAAGTGAGAATAATGCAACCGTAAAAACAGATGCGGTTGCCCCTTATGAAACTGCTTGGAACGCAAAAATAACTATTTATGACACTTCCAACATCAACGACATAAAAAAACTCTCAACACATGCCATAAACGGCACTTATACAGAGAGTCGCCTTATAGATAACAAACTCTATTTCATCACAAGATATTATCCGCAAGTGCAGTATGAATACCCGAAAATTTACGCGGACACTCTTTGTAGCACGCTCAATATACAGGAGATTTATAGTTCTTGCGCAGCGACCTCTCTATTGATAGGCAGTAAAACAAGTGCAAATGAGATAATCCAAGATTGTGATTATGGAGATACTTATACTCTATGGAAGGACAATCAGTGTTATAACTATAATTACGATTCGGATGGCAAAGCATGGAAATATGATTATGAAAATCCTATCCTAATCAGTGAAAATCTCACGCCAAAGATTGTCTCAGATGCAAATATCAGCGAACTGATTAAACCCTCCAAACTGTATGCACCCCAAAAGCTTGACCAAAATTCCGGCATAACTACGATAAGCACTTTTGATATTGCAAGTGCACAGTACGAGCAAAGCATCTCATTCTTGGGAGATACCCATACCTATTATGCATCCCTTACCTCTTTATATTTGGTGTCCAATCAATATCCTCTTTACTATAATTTTTATAATTATAAAGAGAGACAAATGATATATAAATTTGCACTCGATGAAAATCTCAGCTATAAGGGAAGAGGTTTTGTGGATGGGACAATGCTCAATCAGTTTAGCATGAGTGAAAAAGATGAATATCTCAGAGTGGCTACCACCCAAGGAGATTCATGGAGCCAAACGGGAACTAACAACTCTATTTATACACTCAAAGAAAACAATGAAATTCTTGAAATAAAAGGCTCTCTAAGCGGGCTTGGGAAATCAGGAGAGAGAATTATGGGCGTTAGATTTAGCGGTGATAGAGGTTTTGTGGTGACATTCAGGCAGACTGACCCGCTTTATACCCTCGATTTGAGCGACCCGCTCCAACCAAAGACAATAGGAGAGCTCTCTATCCCAGGATTTTCACGCTACCTTCATGTGATAGATGCAAACAGAGTCCTCAGTGTAGGCAGGGATGCGGATGAGAATACAGGGCAAACTCTC
>DZBD01000079.1 GCA_022729795.1 Sulfuricurvum sp. | reverse complement strand
ATATTTGTATCTAAAACTATTTTTTCCAAGCGGACTCTCGAATAGTATGGATATCAATATCTCTATCTTTCCACATGCCGGCAAAAGATGAAAGTGAGTTATCCTCTTTTTTTGTATCTTCAAAAGTTTCTATTTGAATATCCTCTTTTTTAAAAGATGACAAAAAGTCCAAAATCTTTTGAGATATAGATTCATTTTTAATGTTTAATGAAATATGCATTGTATCTCCTAAAAATATATTAAGCCGATGATTATATCATAAGTTATTACACTCTCTCAAAGGTAGATTTTCCACATGCCAAGAATAAAACACTTTTCAATTTGCAATATTTTTGCTCTTGGCATGTGGAAATGTCTATAATCTGTTTTATGAAAATACATATAGATATAGATTGCTTTTTTGTAAGCGCCACACGTATTGTTCATCCCGAGCTTGAACACAAGGCTGTTGCTATCGGGGGGAGAAGCGACACCAAGATTTTTGATAAAGAGGCTCAAAATCAGAGTATAAACCTGCAAAATTCAGGCTCTTTTGTCCCCACTTTTTTCAAAACTTATGAAGAAAAAGATGATGATATCGATGCTTTTAAAGATGAAAACGGAAGGATACGGGGGATTCTTACCACTTCGAGCTATGAAGCAAGAGCATTTGGAGTCAAGACTGCTATGAGCATCAACGAGGCACTTTGGCTATGCCCGCATCTTATCATTAAAGCTCCCAATATGTCCCTTTATCAGCAGCTTTCGCATCAGTTGCACGAATTTTTAGCATCCAAAATCCCCTTGATTGAACAAGCAAGTATCGATGAATTTTACGGGGATTTGAGCGACTGGGTGAAGGATGAAGATATCCCCTGTTTTATCGATAACCTGCGTCATGAAATCAAACGTGCCATCAAACTCCCCGTCTCTATCGGTGCGGCAAAAACCAGATATATTGCCAAACTTGCCACCACGTATGCCAAACCTTTCGGTTGCAAAACAATCTATCCACATGCCGAGAATATGTTCGTAGATCCCATCAAAGTGGATGATTTCGCAGGCATCGGACGAAGTATGAGCGAGAAACTCAAATCCGCACAAATTCATACTTTAGGAGCGCTCAAACAAAGAAGAGGCACGCTTGAGTCATGGGGACCGTATGCAAAAGAGCTTTATCAAAGAGTTAGCGGACTTAGCGATGCTCCTATACAAAGCTCACAGCCGAGAAAATCGATAGGAATATCAAGAACTTTTGACCCCTTGTACGACAGAGATGAGCTTAGAAGAAGAGTGCATGTTCTTGCCCGACATCTGAGCTTTGCTATTTTAAAGCTCAATGTTATTCCCACCGTTTTTCATTTGAGCATCGCCTATGAGATGAACCAAAAATCGCATAAAAATATCAGTCTTTGCGAAATATTTACGGAAAAAAAGTTTGATTCTTTGTGCATAAGTCTCTTTCATGAAGCGGATGTGCATAGACGTCTGCATGTTATAAGACTGAGTATAAACTGCACAAGCTTTACGAGAGACTCCAAAAAAGAGCTTTCGCTCATCGGCTTTCACGAGGAGCAGAAGATGAAAAATTTAACTACAAATGCGCAAAGTTTGAGAGAAAAATACGGAATAGACACTTTGAAATGGGGAAGCGAACTCTAGGATTGCACCGGCTAGATTCTAAATCAAGTTGAGAATGAGCGAGGTGTAATTCAATATTCTATGCTAAAATACTTTTATGACTAACGGCAAACTACTGAATCAATTTCGTTCTTTTTATTTTGAAAACTATCCTGATGACATGGAACTCCAAATAGAATATTTTTCTGTTTTTGGGGGACTTGGCAGGGCGATAGACACAAGCAAGTCCATCGCTTGCCTCATAGAAGAACTTATCTTAAAAAACTTCGATGCGTTACACGAGCAGATAGAGCAACTCACGCTTGGGGTAAAAGCCAATAAGCGGCTTTTACGTGCCCTAGCCATCGGTGATAGACGGATTTTTTCTGCTTTTAACAGGGCAGGACTCAACAACGGCAACGGCGGAGCAGCGCTTAATTACCTTCAAGAAAAAGGGGTTCTTCAGATAGAATATTCCAGAGAAGAAACTCCAAAAGCCAAATATCCACATGCCAAGCTTAAACGTGAAGATGCTAGACGAAGAGTATCGCACAAGGTTTTGTTCTCACAGCCTTTTGTAAGATTTTGGTTTTATTTTATAGTTCCGCATGCCAAGGAGATTCAAGAAGGCAATTTTGAAAATATACTCAAAGATTTTGAGATAAAACAAAATAGTTACACAAGTTTGGTTTTTGAAGAACTCTCGGAAATTTTACTCAACTATAACCTTAGAGAAGCGCCTATCGTAAGCTCGGGGAGTTACTGGGATGCGAAGGTGGAGATAGATATTTTGACGATAACACACAACGGAAAAATATATGTAGCGGAATGTAAATGGACGAATCATAAAATCAACAAAAAAGAGCTCCACAAACTCCTTGAAAAATGTGAAAAACTTGATATCCATCCAACACAAATAGTGCTTTTTAGTAAAAGAGGGTTTTCCAAAGAATTAATGAATCATCAGGGGAAAGAATTAGCACTTTACAGTGCAGAGGATTTTAGCACACTTCTCAAAAACAGCTCCAAAGAGGAGCTGCAAGAGCGACTCATCAGCTGACGATGCGCAAAGCGGTATAAGCCTCTTGCAAAAGCTGAAATTTATGTGTGTAATGGGCAACCATATGCGGTTCATCATGAAATACTTTATCTGGATGGTATACTTTTGTAAGCTTTTTATAACTCTTTTTGAGTGCATCCTGACTCGCCCCGATAGGACATTCCAAAACAGTATAGAAGTGAATATTTTCATCTTCCTCCTCTTCTTTGCATAAATCACCGAAACTAAAATTGGCGAAATTTGAATACAACTTACTCATAAAATGCTTGTCATAGGTGTATTGAACTCGGTAATGCAAAATATGGCGTTTATTAAGAGCCCGTTCAAGTCTTGCCTTGGCTCTGTAGTCCGACACATCGACAACCAAAGAGCAATCCGTCCCTTTTTCCACATACACTTCCAGCTGTGAACGCATGTAGTTCAAAACCCAAGAATTTGGAGAATTAAGTGATATAAGCACCGTATTTCTATCATAAGCGTATAAGTTTACCGTAACCGTCTCCGGCTCTTCTAATTTATCAAGTTCGATTTTTATCGGCTGCGCTCCGTATTTCAGCATAGAACGCAAGAAAAATTCATGTGAAAAATCATGCTGCAAAGCATGAAATTCACTCAACTGATGAAGAAATTCTTCTCTAATCTCTTTGAGAGTTTCGTTTCTAAATACCAACACGGCTTTTGGCAAAAAAAGCATCCCGCGCGCATGGTGATTTAAAAAGTTTTTCATCCAACCGGTATTTAAAGTATCAAATACGGTCGTGATAAGAATAAGATTATTGCGTAATACAATTTTCATTGCTCCTACCTTTTTTTGAATAGTTTTCATAAATAAAGCAATATTAGTTCCAATTCTATTCAAACAATACAAGCCCGCTAATTCTAAATATTCTCAACTAATTCCTAGGGCTTTGAACTTATTTATATATATTTTGAGTATAATTCCCCTAATTTTTTAGATTTATACAAGGACGCTATTTTGCTCGAAGAGATGAATGAAAAGTGTGCAGTCGTAGGTATTTTTGGTCATAAAGAAGCTTCCAAATTGGCTTACTTTTCTCTTCACGCCCTCCAACACAGGGGACAAGAAGCAGCCGGAATAAGCTCTTCAGACGGAGAAAGACTTCGTACCATTAAAGACCGCGGTTTGGTTATGAAAGTTTTTAACGAACAAAAACTAGCTACACTCAGCGGCAACAGCGCCATAGGGCATACCCGATATTCTACGGCTGGTGACGACTCTATTTTAGATGCACAACCGGTTTTTGCTAGATATGATTTAGGTGAAATGGCAATCGTTCATAACGGCAATCTTACAAATGCAAAAGAAGTTCGTGATGCACTTATACGAAAAGGGGCTATTTTTCAAACCTTTATGGATACCGAAAATCTTATCCATCTCATAGCCAAAAGTGAAAAAGAAAAACTCCTTGATAGAATCGTCGATGCAGTTCAAAGAATAGAAGGTGCTTTTTCCCTTGTATTTTTAAGCAGAACCAAAATGTTTGCAATGAGAGACCGCAACGGCTTTCGCCCTTTAAGCTTGGGAAGACTTCCAAACGGCGGCTATATCGTAGCAAGCGAAACATGCGCTTTTGATCTTGTCGGAGCACAATTTATCAGAGATGTTGAACCTGGAGAACTTTTAATTTTTGAACCGGACAAAGCACCTATGTCTCTTCAAGTATTTGAGCCGCAACCGAAAAAATGTATCTTTGAATATGTTTATTTTGCCAGACCCGATTCAAGAGTATTTGGACAAAGCGTGTATCAGATGAGAAAAAATATGGGAGTAGAACTTGCAAAAGTAAGACCCATAGAAGCAGACATGGTTATTGCCGTTCCTGATGGCGGTGTCCCGTCCGCCATTGGATATGCACAGGCCAGCGGCATCCCTTATGAGATGGGAATCATGCGCAATCATTATATAGGCAGAACATTTATAGAACCAACGCAAGAGATGCGCGACCTGAAAGTAAAGATGAAATTATCTCCTATGACGGATGTAATCAAGGGCAAAAAAATTATCGTCATCGATGACTCAATAGTTCGGGGAACAACATCACGAAGAATAGTCAAGATGCTCAAAGAAGCCGGTGCCACTGAAGTGCATATGAGAATCTCTTCTCCGCCGACAACTGATCCGTGTTTTTACGGAGTAGATACTCCGGACAAAGACAAACTTATCGCCGCGAACATGACCGTAGACAAAATATGCGAATTTATAGAAGCAGATTCTCTAGCCTATTTGGATGAAAATGCGCTACTAAGAAGTGTCAATTCTACGGATGACCATTATTGTACTGCTTGTTTTACGGGTAAGTACATAATTTAGGGCATTTTTTGAAGCAAATATATACATACGGTAACTATTTACAAAACAAATTTGGTTGTAAAGTCTATAAGGTAGGGATAAATATATCAGGCTTTACCTGCCCAAATATTGATGGAACCGTAGCAAAAGGGGGATGTACTTTTTGTGAAAACGATTCTTTTAGTGCAAGTACGGGTGAAACTCAAGAGCTCAAAGGTTTTCATTTAAACCTTCAGTCCAAAGAAAACCCATTTTTAGATAAACAGTTACAGCAACTTGAAATTCAGTTCAATGCAATCAGTAAACGCCAAAAAGAAGAGTATGGAGCAGAAAAATTTCTCGTCTATTTTCAGTCTTTTACAAATACTTATGCTCCCTTTGAAACACTCCAAGCACTCTATGAAAAAGCTCTTTTGTTCCCGAATGTTATAGGTTTAAGTATAGGCACACGCTCAGACAGTATCACGGAAGAAACCTTGGAATATCTCGCAAAACTGAGTGAAGACAAAGAGATTTGGATAGAGTTTGGAATACAATCCGTTTACGATGAAACACTACAGAAGATAAATCGAGGTCACGATAGCGCAAATGTCAAAGAATGGATTTTAAAAGCCAAACAAAAAGGTTTGAACGTATGCGGTCATCTCATTTTCGGTCTTCCCGATGAGACGAAAGAGATGATGCTGGAGACTTCCAGACAAGCATATACATGGGGAATCGATTCTGTGAAATATCATCCCATGTATGTAGTCAAAAGAACGGCTATTGCAAATGATTTTCTCAGAGGTGATTTCACACCTATCAAAGAAGAGGAATATTTAAATATTTTGATAGAATCTCTTCAAATGAAACCCAAAAACGTATCGGTGCAAAGAGTAACCGCAGGGATAAATAACAGTTCTCTCCTTGGACCAGAGTGGTGCAGAGATAAAAATACCCAAATCAAAAATATCAATAAAGCTTTAAAATCTTTTGATTTAAAATACTAGAAAACTTTAAAAAAGAGGTTCCTCATGATATTTGAATCAATAATAAAAAAAATAGATTCTCTTCCTCCTCTTCCGCAATCAGTACAAAAGATTCAACTACTCTTTAGCAGAGGTGACCCTGATATTAAAGAGCTTGTAAAAATAATAGAGTCCGATCCTATCTTAATGACTGATATTTTAGCAGAGGCAAACTCTCCTTTACATAGTTTTTCTCAGCATATAATTTCTATAATGCAGGCAATAACCTTATTTGGAACAAACAAAATACGTTCATTTGTACTTGCAATATCAATGAAAAAAAATTTTACCCTGAATTTAGAAGCTTACGGGATCAATAATTCACAATTTTCTATAATGTGCAATATGCAATCCACCCTTATGTTTCAGTGGTATATGGGGGTAGATATAGAAAAATCCAGATTATTAATACCGATATCTTTTTTATTGGAAATGGGAAAAATTGTACTCTCGAATGAACTTAACGAGAGTGATTATGCTAAACTTTTTACGGATGAAATAAAAAATGCTCATAATATCAGTGATACTGAAGAGATGTTTGCCGGTACGACAACAATGGCAATTAATGTTTTATTATGCAAGCATTGGAATTTTGACAATATATTTATAGAGATAATGAGTCACATTGAAAATCCGGCACCGGAGAAAGAATATTTAAAAGAGTATTCAGAAGCGATTCAAGTGCTACTTACGGCTGTAAATATTAATAATCGATTAACAAATGAAAGTATCGAAGAAGCCGGTAATCTTGCACAATCTTTTGGATATGATAAAATACGATTTACCAAAACAGCTTACCGTATAAAAGAAAAATTTGAAGATAAAAATTCTTAATACTTTCTAGTGACCTGAAACACTTGAAAACTGTGAAACGTTTCTAAAATAAGGCGGATAGTCAAAATGTACTCTGAATGCCTTCGCATCTCCGGGTCTAAGGTTTTTTGCTACCACAAACTTTTTTGTAATGGTTTGCGGTTGATAAAGGACATCGGATCCTCCTGTGAAAAAATCTAAAAAACCGCTTGGCTTAAAAAAAGAACCGCTCTTTACGTTTCCGGTAGCATGCCCCTTGTTTACAAGTTTTATCTCAAAAGTCACTTTTCCTATTGCGTGATTTCCCTCATTTTTTACTACACCGGTATAAACAATTTTTTCTATACTAAGAAGTCTATGATTTTCAAGTCTGTAAAGCTCCACTTCTTTCGTATACTTGTCTACGATAAAAACAGAAAATACCGCCAATAAAAGAGAGATGACCGTCACAGAAATCAACATCGGAAAAAATATTTTAGAATTTTCCTCTTTAAAAGAGGAAATGACACCACCCAAAAAGATAAGAAATATAAATCCCAAAGTAATATAATGCCAATAATTAAGAAGACTCATTTGCAATCCGCTCCCACTGAAATATTATAATCTTTAGAGTAAGTAAAAGGCTCTATAATTATCTTAAACGCTCTCGTCTCACCCTTAGATATATTGTGTTCTAAAATCGACATATTTTGAAAAGGATGAAAGGGAAAAATAAAATCTTTGACAACATTTCCGGTCACTTTATATGCGCTAGCAGTAATTTTACAGCTCTCAAAATGAAATTTGGAAAGATTTTGTAAACTGCCTTTTACCACAACAGCTTGCGTAAATTCTAATTTTTTTTGACTCGAAACTTGCACGGAATTTTTAAAGAGATATGCATGCATCTTCATATACCCGATTATCGAGCCAAAAAGAAGTAATGCGAAAGATAAAAGTACCAAGAAAATTGCAAAGCCTGTTTTGCGCTGCAGTAGCATACTCAAGACTATCAAAAGTATAAAAAGGGAAAAAATGCTGCCGAATAATATATAATCGTAGAAAATTAAATTATGAATAAAGGCAGCAACTTGTTCTTTCATTACGCAGGTCTTGCATTTTTTTCAGCTATTCCGCTCATCTCAAATCTTCTAGCCAGTTCCTGTTTTACACGCTCAGGAGATATATTTTTTGCAGCAAGGGCAACAAGCATATGATAAGTCAAATCCGCTGCTTCATAAATTATCTCTTTTTCATCGTTATCTTTATATGCAAAACAAAATTCTCCTGCTTCTTCTACAATTTTTTTTAAAATTGCATTCTCCCCTTTTGAAAAAAGTTTTGCTGTCCAAGATGAACTCGGATCTGCATTTTTTCTCTCTTGAATTGTATGGTAAAGAGTGTCGATAACCCCATACATTGCTTGTGCACTCACTTGCACCTCAGAGTTGATTGCACCGCTCTCAAGCTCGGTAAAAAAGCAAGAGCGGCGACCTGTATGACACGCCACTCCCTCTTGGGTTACTTTTATAAGAAGCGTATCGTTGTCGCAGTCGACAAAAAAGGAATGGATAGTTTGAATATGCCCACTGCTCTCCCCTTTTTTCCAAATGCGCTGTTTGGAGCGTGAGAAGTAGTGTGCTATTTTTGTAGAGAGGGAAAGTTTTAATGCTTCTTTATCCATATAAGCCATCATTAAAACTTCATTGTTTAAAACATCTTGTACTATTACCGGCAAAAGATCAATTTTTTGCCAGTCGATTTTTTTTATAATATCTTGCATATCATCACTTATTGCGCTGTCGTTCTTTGCTTAGCATCTTTCATATCCACCCAAATATTTGGAGTAGAACCGCCAGGCGTTAAGAAAATCTTTGCATCTTTGTTTTCTCTAAGCGCATCATTAAATCTACCCTGAACCTGAATTTGCTCCAATTGTAGAAGCTGAGGAGTAAGTGATTGTGAAATTAAATAGTTGGCTTTAGATTTTGCATCGGCTTCTATTGTTACTGCATCGGCTACACCTTGCGCTTCAATTCTAGCTTTTTGTGCCATACCTTCCGCTTCTGCTGCACGCTTGAGTGCTTCTTGTTTTGCGCGCTCAACATCTTGCTCTGCTTTTTGAACTTCTTGTTTTGCTATTTGAACTCTTTCTATCTGGTCTTTTACTTTTTGAGGAAGCAAAATTTCACGAAGTTGCACTGACTGAAGTTCGGCAGGTGCATTTTGAAGTCCTGCAACGCTCTCTCTCACACCTGTTTCAATAGCAACAGCAATAGCATTTCTCATCTGAGGAAGCGACTCTGCATCATATTTACCGACCACATTACGAACAACGTCTCTTACAACAGGATTAATGATTTTATCTTCCCAGCTAAATCCCCAGTTAGAAATAGTCTGTGCAGCAAATTGTGCATTTAATCTGTACTGAACGGTAAGCTCGATAGAAACAGGTAAACCACGTTTATCAAGTACGGTAACAGAAGGTTTCACATTGATACCCGCTGCATTTCCTCCACTTGCTTCTATTTGTGAAGCATAGTTTATAATACGAACTTTTGTATCTACTACATACACTTTTTGTATCATTGGAATGATAAAGTGAAGTCCCGGCAAAAGAGGGTTATCGGAGTACTTACCGTTAGTACTTAAAATACCTCTTTCTCCCTCTTCAATGATAGTAAAAGGCTTTGCTAAAATCAAAAGAACCACAATAGCGATAACAAAATAGAGTAAGCCTGCCTTACCTCCACCGAAATTAAAATCTATTTTTGGCATCTGTGGAATATTCCCACCTTCACTATCACTATTTGGTTTTTTTCCAAAGCCGCTATTTTCACTTTTTTTCTTGTTAAAGTAGTCATTCATATCTGATGCCATTATCTTTTTCCTTTTTTATGTTGATTAATTGATATACGTTAGATAGTGCTCATATTTTTTATTGCGACCGAATACTATATCAAAATATGCACTTTGTATCTTTTGGGTCATCTCACCGCGTGAGCCGCAGCCTATCTCTCTTGCATCCACTATACGGATAGGGGTTATCTCTGCTGCAGTTCCTGTTAAAAATGCCTCATCGGCAATATAAACTTCTTCTCTAGTAATACGACGACGTTCTACGATTATGCCCATATCTTCAGCCATTTCTATAACAGTTTTTTGCGTAATAGATTCTAATGAATTGTCATTTGGAGGCGTGATAAGTTTTCCGTTTTTCACCATAAAAAAGCTAGCACCGCTCGCCTCTGCAACGTAACCCTGATCATCAAGTAAAAGTGCTTCATCATACCCGCAGTCTATAGCTTCGTACTTCGCCATTTGAGAGTTTAGATAGTTTGCAGTAGCCTTTGCCTTGCCCATATTGGAAGTGTTTGCAGGTCTGCTGATAGAAGATATTTTGAGTTTAATCCCTTTTCTCATCCCCTCTTCACCAAGATAAGCGCCCCACTCCCATGCAGCAATTGCGGTTACAACCGGAGCATCTTTGTGATACACGCCCATAACGCCATAGCCCAAAAATGCAAAAGGACGAAGATAAACATTATCGCCTGTAAATTCATTTTTTCTTAAAAGCTCAACTTGTGCTTCGTTCAACTCTTCAACGCTAAAAGGGATATCCATAATTGTCATTTTCGCAGACTCTTTGAGTCTCTTTGTATGATCATTCAAGCGAAATATGGCATACCCTTTTTCAGTCTTATAGGCTTTTGTCCCTTCAATTACACCGTTTCCGTAGTGTAGCGTGTGTGAAAGTACGTGTGTTTGAGCATCAACCCAAGCCTTAAACTCTCCGTTCATCCAAATATATTTGGCAGCATCCATTAAAATCTCCAATAATTATCGCATTAAAATTTTGGCATTTTATCTAAAATGATGTTTATCTTGTATTAATCTTTGGCATGTGGAAATCGCAGGCAATCAAACCGGAAAAATAAAAAATATGTAACCAATTTGTAACCTATTGGAAACAAACTAGTAACTAAGTTAAATTATAATTGCCCAAAATTTTAAATGGAGTTAGAAAATGGAATTCAATAAAAAAATCGTTCTTAGCACTTTAACAGCAGCAATGTTGTCTTTTGGTGGTTGTGGGAGCAGTAGTGATACA
>DZBD01000006.1 GCA_022729795.1 Sulfuricurvum sp. | reverse complement strand
CCCGTTATAGTGCGACAGTTCCGTTTCATCGCTGAGCTTAAAAGAAACATCGGCAATATCCCCTACATGCACTTTAGAACTTCCTACGCTTATAAGAGTATTTCGTATATCCTCTGTATTTTTTTCACCGTTATAAGTAGATATATAAAGATGTTTCCCTTTTTCTTTAATGGTTCCGATTGGAAAAATAGAACTCAAATTCGAAAGAGAGGCAACTACAAGAGAAGGCTGAAGTCCATATGCATGAATTTTTTGTTCATCAAGTCGTATGAGCAGCTCCTCTTGGGCATCACCGCGAATCACAATTTCACTTAAGTCGTTAAACCGGCTGAGCTGGCTTTTGAGTTCGTCTGCACGTTCAAGTAACTTTTCTTTACTTTGCTCACCTGCTAAGGCTATAAGAACAAGAGGAAAAGTATTTACATGTATTTTGGCAATCGGTTCAGCCATATCGGAGGGTAAATCTTTTTTGACATTACTTACAATATCTTTGACATCATTCAAAACGCTTATGTTGTCCGAACCGGGCTTAATATCAATCAAAAGGGAAAAAGTACCGTTTTTGATAGTTGTTTGAATAATATCTAGCGCATCAATATTTTGTAAATCATCCTCGATAGTTTTTACAACCATTTTGTCTAGCACATCCGCAGAAGTACCGGCATATCCACCTGTGATAGATATTTTATCCATAGCCATGGGGGGAAAAATCTCTTTGGGAACATTAATATAGGCAAAAGCGCTCAGAAGCACAATAAAGACTAAAAATATATTATTTAAGAGTGGTTTATCTATAGCAAATTCTAAAAACTTACGGAGCATAGTAATCCTTAAAAAAGTGTGTCAAGTATCTGATTTTTAAATTTAATGGTTTCAACGGAAGATTTAATAAGTCTATTCTCTTCTCTTAAGCTGTCATATTCCCCTTTTAATTTTGAGACATCTCTGCTTTTAAAATATATCTGCTGTTGAATGTATATTTTAGGGAAAAAAAACACGCAAGCAAAGGTTAACGATAATAACACATAAACAAGGTACGTAAAAGTTAACCCTTTTTTTGGATTAAAGACCACTTCTACTTCATCTAAGAGTTCAGTTTTATCGCTTCTTTCATTCATAATATATCCGTCTCAAAAATTCTCATCTTCGCACTTCTACTTCGCGGATTCTGTTTTAACTCATCATCTTTTGCCATTACCGGTTTTTTAGTTTTTATTTTTCCAAGTGAATGATTATTCCCACATGTACACCTCATCGCTTCATCAGGGCATATACACGATTTCGACCAAGAGGAAAACGCCTGTTTAACTATTCTGTCTTCAAGAGAATGAAACGATATGATTGCAATCTTGGCATGTGGAAATTTTGCTTCTTGTATACTTTTGAGAAGAGAATTTAACTCACCGAGTTCGTCATTAACCTCGATTCGTACAGCTTGCATCAAAAGTGTTGCGGGATGAATTTTTTTCCCTGTGGGCATGTGGATTTTGAGTTTGTCGCTCAAATCTTTTGCAGAGAAAAAAGGACGATTTTCTATTATGAGAGATGCCAGTTTTTTGTAGTTTCTCAATTCTCCGTATTCCAAAAGAACCCTCTCAAGCTCTGCGGCTGTATATGTATTGACCACATCTTCTGCACTTAGAGATGCGTCTTTGTCCATCCGCATATCAAGATTGTCGCTCTCATAAGAAAACCCACGCTCTTTTTGGTCGAGCTGGAGAGAAGAAACACCTATATCTGCTAAAATACCTTTAATCTCATTTTTATCAGTCTCTTGCAAAATATCTTTGATAACAGAGGAAAAACGCCCTTTTTTGATATTTACCCTCTCTTTATACTTTTCTAATCTTGCGGTAGAAAAATCTATTGCGCTCTGGTCTTGGTCTATTGCTATAAGTCTGGCATGTGGATTTGCTTCAAGAATGATAGAAGAATGTCCCCCGTAGCCCATCGTACAATCAATAATTATCCCCTCGCCGATATCTTTAAAAGCTTCCGATACTTCACGGTACAATACTGGGATATGGGGAATATTTTGCACAAAAACCTCTTCTACTCTTTTGAATGGATTATACATTAATTTTTGTAAAATTTAATTTTTAATACTGTATCATAAATAAAAATTCGGGGATTATAAGGAATTATGCATGTTGGAAAATTATTTACAGGCGATAGTAACTTTCATAGCTACTTTAGCCGCTGTTGCTATTGTGAGTTATTTCAGAAATCGAAATAAGAAAGATGATGAAAAAGTTACTGCAATAAAAAACAGTGAAGTTTTTACACATAAAGATGAAAATAAAGATGAAAAAAATTTCTTTAGCGTTCCTGAAAAAAAAGAGATTAAAGAGGTAAATCTCAAATCTTTAAACGGCAAAGAGGAGGGGAATTTCGGTGATTATGAAAACCTCAGCAATAACAAAGTAAATATGAAACACGATACGGCTCAAAAAGGAAATATTTCAAAAAGAGATGTACCGCCTCATGCTAAAATCTCAAAAAAGAACTTTCAAGAATTCGCCGGGACCAGAATACTTGTTGCAGAGGATAATCTTATCAATCAAAAAGTGATACAAGGGCTTTTATCTGATTCAGGAATTGATGTTGTGATGGCAGATGATGGACAAAATGCATTAGATATTTTACAAAATGACAATCATTTCAATATCATACTTATGGATGCCCACATGCCAAGATTGGACGGATTTGAAACCACACGCATCATACGTGCCAATCCTGCTTATAGTCATATCGTGGTTGTAGCTCTTAGCGGGGATACGGCATCTGATGATATCAAAAAAATGATAGATGCCGGAATGGAAGAGCAACTAGAAAAACCGCTTAGAATGGATGCTCTTTATGATGTTATTTATGCCTATACGGGGGAAAAAGAAGAAAATAATTCCGATGATTTTATAGAAATTATTGTAACAAAAGAACTTGACGGAATCAAAGGCTTAGGTGTTTGTGGGGGAGACGAAAGATTTTATCGTGAAATACTGAATGAATTTGTCACTACCTACTCGGACTCTTCAGAGAAAATTTATGAACTTTTACAAGAAAATCAAATGCAAGAAGTAGATAAATTACTTTTAGATATTATCGGAATCAGTGCAAATATCGGTGCAGATTCTCTCAAAGAAGTTGCTATAAACCTCAAAGACGCACTGCTCGATACGGAAGAAAAAAGCTATTTAACTCTTGCGCAAATGTATGAAGGGCATCTGCAAAGATTACTCAAAGATATCAAAGATTATCTTTGACATCTTGTCATCTTTAGCCTCTTATTTGTCCGCTTCCGTAGATTTTATATTTATAGGTTGTAAGCCCTTCTATCCCCATCGGTCCTCGGGCGTGAAGTTTATTTGTACTAATCCCCACCTCCGCACCGAACCCAAAAGCTCCTCCATCCGTAAAACGGGTAGAGGCATTGACATAAACACATGCTGCATCAATGCCGTTTAAAAATATTTCCGCAGAACTTATATTTTCGGTGATGATAGCCTCGGAATGACCTGAACCAAATCTCACAATATGCTCTATTGCACCCTCTACTCCGTCGACTACACGTATGTTTAAAATATTAGCCAAATATTCCGTGTCGTAATCTTCTTCTTTGGCATGTGGAACTTCTATAATAGCCTGCGTATTTTCGCACCCTTTTAACTGAGTATGTGCCTTGTCAAACTCCGCTTTTATAAGCGGTAAAGCCTCTTTTGCAATGGCACTGTCCACAAGAAGTGTCTCCATTGCGTTACATACTCCCGGTCTTTGAACTTTTGCATTGATTGCTATTGCAATGGCATTATCAAGTTTTGCATCTTTGTCTATGTAGGTGTGGCATTGCCCTTTATCGTGCTTGACCACACTCACAGTGGCATTTTCAGTGATATATTTGATAAGCCCTGCTCCGCCTCTTGGGATAATTAAATCTACATATTTATCCATTTTGATAAGCTTGGCTACACTCTCTCTCGAAGAATCAGGGATTAAAGAGATAAGGGCTTGCGGTAATTTATTTCTCTCTAGCGTAGCTTGAAGTGCCGCGGCTATCGCCTTATTGGAGTTTTCAGCTTCCTTTCCCCCTTTAAGCACACAAACATTGGAGCTTTTGAAGCAGAGTGCAGCCGTATCACTTGTAACGTTTGGACGGGATTCATAGATAATTCCAATCACGCCGATAGGGATAGTCACCTTCTCTATTTTTAATCCATCTTCCGTAACCCATCCCTCTAAAATACGTCCTACAGGTTCTTTGAGTGCAGCAATCTCTTCTACCGCCACAGCCATAGCTTCTATACGTTTTTCGTCCAAATAAAGTCTGTCCATCAAAGCAGAACTTAAATTATTTTTTTTTCCTTCCGCCATATCTATAGCATTTGCTTCTATGAGATTCATCGTATTTGCTCTTAAAGAATTTGCCATCTCTTTTAAAATTCTGTTTTTCTCAAAACCGCTGAGTGTAGATAAAACTCTACTCCCATTTTTTGCTTCGCTTAAAAAATTTTCCATATTATGCTTCCTTGTCTGTTTTGGTTCAAATAGAATATTTATTTCATTGGTGCTATACTACAACAAAAGGATTTACATGTCAAAGATTATAACATTTATAGGCAATGGTACTATGGCTTTAAGTATTGCTCATGGTCTCAAAAATAATTATAAAATTGAAGTTGTAGGAAGAAGTTTTGAAAAATTAGACACATTTGAAAGCAAACTCGGTGTCACAATAAAAAAGGCGCTTATGGATGGTTATGACATGAGCGACAAGACTATTATCCTCTGCGTAAAGCCTGCAAATGTTCAAGGTATAGCACAAATACTCCAAGGAAGAGCAAGAGTTATCTATTCTGTTTTAGCCGGAACATCCGTAGAAAAACTGCGAACAAATCTCAACCCTTATGCCGTTGTACGAACTATGCCCAACCTTGCTGCAAGCATCGGCAAATCAATGACGACACTCACCGGTGATGCAGAGTTTCAAGAAGAAGCACTTGAGCTTTTAGGCTCTATCGGTACAACATTATGGCTTGGTTCTGAAAAAGAACTTGATATCGCAACCGCTTTGGCGGGAAGCGGACCTGCTTATCTTTGTCTCATAGCCGAAGCATTAACGGACGGTGCGGTCAAACAAGGGATGAAACGCGCAGATGCAACGCAAGCAATGAGAGGGCTTTTTAACGGTTTTGGCACACTCATACAAGATATCCATCCCGCACTTCTCAAAGATGCCGTCATGAGCCCCGGAGGCACAACAGCTGCCGGCTACGGCGCACTCGAAGAGGGCAATGTGAGAAACGGCTGTATGAATGCTATTGAAAAAGCCTATAAAAAAGCGGTTGAATTATCATAAATCCACATGCCATAAACTTCAAAGGGGTAAAAAAATGGAAACTCATTTTATACAGGAATGTTTGGACGAACTGCTTGAAATTAAACAGCGCATTAAAGAGTATGCTATCTCAAAAGAGATTAATGTTTTAGAAGAAGATGCTCATCTAAGTCTTTTAAACATGTATCACTATCTGAAATTCAGGTCATTAGAACGCACTTTACTTCAGGACAAACTTGTCAAATTAGGG
The DNA here is from genome assembly GCA_022729795.1 of Sulfuricurvum sp. Classification (GTDB taxonomy): domain Bacteria; phylum Campylobacterota; class Campylobacteria; order Campylobacterales; family Sulfurimonadaceae; genus Sulfurimonas. The sequence continues at coordinate 31,324 of DZBD01000006.1, read as the reverse complement.
CTTTCCTCCCTTGGAAGAAGCCATCCCCATCTTTTGGATTCTATCAATCAAATTATCATTATTCTCTCCAAACTGCAAGGTTTGGAATATGACAAAATAGACAACAAACTCAACTACGACCATGCTTATAAAATATTACAAAATAATTTTCGGATATTCGGCGAAACAGATAAAAATACCAATAACCGATTCACGACAAAAATTATGATTACCCTCCCGAGTGAGGCTGCGCAGAATGACAAACTCATCCCCTCTTTTTATAAAAGCGGTGCCGAACTTTTTCGAATTAATACCGCACATGACACCCCTGCAGATTGGTGTATTATGGCAAAAACAATCCAATCTATCGAATCCCAGAATCCACCTAAAATTTACGTGGATTTAGCAGGTCCTAAAATCCGAACAAGCACAATATTTAGGATAAAGAAAAAAACAAAAGAATATGACGAATACAAAGTATTTCAGGGCGATAAAATTCTTATCAGCGGCACCATAGAATCAAGCCTTCTCAATCATGCTTTAGATGCAAGTATTACAGCCTATGTAGGCTGTAGCAATCAAGAAGTGATACAATATGTCAAAGTCAATGACAAAGTTTTTATTGATGACGGCAAAATAGAATTGATTACCCGCCAAAAATGTGATGATTGTATTGTGTGTGAAGTGACCCGTGCCAAACTCACGGGAACTATGATACGCCAAGAAAAAGGGATTAACTTCCCCGATAGCAACATTAAGCTCGAAGCGCTCACCGATGAAGATCAAAAGAATCTCAACGCTATCGTCCCTTTTGCAGATATTATAGGTATCTCTTTTTGTCAGGACAAAGAGGATGTCAAAATGCTTCGTAATCTGCTTCTATCTCTCAATAGACAAGATATTGCTATTGTTGCAAAGATTGAGACAAAAAAAGGGGTAGAAAATCTCCCTGAAATTCTCGAAGCACTCATAGAACACGGCAGAAGCGGTATTATGATTGCACGCGGAGATTTAGCTATTGAAGTGGGATTTGAAAATCTCTCCGTAATTCAAGAAGAGATACTCAATCTCTGTGAGGCAGCCCACATGCCTATCATCTACGCCACTCAGGTTCTTGAAAATCTCATGAAAACGAATTTGCCTAGCCGCGCAGAGATTACCGATGCCGCTTTTGCACAAAGAGCCGACTGTATAATGCTCAATAAAGGTGCTTACGCCGATGATGCTATCAAAATATTACATAAGATTCTAAAGTCGATGCACAAGCTTTTTCGAAAAAATAGACAGCTACTAAGCGTAGGAGTTCTCTTTAAGTTTTAATTTCCACATGCCATGGCATGTGGAAGCTTGGCATGTGGAAATTATAAAAACTTTAATATCTCTTTTTCAATATCTTCTTTTTCTATAATAGTGCCCTGAGCTATCTCTTTGGTGAAGAGTTCTTTCACCATTGCAGGTATTGCAAGTTTTGCCGTTTTAGAAATAGATTCCAAGGCGACAATATCTTGCGCGTCCACCTCTCCAGTGAGTGCATTAGCAATAACCGGAGAAAATTTTGTCCATTCAGCCGTAGAATATACTATAGTTTTTATTGCAGGGTTAGAGCATGTTTCATATGCTTTGAAACATGTAGCCGTATGGGGATCCATTAAATAACTATGATTTTCAAAGGTTTCTTTGATATACTTTTTCCCCTCATCACCCGTACAAAAATCCGCATCAAAACTCTCTCTAAGAGTAGAAAGTTCTTCGGGTGTTAATTCATAGGCATGTTTGTATTCCAAATCTTCCATCAGCTCTTTTGTTCTTAGAGAGCCGAACAAATCATATAAAACTCTCTCCACATTGGAGGATTTTAAGATATCCATTGCAGGCGAGGTTGTACTTACAACCGCCAAATTTCTCAAATCGTATTTACCTGTTTTGATGAGCTTTGTTAAAACATTATTCTCATTGGAAGAGATAATTATTTTTTCAACAGGAAGACCCATTTTCCACGCATAATAGCCCCCAAGAGCATTTCCGAAATTTCCGCTTGGAACATTCAGATATACTTTTTCACCCATTGTTATCGCCGACTGACGAACGAGTTCTAAATAACTATGGATGTGATAGATAATTTGAAAAACAATTCGCCCGAAATTCACGGAGTTTGCGGCAGAAAGAGAAACGTTTTTTTCTTTAAGTGCTGCGTTAAAATCCTCAGAAGCCAAAAGACGCTTTAATGCATTTTGTGCATCATCAAAAACACCGTTAATCCCAATCACTTTTAAGTTTTTTGCATCTTCGGTAACCATTTGAAGTCTTTGAACATCACTTGTTCCCCCATCAGGATACAAACAGGCTACACGCACATTAGCACGATTTTTAAAAGTCTCCAGTGCGGCCGGACCCGTATCTCCGCTTGTTGCAGCTAAAATAAGATAATTTTGGTTATTTTTTTGTGCAATAGAGGATAAAACAACACCGAAAGGTTGAAGCGCCATATCTTTAAAAGCACGGGTAGGACCGTGATAAAGTTCACTTACGTAAAGGTTTTCTTTTACTTTTATTACAGGAACAGGGTTTGCGGCATCATCAAACTTATCATACAGAGTAAGCGCTTCTTCGATTACGTCTTTGTCAATATCTATCTCAAAACGGCTCAACATATCTGAAGCAAGTGTTTTATAGGAAGAGTCAAGGTGTTTATTTAAAAAATCCATTCCTAATTCCGGAAGCTTCTCGGGGACATAGAGACCGCCAAAGGAGGCTATCGGGCTTAAAATAGCTTGCGAAAATGTTACGCTTTGAGGTTTGGTTGCATCATTTGTACGTGTTTGTATAAAATTCATATGTTTCTCTGCTTCATAATTTTTTTGAAATTGTATCTAATTGTGTATAAAACTTCTTTTATACCCTTGGCATGTGCAAATTAATCGAACATAATAAAAGCATCATCCTCATACACATCTAAAGCTTGATTTTGTGAGTGAAATTCTTTGGCTTCTTTTTTCTCAAGCGAATCAAGATTGACATTAAACCCTTTGATAAGCTGTTCAAGCCCCAATACATTTTGATGCATCTGCGCTGTAATTGTTTCTATCTTGTGTGCCGCTTCCTCATTTTGAATAGAAACAATCGTAACGTATTCAATCTCCTCAAGGACATCACTGTTGAATTTTACGACACTAGCAACCTCTGAAGCTACCTCTTGCACACTAGAAGAAGCGCTATAAATCGATGCCGATACATCACTGATGACCACAAGCGTTTTATCCATATTTTTTGTAATTTCTCGTGTTAGTAGTGCATTCGTTTCAATCCCTTTGCCGATTTGCATTATTGAATCCGTGATAGAGGACAAGGTAAGATTGACCTCCCCAAGGGAATTTTGTGTTTTTTCCGCAAGTTTTCTTACTTCATCCGCCACTACTGCGAATCCACGCCCGTGTTCCCCCGCACGCGCAGCCTCTATAGCAGCATTAAGCGCCAAAAGGTTGGTTTGGTCTGCAATATCTTTAATATTTTCAAGAACACTTTTGGAGTCTTGTGCCTGCTTGCTTAAATGTTGCAATTGCTCTACAAGATCATTTGCCTTAGAAGCATTTTCATCGACGGTACAAGCCGTTTCTTTGATATTCTCTTCAAGACTTTTAAGTTGCCCGATATTTGTGTTCATCACCTCAGAGGCTTTTAGAGACTGCTCTTTTGCTGTATTAGAGATTATAGAAGCTTGTTCGATATTTGCTTTTGCTTTTGCAATCATTGCATTTTGCTCATTTACGCTTCTTGTGACATATTTTGCAGTCTCGGACAAAATAACTCCCTGCTCTTTTGTGCTGCTAAAAGAGGTATAAAGTTCCAAAACCAAGGCTCTTACACGCAAAGTAAAAGTATTAATAGCGTCAATCATTTGGGATGTTTCGTCATTGCTCTTGCATGTGAGCTGTTTTTGCAAGTCTATAGTATCCATTTGCTCTTTGACGCGATGAAGAGAGTTGATGATATTTTGCGTCACTTTATATATAGCAACAAACATAATTAAAAATTGCAAAACCATAAACAATATGACAACAAAATTGGCGTTTTCCTTTGTTGTCTCTATTTTTTGAGATGTTTGTTCTAATATCTCTTCTAAATTTTGAGTTGTTTTATGGATAATATCTCTCATAATTTTATTCTGGCCAAGTTCTTCACTCAGCCCTATCTCTTTGTACGCAAGTACTAAGTCTTGAAAAGTTTTTTGATAGTTTTGTAAATCCTCTATCATTTTGGTATCTGTATTTAAACTCTTTAATTTTTGCAGCACTTCTTCAATTTTTGCATGAAACTGCACAACATATTTCTCGTTCTTTCTTAAGAGAAAATCTTTTTCATGCCTTCTTAAGGTCAAAATATCAACAATCAAAGCATTATTTTGGGAACGAAGGAGAGAATCTTCAACCATATGCACAGAATTTCTCATGGCACCTTGCAATCCTCTGTTTTCATTCACTCCTATTGTTATATATAAATTACTCAGAAGCAAAAAGTTTTTTTGATATAGTTTTACACTTTCATGCAAGATATCTATATTGTTATAATTGAGATGAAGAGAAAGTGCTAATTCTTTTGTTGCATGAATATCCGCTTCCAAGGTTACGATTTTTTTTTCAAAACTCTTGATATATTCTACATCCAATCTTGCAAAAAAATCTTTTTCATCCTTTCGGAGTTCTAAAATGTCACTTTTAATAACAAAGGCTTGCCGATTTAAAAATTCTAAATGAACAAATTTTTCTTTGTAGTAATACGTTACACTCAAAGTAATCATTAAAGATAAAAAAGTGAGAAATATAACAAAAAAGAGCTTTTTCCTAATGCTCATACGGCATCTCCAAATTTAAATTACTTCATTATATTTGAAATAAATTACAAGTTTATTACTGAAAAAGGTTTATAGGATTGATATGAAATGTTCTTTGCGTCACTTCAAAAATCAACTCATCACTTACGCGACCGATCGTGTACCCTTTTTTAATCTTTTTTCCTTTGACTATATCCGGAGAAATCTGAGTAAGATTTGCATAAATAGTATGCAATCCGTCTTCATGCTCCACAATGACGATATTGTCCAAAACTGCGGTTTTATCGGCATAAATGACCTTGCCGTTTAACACGGTTTTTACTTTGGCATCTCCCCCTTTTGGTTTGAGAGAGATAGATTCGTTAAAAATCTTAATGCCATATATCGGGTCTGTGTATGTTCCGTATTTTTTCAATATAGTGTAAGAATCCAAAGGTGCTATTGTTTTTTCACCCGTATAATTTTTTGTTTGCACTTCTTGAAAACTGCTACCGTGTTTTTTTACTTTAAGTAAATTTTCATCCGGTGGAGGCTGTTTTGAATCAAAAGCTATCCTTCTTTCCTCTTTTTGGCTTGCTTTTTTAATCTCATCAATCTTAACTAAGTTTAGCTGCTCCAGTGTCTTTTTAAGGGCATCCTGTTTTTCAAGAAGCTTTTTTAATTCGAGTTTATAGGAAGCTTTTGCAACTTCAAGTTTCTCTAAGGCTTCTTTATTTGCCTTTTGAGTATTCACCATATCTTTTCTTTTTTTATCTATATTTGCTATTGATACTTCCAAAGAACTCGTTTGTTCGTTTAATTGATCTATATTTTTAGAGTTCGCAAAAAATTGTTGATTCAAAACATTTGCTTTTTCTTTTGAGCCTTTAAACATCTTATTTAAGACTTCAAACTCAATAATTGATTCAGGACTTGCGGTGTATTTTTCCTCTAGGACAATTGATAAAGATGCACTTTTGGCAATAACGAAAACAAGTTCATGTTCTATATTATCTTGTTCTTCTTTAAGCTTTTTTTGTCTTTTCTTCATCTCCTGAAGTTCTACGGTATTACCTTTATAATTATTTTCTTTTTCAAAAAGTTCTTCTTGAAGACTTTTAATAAATTCCTGTTGATTCAAAATCTCTTTCTTTTGCTCGATAATAGCCTTTGCCGTTGCAGCCATTTTTTTACTAACGGTACTGTAATCTTTGCTAAAAGAGTCTAATTTACTGCTTGTTTGAGTGATTTTTTTATTGATATCCTCCTTTGCTTGTAACAAAAAAGAGAGGCATACGAAGAGGGATAATAAACGAATCATGCCTCTTCTTTATGCCCAATCACAATAAACGTAGCCAAAAAGATGGAAAGAAGCACTGCTACTCCTGAGAGTAAAAGGAAGTCATTGAAGTGGTTAAAAATAATTACGTTAATTCCTATGTAAGTAAACTGCTGCAATATCCACGTATTTGATTCTAAATAGGAAAATAGGATAAAAACCAATATGCTTGCGATAAGTGCATCTCCTATAGCCAAACGAAACAAAACGGCAGAACGAAGCCAAACAGGCGCACCGAAAAGTGCCATAATACTCATTCTTTCACTATGTTTAAACTGCCATATACTGAGTTCTTTAAAAATCAATAGTATTGTTACCAAAAAAGTAGATACTGCAAAAATAGAAATCACAGACTTAAACATCAGCAAAAGCTTATAAGTTGTATCGTGCGTATGGGAAAAAGCTTCCACTTTAGTGATAGATTTATTTTTGAGCAAATCTTTTTTGAGCTCTTCTATCTCTTGGGGAGTCGGATAATGGGCAAGGCTAATTTTATAAAACTTTGGAAGAGAAAGTTTTAACAACTCTATATTTTTTGCATTCATCTCGCTATTGAGTCTCTGAATCACACTATCCGGTGTCAATTCGGAAACAGACGATATTAATTTATTAATCTCAAAAAAAGCATTATTATCCATGGTATTTTGGCTTACGACGACAATTGAGTAATTATTTGCCAAATTATTTTTATAAGCATCTACCGATCTCTCGACTATAGTAAATATTTGTATAGAAAAAAGTATACTCACAAGAGCAATTACCAAGGAGAGATGATTTTTAATTGACTTCATTGATGCTCCCGTATTCTATATGAAAATGTTTATAATCTATACTCATAGCTTGGGGAATATGGTGGGTAACTACGATAACGGTAGTTTTAAGCTGTGTGTTTGCACCTTCTAATAGATTCCAAATAAGCTGGGAAGAATAATCATCCAAGTTACCTGTAGGTTCATCTGCTAAAATTAAAATAGGATTATGAGAAAGCGCACGTGCCATTGCAACACGCTGTTGCTCACCGCCACTGAGCTCAAGAGGATATTTGCCTGATTGATGCTGTAGCCTAACATGTTTCAAAAGGCTGTCCACTTGATTTTTTGTCACACTTTTGTCGTAGCCGTTTATAATCAAAGGCAACATAATATTTTTTTCTATCGTCCACTCTTTTACAAGTTTATAATCCTGAAAAACAATACCTATATGGCGTCTCAAAAAATTTAGTTTGGAATTTGTTACTCCGCTAAGTTCAACCCCGCCAACGACAAGACTTCCCTCTTTTGGCTTAAGAGCCCCGTACAAGGATTTAAGCAGTGTTGATTTTCCACTTCCGCTGGCTCCGGTAATAAAAACGAAATTACCCGAATTAATCGAAAAATTTACCTTATTGATAATTGTCTCATCATGAGAATAAGACAAAGATAAATTTGCTGCAATAATTACTTTATCCATGAAGCAATCCGTCTAAAAATTGATGTGCGGCTATGTTACTTTTGGATTTGAGCGGAAATTCCGGATAGTAGGAAGCTTTGTCCTTGTTCACAATGACATAAACATGCTCTGGTCTGTCAAAATTCCCCATGGAAATACGGAGCATCACACCCTCATCCGTAGTATAAACTCTCTCAAAATGAACAAAAGCATTTTCTAGTTTCTTTGTAGTGCCGTGAAGCTTTAAAATCTCGGCATGTGCAAGCCTGACATCATCAAAGCTAAAACTACCCTCGAAAGCGAGTTCACCGGATTCTTCCTCATTTATCATTGTGACATCATAAATGTTTTTTTCCATCTTTTTCCATCTATCTTCATACTTGCTGCTTATTGCTATATCTTTATTTTTATTAATATGCAGAACCGTTTTGTTAAAAGCAATAAAAGTTTCATAAGAATACGCGTAATAATTTTCGCTGTCCGTACGAAGTTCTAATCTTCCGTCTACTTTGAGAACCCTTCTTGCCTCTTCTATAAAAGTGGTTGAAATCACTCTGCGATGTGGTTTTTTGTCCCAAGGCACGGGAAAATGAACATATATTTTACCGACAACATTCGACGGCACCAACTCCATAAATAACCTCGCATCATAGTCAAGCACAAGTAAATTCTCCAATTTTTGGATACTAATTTGCTTGAGTACCTGTTCTATAGACGGTTTATAAATTTCGATGCCGATAAAAAGAATATCAGGATTATGCGATGCCTGATGAAGCAAATGCCGACCGGAGCCAAAACCAACCTCTATTCTTATCTCCTTGGCATGTGGAAATGTTGTAGCAAAATAATTAATACTTTTCAGAGCACTTATCTCTTCCAAATGGACATTTTTTTGATGCTCCGGAACATTGGATGCCAAAATATTAAGTTTTGCAAGTTTTGCATAGCCAAGAAGCGCCTTATGCACGTTAAATATTGAAGCAGGTCTGGTCAATTTGTCTGATTTTAGCAAACTTTTCGTGCCATCTTCTTTAACAAGCAAAAAGAAATTATCCTCTTCAACGCTAACACAAATGAGTTTTTCATCATCATGATTGGCATTTTTTGCAATAAAATGATACCTTACTCCATCCTCGCTTTGAGGAAATCCAATCTCACAAAATCGTTCTATATGCAGGTGCGGCATTAAAGCTCATTTAAATCTAAATCTTCTGCAGGTACGATAATATCCTGATCATTCGCCTGAGGAACTTCTGATGGCTCAGAAATTGTCTCAGAAGTGCTTCTATCTCGTTGCGACTCAGGAGCATATTCATTTTCAATACCCGTGTCTGCACTGTTGATTTTAATCTCTATACTCGGCTCGGATTGGATGTGATTTTTATCAATAGCAAAAACTTGATATAAATAAAGAATATCAGGCTTGATATTTGAATCTACGAAACTGTTTTGTTTTAAACCTTGAAAGTCCTCTTTAGTTTCACCGAACCAACCCTCTTTATATCTTTTAGATACCGTATAGCTCTGCGCTCTGTGATCTAAACTTTTCCAAAATATTTTGATTTTTTGACCGACTAGTTTTGCTTCAGTTATTACCGGAGCTTTGGGTTTGGTGAGCGTTGAGCCTTTGACCGTATGTTTTGTATTGTCACTCTCAAGACCGTCCTTATCTACACTACTTACCCTATAAAAATACTGTTTTGCATCCTCATTGATTTCATCCACGTAATAATTGCCGTAAACCGATACAAGAAGGTCGTAACTACCGTCTAAAGTTGAGGAACGGTACACATTATAAGATGCAAAATCTTTCATATCCGATTTGTTCCAAGTTAATTTAATTTTCTTAGGCAATATACTGGTTGCGACAATATTGGACACCTCTTTTGGGAGTGCTTTCGTAATAACCTTTACAACTTCACTAGGCTTTGAAGTAATTCCGTCGTAGGTTAAAACAAGCACACGGTATCTATAAACATAATTATCTTTTAAATCATCATCTATATATTCTGCGTTCAATCTTCCCTCCACAGAGGCAAGTGTTTCCCAGTCATTTTCTTCTAATGTGCTTCTTTGAATAATATAAGTTTTCACTTTCTCATTTGTATGAGGACGCCAAAGAATTTTTGCACTTCTAGGCATACTTTGGACACTGTGTATCCATGATACCGATTCTAAAACAGGAAGGGAACTTACAGACACCATTTTGCTATTAAGCGACTCTGCTTTATCGCTGAATGTTTTAAAATAGTAGCGGTAACGTGTTTGCGGCTTGATATTGCCATCAACATAGTGTGTTCTAAATCTACTTTTAATCGTATCGTAATATGCCATTGAAGTCTCATTTAAATCAGGAGACATTTTATACACATAAAAACCTTTTACTCTCGTATCCGAGATGCTTTCCCACTCAAAGGCTATTGCATTTACATCTGCATAAACACCGTTAGAGGTCAAGGTCACAACAGGCAGGGTTCTATCAATCAATGCTTCTTCTTGAGGTGTGGGCTTCGCACCGCAACCGCTAAATATGAGAAGTGAAACTGTCCATAATGTAGCTAGCGTCAATAACTTCATTTAAATGCTCCGTATTAAATTTTTGATTTAGATATTCTTTCATGGCATCATCAAATTCTGCAACAAAAGAAACTCTTTCTTTACTTGTAGGATGTATAAAATAAATTAAATAAGCATGTAGCATAATTCGTTCCGAACTTTCTATTTTTGGGCTCAAAGCATAGATGTGATCGCCGATAATATGCCTATTCGTACTTTCCAAATGAACGCGTATCTGGTGTGTACGACCGGTAAAAAGTTTACAGGCAATGAGTTGATTTTTTTCATCGTTGGAAAAAGCGAGAGAGCTTATTATAGTTTTAGCATATTTCCCTCCCTCTACACATGCCATCTTTAATCGATTATGTGCGCTTCTACCGATATGTTTTTCTACAACCGTAATATCTTCTTTAAGAGGAGGATTGATAACGGCGATATAATATCTTCCCATACTTTTGTCTTCAAGCTGGGCAGATAAAAACTCATGAGCTTCATTGTTTTTTGCAATAACCATCGCCCCGCTCGTGCCCTTGTCAAGCCTATGAACGATTCCGTGTCTCTCTTCACCGCTAATATTGGAGAGTCTGATTCCTTTGTGTTTGAGCCAATCTACTAAAGTCGCTTCTTTTACGCTTGGAGCGGGATGCACTGTAACGCCCGTAGGCTTATTAATAACCAATACATCATCATCTTCATATAAAATTTCCACGTCAAAATTCACCTCAAGAGCAGGTTCGCTCTTGGCATGTGGAAATTCAACTCTTATATTTTGTTCCGGTTTTAACTTCACTCCGGCGCGTGTTACAAGTTTATTATCAACATAAACCGATTCATGTTTTATAAGCTGTGCAATCTGAGAACGGCTCTGCCCTATTTCTAGCGCTAAAAATGTGTCTAGCCGCTCTGCTTTCTCGCAAACATAGCTTTGTATATCGCTCATTTATGTCCCTTTATGTGTTACAATCTCATATTTTTTTTTGGAGTTACAAATTTGTGGAGATTTGATAAGCGTATTTTAGCACAATTTGATTTTTTTTCTATTATCTTAATTATTCCCCTAGTTGTTATCTCCCATTGGCTTATCGGCGAAGTTGTGCCAGCACTTGCGCAAAAACAAGGTGCTTATGTCGGCGTGGCTGTATTGATATTTTTCTTTGTTTTTGTTTTGCCCATTCGCAGAATGAGTTGGCTTATACCGCTTATTTATTGGGTGAATATTGCTCTTTTGCTTGCTGTAGAATTTTTCGGTCACGCTAGGCTTGGTGCACAACGATGGATAGAGATTCCTTTTATCAATGCAACAATTCAGCCCTCTGAATTTGTAAAGCCGGCACTCATTCTCATGTTAGCTTATCTAATACATAAAAATCCGCCTCCTATAGACGGATACAATTTAAAAGACTTTTTGAAAATAAGTTTTTTTATTCTTCTCCCCTTTATTCTCATTGCCAAAGAACCTGATTTAGGTACGGCTCTGGTACTTTTGCTCATAGGCTACGGGGTTCTCTTTTTTGTAGGGGTACACTGGAAAATATGGGCGACAATTGCAGTTACTCTTTTTTTTCTCGTCCCTATCGGCTATGAATTTTTGCTCCATGACTATCAAAAAACAAGAATAACGGATTTTATGAGTGAAAAACCCTCTTATCATGTGCAACAGTCTATGATTGCTATAGGCTCAGGCGGGCTAACCGGTCAAGAAAAAGAGGAAGCGACACAAACACTTATGAAATTTCTACCTATTTCCACTAGTGACTTTATTTTCGCTTTCTTGGTGGAGAGAACAGGTTTTTTGGGTGCATCTTTTGTTATTCTAATCTATATCATTTTAACACTACATCTTCTGAGTCTCAGTATTTATAATTCTGATTACTACATAAAGGTAGTTACTATAGCTATTGCTTTTATGATATTTATATACATGGGGGTAAATATATCGATGACTATAGGGTATGCTCCGGTCGTGGGCATTCCCCTGCCCATGTTTAGTTACGGCGGTAGCAGTTTTTTAAACTTTATGATTTTATTTGCTATCATGCAAAATCTCATCACCTTCCGATTCAAAGATATGTATGACGCAAGAGGAACAAAAAGTTTTTTATAAAAAACATCTTCCGTTTATAGTTTTTCTTAATTTACACCTTTTTTCATATTATACGTCCATTTTAAACTTAGAATAAATTATTTACTGTTACAATATGTTTAATAATACTAAGGAGTTTACTATGAATAAGTTTACATTAAGTTTAATACTTACAGCACTACTTGTTGTTGTTGGCTGTGATAACGTTGATGGTGTCGGTGGCAATACCGATAGTCCTTTGGGTCTTGTGCTTCATAACCAAGGAGAAGATTGTCTCACCTGCCATGATGCAAGCCAAGCAAGATTGTTTACATCGGGTGCGACCGTCTATACGAATTTAGATTCTATTGATTCTTATGCTGATGGCTATACAATTCGATTGGTTTTAGAAAATACTCAAACGCTTATCGACTATATCCCAAAATACGGCACGGGAAATTCTCACACTCCCTACGAAGAATCCATAAATGCCTTTACGGCAAAAGTTCTTGATGCAAATGCAAATGTAGTCAACTCTTCTGAGCAAAACTCACATGATTCCTCACAGCTCAATTGCAACAGTTGCCATACTGCTGAAGGAACAAGCGGAGCTCCCGGTCGTATCACTTCTAATATGACATCAACTCAAACAGTATCTATCAGCTCGGTTTCATCAGATGAAAAATCGGAGGGAATAAGCCTTGTCCATACTGTCCAAATGAGCGGAGTATCTACTAAAAATCAAAACTATGCCTTTGCGCTAGGCGGAGGAACTGCGGATACCGCAACGGATTATGCGGCTGCCGTATTTAGTAACGGTGTCATCCATAATACGGATGGAACAATTACTGTTCCCGCAAATGTGACAAGCTTTACAATTACAATTGCTACAAACGATGATGCGCTCAAAGAGGGTGCGGAATCTTATAACCTCAGTGTAGGTGCAAAAACAACTAGCGGCACTATCTTAGACAACGATACCGTATCTGTCGCTACGGTTTCTTCTATTGCTACATATGAGGGAGCCGACTTAGTTCATGAGATAAAAATGAGCGGCGCTTCCACTTCGGATGAAAACTATACTTTTACCCTTGGAGGAGGCACTGTAAATTATCCTAATGACTATTTAGATGCACAACTAAGCGATAATGTTATAAATAACGCAGACGGCAGTATCACCGTTCCTGCGGGTGTGAGCGCTTTTACAATTACAATTACAACGAATGATGATACACAAGTAGAAGATACGGAAACTTACAACTTGGCTGTAGGGGGGATAAATGCGGTTGGTACTATCTTAGATAACGATACGGCGGCTACAGTATCGGTCAGCTCTATTTCATCAGACGAAAAAGTAGAGGGAACCGCCTTAGTTCATACCCTTCAGATGAGCGGCGTATCTACAAGTAATCAAAATTACTTCTTCACGCTAGAGGGGGTCACGGCTACTTATACAAGTGATTATTCGGCTGCAATATTTAGTAATAATGTTATTAACAACATGAATGGAACTATTACGGTTCCCGCAGGCCTAAGTACATTTACCGTTACGGTTCCTACAAGCAATGATACGCTTGACGAAGATTTAGAAACCTATAACCTAAGCGTCGCCGAAGTTACTGCTGTGGGAAGCATTGCAGATAATGATACGGCATCTGTTTTGAGCGTTTCTTCACCTACGCAAACCGAGGGAACAAGCTTGGTGCATACGGTACAAATGAGCTGTGCGGCGGCTTCAAATAAAAATTATACCTATACTCTTCATGGTGACTCAAGCGATTATTTAGCTGCAATATTTAGCAATAATGTACTGAATAACGGCAATGGAACAATCACGGTTCCGGCATCCGTAACATCATTTACAATTACGATACCGACTATCAATGATACCCTTATTGAAGATACGGAGACCTATAACATTACGGTAGGTGAGATAAGTGCATTCGGAACCATCTTAGATAACGACACGGTCGTAACTACCGTCTCCTTTACAAACGATGTCTATCCAATTTTATATGCCGACTGTTACAGCTGTCATAAACCTACTAAAAACCGTACATTTCAAGTAGATACGATTGCCTCAACGTATAGCAATATCATTACCAATTCTCTTATTAGCACTACAAATGTCGATTCTTCACTCCTTTTAGTAAAACCAAGCGGAGGACTGAGTCATGATACTATTTTCTCTACAACGAGTACCGAATATAAAACACTCAGAGACTGGGTGACAGAAGGAGGGTTGAACAACTAGGACTCCCTGAGGGAGTTCTTTTTTTATAGCGCACCGCGTGGCTTAGTGGTTTTTTTATGCATGTGAGTTGGTATTCTATCATCTTGTGAAAAGGGTTAAGAAACATCTCCAAATCTTTTTTTGGAACACTTTCCACATGCCAAGCGTTTAAACGCTCTATCACTTCAAGGGCAGATTCTATCGTAGAGAGGCAGTATGCGGCTGGTTGTTCTTTTATCTTAAACTGTGAAAGTTTATTACTTGAGAAGCTTACATGCGCAAGTGCTTGGAGATTTTGACTCTCCCGAAGCATTTTCAAAGAACATGCCCATGTAGAATCGATAATAAATATAGCCATCTTTTTCTTGGCATGTGGAAATATCTTGAAGTATGAATTTTTCTCACTCAGATTGATAGCGTCTTGAGAGGGATAAAGGATAAAGCTCTCATATGTCTCAATAATCTCATCAATCTCTTTATGATTTGTAAAATCTACCCCTATGAAAAGTTCTGAATTACTCAGTGCCAAATGGGTAAAGTGTCCTGTTCCGTTTTTGACTTTTTTAAACTCTTTGGGATGCATCAGTATCACAAACTTTGTTTGCGTATTAATAGTGTGAACGTGCCTGCACATACATGAGCTCTTGGGTCTATAACAGCTATAACATCTCTCTCTATCACCGTAAATTGTTTTCAAATGCTTCCTGTTGAATAAATAAACAAAATTATACTAAAATTACGAAAAAACAAGGATTTTCTTGGAATATGACCTTATAGTTATCGGTTCGGGTGCAGCAGGGATGATGTCTGCCATTGTGAGCGCGCGCAAGGGGAAAAAGGTACTACTTTTAGAAAAACTCCCCAAAATTGCCTCCAAACTCAAAGCAACCGGCGGCGGTCGCTGCAATCTCACGAATACCCTCTCTAACGCAGATTTTATGACTAGGTTTGGTCGTGATGGGCGTTTTATGCAAGATGCGCTTGGAGCTTTTGATTCTAAAGCACTGAGAGATTTCTTTTTGGAGATTGGGGTAGAAACCCATGCACCCGACGGATATAGGATCTTTCCCGTTTCACACAGTTCATCCACAATTATTACGGCACTTGAAGAGGAGATGCAAAAGCTTGGGATTGAGCTGCAATGTTCCCAAAAAGCAGAACAGCTTCTACAAAAAAACAATCAAATATACGGTGTAAAAACACAAACGCATACTTTTGAAGCTTTTCATGTCGTCGTAGCAACGGGCGGTTTGGGATATCCTACTTTGGGCGCTGAGGGGGATGGTTACACTCTTGCAAGTGAGCTTGGTCATACAATTACAGAGCTTCATCCCGCCATGATGCCTCTAAAAGTAAAAGAAACTTGGGTTAACAATTGTCGTGCCGATACTATTGCAAAAGTGGAGCTAAGGGTAGACTTGCCAAAGCATAAAAAACTTCGAGCTACGGGTGATTTGATATTTACAAACAGCGGAATTCGGGGTCCGGTTGTACTGGACTTTGCAAGAGAGGTCACACCGCTGTTAGAAAAATACGCAGAAGTTCCCCTACTTTTAAATCTCACCAAAGGGATGAACGAGGAGCAGATTGCAAGGTATATCAAAGATGGCTTTGCAAAAAATCCACATGCCGAGATAGTTGAGATACTTACCACTCTGCTTCCACATGCCATCTCAAGCGAATTATGTTTACTCTCAGGAATAGTTCCACATGCCAAGAATAAAGAGATAAAAGGTGGCGCAAGAGCAAAACTTATCCAACTCCTAGCATGGACACCGCTAAGTGTGACGGGGCATGAGGGCTTCAAAATGGCGATGATAACCAAAGGGGGAATCAGTCTCAAAGAGATAGACCCAAAAACAATGCAGAGTAAAATAATAAACGGATTATATTTTTGCGGAGAGGTGATGAATCTCGATGGACCCTGTGGGGGCTATAATCTCCAATGGTCCTTTGCCAGCGGTGCTTTGGCGGGAGAACTTAGAAGCTAAAACACTTTAACGATAAAAATAACGTATAGAGGCAAAACCGTATGCACCTGCTTCTTCTACCGTTTGCACATGCCAAGCCTCTACAATTCCACCAAGTGCAAAAACTTTTATCTTGCACTTTTGTAAAAGCTCTCTCAAATCTTCTACCCCTTTTGGTTCACCCTTGTTTGGCGAAGCAAAAATGGGACTGTAGGTAACATAATCCGCACCGAGAATTTGGGCTTGAAGCACCTCTTCGTGCGTATGTGTGCTGATAATCACTTCAAGTCCCAGCGCTTTGGCAGATTCTATTTCGCCAAACTGTGTGGATGTTAAATGTACACCGTTTGCACCGAGTTTTTTCGCCATCTCCACATGCCGATGCAAAAAGCATTTCATCCCCTCAAAGTGCGAACACACCGCTACAAATTCCGCAGCCAAAATCTCATAATTGGGATTTGTTTTATCTCTATACAAAGCAAAGCTTGGCATGTGGATTTGGAATTGTTCTTGGAGTCTTTGAGCAAATACGACCTTTGTATCTGAATAAAATTCAGGGGATGTAATGAGGTATTTGTGCATCTCTATTTTCTGAGCAAAGGATTTTCAAAGTCGATTTTATGGACATCTACATCTTGGCTATAACGAACCGCCATCGCATTCACATGGTATTCTAATCTGTCAAGCAAATACAATTCGCTTTTTGTATATTTGGATTTTGCCTCTGTAATATAACTCTGCAAAAATGCAAGTTTTTGATATTCATCTTCAAGAACAATGCTTTTCATAATCTCTTGAATTGCATCATATTCATTTCCACATGCCGACAAAAAATCATAGGACAAATCCATAGTTTTTAAGTTTTCCAGTGCTTTTGAAAATCCAAAACGGTTATAGAGCATACAACCGACAAAATACTCTATATCCGAACTCTCAAACTCTGAATACTGTTTCTCTGCATCACTAAAATGCACATGCCAAATCTCTAAAATTTTTTCTATTTTTTTATCCATTACTGCTCTTTTTCTAAAATGTTTTACCGAAGAAGTTTTAACTCAACCCATAGGGTAGAGTATCTCATGATGCACTTTATCACACGCGCTTAAGACCTCAGCACTCAATTCTAAATCCATTGCATCCAAAGTCACATCCAATTGCTGAGGAGTTGTCGCACCTATGATAGTAGAAGCCACAAAATCAAACTGCTTGGACCAGGCTATCGCCATCGTTACGGGATGAAGCCCAAAATCCTGTGCAATTTTCAAATATTTTTGTGTAGAGGCGAGTGTTTTCTCGTTCACAAATCTATCTGCCATCACTCGTAAGCGGGGATTAGTGGCGTTGATGTAGTCACTGAAACGACCGCTCGTCACCTTCGCCTGATTGTATTTTCCGCTCAAAACACCGCCTGCAAGAGGGGAATACGGAAGAAGTGAAATTTGTTCTTTTTTTGCTAAGGTTGAGAGTTCATCCAAAAAACGTCTATTTAAAAGTGAAAAATTGTTTTGTATAGACTCAAATCTTGCATAGTCTTTAAATTCTGAACTCATTAAAGCCTTCGTAGTTCCATACGCCGTATCGTTAGAAGTACCTATATAACGTACTTTTCCACTTTGAACTAGTCTATCAAAAGCCTTCAAACTCTCCTCAATCGGCACCAAAATATCCGGCCAATGCATCTGATACAAATCTATATACTCTGCCCCCAAACGTCTTAAGCTTCCTTCAATCGCACGCTCTATATGAAAACTGTCCATAGCAGTCAAACCGTGGCGAATAGGTGGAACAAACCAGCCGTTTGCGGCACCCGCAACCTTTGAAGCTAAGATTACACTCTCGCGCGGTTTTGTTTTGAGCCATCGCCCTACTATCTCCTCTGTCAGTCCGGCTAATTCACCCGAGGGTGGCACGGGATAAATTTCAGCAGTATCAAAAAAATTTACACCCCGTTCATACGCCTTATCCATAATCGCAAAAGCTACTTTTTCATCAGGTGTCTGTGTACCGAACGTCATCGTCCCCATACACAAAGGACTTACTCTTAAACCACTTTTTCCAATATATCTGTACTGCATCTTTTACTCCGATAAATATTATTTTCTTAAATCTGCAATTGTTTGGAGGCTTAGTCCTGTTTTGAGAGCAATAGTTTCATTATCAAGAATATCGAGAAGGTTTTTGGCAATCTCAAGCTTCCCTTTTTCCATCCCTTTTTCCATCCCTTTTTCCATCCCTTTTTCCATCCCTTTTTCAAAACCCTCTTCATCTGCCTTGAGTATTGCAAGTTTTTGGATAGATATAAACTCTTTTCTTTTGTGTTGCGCTTCGAGTTCATCCTTATTTAGATGAGCTTCATTAACACTCTCAAGTGCCTGTTTTACGGTCTCATCCAAACTGTTTGGAATATATTCCATGCTTCCTGCATTTTTTACAAAATAAATCCACTGCTCTTTTATATTTTCCAAAGCATCTAAGCTTTTAGTGAATTTCGGTAATTCAACAAAAACAAGTTCAATATCATCACTATAATTTATAAATTGCTCTTTTTCGATAAGTTTAAAACTGTTGATGATGCTTTTACTCTCTTCAAACATTATGAAATCTACGATAGTTAATGCTATCACGGGGTTTAGCAGATGATACTCTTCACCCTTGTTTAGCTGTACGGAATAATTTTTAGCCGCATTATAAAGCACTCTCTTTTCAAATCCTTTATGGTTGAGGACTTGCATCTCTATGACAACTTTCGTGTCATCATCTAAAATTGCTTTTACATCTACAAAGGTATCTTTTACTCCCTTAATCATGGGAATATTGTAAGGATCTGCTATACTCAAATCTTTGATTTTATTTTTAGCATTTTCATAAATAATGGCATTTAAAAAACTCTTGAGTATCTCTTTAGAATTTTCACTACCAAACACTTTTTTAAAGGCATAGTCTGTTTTCACATCCAAAAAATTCATGCATTCCCTTTTTTTTGATTAAATTTTAGATGATTATAGCCAAATAGTTCCACATGCCAAGGATGTGTCTTATTTCAGTTCTCCCCAATTATCCCCTATGTTCATACTTGTTTTAAGCGGGATATGCAACTCCGTTATATTTTCCATAATCTCTTTAAATCTTGCACCGAGCGTTTGTGCTTCCTTTGCGTCGACTTCAAAAATAAGTTCATCGTGAATTTG
The DNA here is from genome assembly GCA_022729795.1 of Sulfuricurvum sp. GTDB lineage: Bacteria > Campylobacterota > Campylobacteria > Campylobacterales > Sulfurimonadaceae > Sulfurimonas. The sequence goes on along the minus strand of DZBD01000006.1, from coordinate 11,762 downwards.
AAGAAGCATTTTTGCTTTGAGCTTTTCCTGTTTGATTACATCGTGGATTGTATTCATAGAAAGCTTAATTAAATCGGATGCACTTCCCTGAAATACAGAGTTAACCGATTCTCTCTCATAAGCCGCCCGAAACATCGGAGTAGCATTCTCATAATCGAAATATCTGCGACGTTTTAAAAGTGTCTCTACGTAGCCATACTTTTTGGAATTCTCTACGATGGAGCGGAAGTATGCTTTTACGCTCGGGAAGCTTTGAAAGTACTTCTCTATAATCTCTTTTGCCTCTTTAGTCGTAATCCCTAAGGTTTCTGAGAGTTTTTTTTGCCCCATACCGTAAAGAAGCCCGAAGTTAACGGTTTTTGCTATTGCTCTTTTACCTGCTGCTTGCTCTTCGCCAAAAAGTGCAATGGCAGTTTGCATGTGGATATCTTGATTATTTTTAAAAGCACTGACAAGCACTTTGTCTTGCGAAAAATGGGCAAGAAGACGTAACTCTATTTGAGAATAATCAATACCGATAAGCTTTTTCCCCTCGCCTGCTACAAAGGCTCTTCTTATTTTTGCACCCAAAGGTGTTCTTGTAGGGATATTTTGCAGGTTTGGATTTTTAGAACTCAGCCTTCCGGTTGCCGTTCCTGTTTGTATAAAAGAGGTGTGGATACGGCTGTTTTCATTTTCAAGGCTTAATTTTAAAAGCGGTTCTATATAAGTAGAATAAAGTTTGTACACCTCACGGTATTCCAAAAGAAGGGGAACTATGGCATGTGCATCTTGAAGAGAACTCAGCACTTTTTCATCCGTAGAATAACCGGTTTTCGTTTTTTTCCCCACTGGAAGTCCCAGGTGCTCGAACAAGATAACACCGAGCTGTTGAGTGGAATTGATATTAAACTCGCTTCCCGCCAAGGTATAAATCTTTTGTGTTAAAGTAGCAATACTCTCTTTTACCTCAACCAAAAAATCTTTGAGAAAAAGACCGTCTACTTGAATCCCATCTTTTTCCATATCTAAGAGCGTAGTTATAAAAGGGATTTCCACATGCCGAGCTTCTTCTATAAGATGGGATGCGTTTTGGAGCTTGAGCATCTCATTAAAACGGTGAAAAAGTTTCAGCGTGATGTATGCATCCTCTGCCGCATAAATACAAGCATCTTCAAGGGCAACACCGGAAAAAGATTCCCCTTTTTTGACTGTATCTTTAAAAGAAACCATAGTATGACCAAGAAGTTTGTCCGAGAGTTTATCTAGCGATAATGCACTCTCAGGATTGATAAGCCAGCCCAAAATCATACTATCTGAATAAATAGGCAAAGAAACATCTTCCAAAAATCTGCTTACGAAATGCAAATCAAACTTGATATTATGTCCCACTACCTTGGAGGCGAATATCTTTTGTAGAGCAGATTTCGCATCCTCTTTGCTAATCTGTTCAGGAACACCTAGATAAAAATGTGCAAAAGGAACATAAAAAGCCTCTCTCTCGTTAAAGCAAAAACTAAAACCTACTAAATGGTCTTTTTCGTAATCGAGCCCTGTTGTTTCCGTATCAAAAGCTACGATTGTATTTGCATCAAAAGTATCTACAATTGCATGTAATTTTTTTGCATCCATAAGAAGTGTGGCTTTGAACTTTATATTTGTACTTTCTTGCTCTTTTACATTGTCTACTCTGTTTTGTGCTTCTTGATGACTCTGCTCTGAGACATGCCCTTTTGCCTGAAGCGTTCTTAAAATCGCATTTTGTTCGTATTTCACAAGTTCATCGTAAATATTCAAAAAGGGATGCTCAACATCCATTTTGTACTCTTCAAAATCCAAACTCTCAAAAACATCATCTCTAAGAGTCACAAGTATTTTAGACATGTATGCATTTTCTTTGGATTCAATAAGTTTTTTTTGCAAAGCCCCTTTGATTGTCCCAAGATTTGCATAAATATTATCCAAGGTACCATATTCTTGGAGAAGTTTTTCTGCACCGACTTTTCCTATTCCCTTAATCCCCGGAATATTATCCGCACTATCGCCAAGAATAGATTGATAATCGATAAACTGCTTAGGAGTAACTCCGTACTTAGCAAAACAAGCATCTTCGTCAACCGTTTTTCTTTTAATAGCATCTACGAGTACAATTTTTCCATCATCTATAAGCTGGTACAAATCTTTATCATGGGAGACTACTCGTACATTATAGCCCTGCTTTTTAGCAAATCGAACTACCGTTGCTATAATATCATCCGCTTCAAAACCAACTTGCCCGAGAGTTTTATAGCCCATCTTGTCTATCCATTCAATTGCTATCGGCAACTGCATAGTCAATTCTTCCGGAGGTGCAACACGATGTGCTTTGTAGTTTGAATCTACCTCGTTTCTAAATGTGGGACCTTTTGAATCTATGGCAAAAATAATATAATCACTGTCATGCTGTTTTTGAAGCGTGGATATAAAGTTTGTAAAACCTGTCAAAAGCCCCGTGGGAAAACCCTCTTTATTTTTCAGATGCTGAGGAAGTGCATAAAAACTACGAAAGAAAAAGCCAAAAGTATCTATAATTGTAACTGTTTTACTCATTTATAAAGTTGCCTTCAAATCATTCACCGCATTTTCCAAAAGCTTGTGATTGTATCCTGCATTTGCAGCTTGTTTGAGACCTATATTTATGGACACTTCCGAAAAAGGCTTGTTTATAGAAACAATAGTTTTGACAATATGCAATGCCATACTGTATTCTTGTACCTCTACAGGGGCGGCTGATGGATTATCTGCATATTTAATCATCTCTACAAACTCTTTATCAAAACCCCAGTGCTCAAACACGGCAGATGTTACTTCCGATGTCGTAACTTTCACATAAGATTTTTCCACCATTGCAATATTATTCGTATTTTCGATTTCAGAATAAAAGCTGGTTGTCTCATCTTCTTGAATAATATCACTCGAAATTAAAATTTTTCCCGTCTCTTGCAAAAATGCTGCAAGATAAAGTTTATCCGCTTTTTCTTTACTTATCTGCTTGTACCAACTTAGCATTAATGTTGCTTGAAGATGCGATATCTCAGCAAATCTCTCGGGAGTTATCCCATAAGGTTTCATATCGACATTCAACAATTTTCTCACAGAATTTCCAAGTGCAATCGAGCGTGTCATACTCATTCCGAATAAACTCACGGCGTGGGATGCATTTTTGATATCTTTGCCGAAAAAATACAAAGGGGAATTGGCTGCTTTTAAAAGATTTGCAACTATCATAGGATCTCCCTCGACAGCTTTCACCAAATCATGTATAGAAGAATTGTCATTCGCATAAACTTTGTTGATATCCAAAATTGTTTTGGAAAGCGGCGGAAGTGCTTTGATACTTTCTATTATTGAGCTTTTCAAAAGATACCTTTCATTTTTTTTCGCTTATTATAGCAAGTTAATGATGACAGTCTCTTAAAGTTTTTTGAGGGTTAGAAATATACTCGTAACCATTATAAATCGTGTACGCACCATATAAAATCACTGCTATTGAAGAGAGACTCATCATCATTTTTCTAAAACTTGTTGCAGATGTGAGGGAGGTCAAAAAGCCTAGTCCAAACATTGCAGGAATAGTGCTCAGACCAAAAATTGCCATCACGAGAGCTCCATAAAGAGGACTGGCCGTACTTGCGGCAGTGATGGCAAAAAAGTATACAAATCCACATGGCAAAAGTCCGTTTAGCATTCCCAGTACAAAAAAGCTCAGATTGGATTTTGAATTGAGTACCCTTTTAAAAGCATTTTTATAAAGTGATGAAGAGGAAAAAGAGTGTTCTATCACTGTAAGGAATTTGATTTTTCCCATCAAAGAAAGTCCTGCAAAAACCATCACAAAGCCCGTAAATACAAGTAAAAATCCATTCGCATTATTGCTAAAAGTTGCTACGCCTCCCAAAGCACCAAAGATAGCGCCAAGAACAGTATAGGTCAAAACTCGTCCAAAAGAGTAAAGAAGATGTGCAGCACTTTGAGATATTTTGGAGCTTTGAGGGTCAATTTTGATAGTTGAGTACGCCAAAACAATCCCGCCGCACATCCCGATACAATGCCCAAAAGAACCTAAAAAAGCGATGCTTATAATAGTGATGATATTTACTGTTTCCATGAATTACCTAAAAGTTGTTTTTTAATAAGCGGGTTATTGAGCGTTTCGCCCCGAAGCATTTTGAGCTTCATTGTTTCAAAATCAATATAATTATCCGCATTTTTTTCGTAAGCACCGAATCCATAACCCATCGGCGTTATATCTGTTAAAGAATAAAAGGCTTTTTTGCCGTCTATCCATTTTTTGGTATCCATACTCATCACCCAGATAACAGCATCCTCCTGAAAACTTTTATCTTCCAACCAATGAACAAATCCTCCATGGTCATGAAAAAACCAAGTTTTTCCGCTAGGTGCTATCACCTGAGATGCGTACTCCAAATCAGTAATAACCATTCCGCAGTCACTGTCTTGGTATTTATTGAGTTGCATTTTAAGAGGCAATTTTTGAAGATTATTTTCTTCTATTACTATCATTTTTTCAGAAGAACCTAAAGATAAAAACAAAAGTACAATAATTGAAACAAGAGTGAATACGACTAAAAACGGTACGATTTTTTTTATCATGAAAGGAAGTTCTCCGAAAGTTTATATTGGGGTGTATTTTATAGGGATGTTACTTTATCTTCTCTTTTTACCCTTGCCTAAATCATCATAAACCAAAAATCTTGCCAAATCTTTCTGCATATCTTCGTTTAAACTTTCCCAAATAGCTTTTTTTTCTTCATATCTGAGTGAATTTTCTATTTTTGATTTTTTTATATCCCTGATAAGATAGTGATAGCGAACGATTAATTTTGTGTACTCGCCTATAAAGAACCAATTTTTTATAATTTCATAACTTCTTTCTTCATGGTCACTGAAGCTGTACTCTCCAAATTCTATATCTTCACTTTTTTGATACGCAACAGAAGGTTTTCCTATATCATGCAATAATGCCGCCGGAAAAAGTTTCCAATCTCTGGCTTTTAAACAATAATAGGCAACGCGAAGAGTATGTACCAAAACTCCATGCTGATGCCAATCATTCTGTATAAATAAAAGTGATTTCATATATGCTTTGGAGAGTATTTTATTTTTTGTTTTATTCATTTTTATACTTTATTTTAAATAGCTCAGTATTCCACATGCCAAGCCCCGCAAAGAGCTTTGTATTATTGACTTATGCGACCTTTATCACGAACTAAATTATGACATTTAAAACAAGAATCCACTATATGAAGATAAGCTTCTTGAGAAGCATTTTGTCTTTTTATTACAGATACGCTGTCTTTATTTTCAATAGCTTCTCGAATCGTTTGAACGCTAATGTCAATCTCTCTTGCACTCTCAACTGCTATATTTACTTTATGTTTTTTATTTTTCATATCTTTTGGAAGCATATTTATCATAGCATCTCTATTACTAAGCAAATCTTTAGCATCTTTTGCAAAACTCTCCAGCGCTACGGAAACCTCTTTTTTATCCCCTCTAATAAATCCTCTATGCAAGTCATTTAACTCTGAATTTAATTTGAGCATATTTAATCTTAAATCAAATTCCTGCGCCCCAAATGATGCAGTCCCCATAATTAAAACTAAAAAACCACTCATTAAAATACTTTTCTTCATGTTCTTCCTTTTTTTTGTTTTGTCAATTGTATAAGTAATTTTATTAAAGCCGGATAAAACATATAACTTTTTCAAATATTAAGTCATTGGATGACAAGCTTCTACGGTTTCTTTAAGATTTTGTTTTTGTATATGTGTGTATATCTGAGTCGTCAACAAAGAGGAGTGTCCAAGGAGCTCTTGAACAACTCGAAGGTCTGCTCCTCCTGTTATTAGAGCAGTTGCATAGGAGTGTCTTAAAACATGAGGCGATATGCCTAAATATTTTTGGGTAATCTTATATGCAGAAATTCTACTAAGCTTCTTTCCTTGGTAATTACACCATATAAAATCTTGCTCGTAACTGCACGCATTCAAATAGGTATGTATTGCGGTAATAGCAACTTTTGCTAGAGGAACTATTCGTTCTTTTTCCCCTTTAGCATGGCGTACACGAAGCCACTCTCCCTCAATATCTTCTCTTTTTAGAGCCAAACATTCACTGATTCTTGTGCCAGAAGCATACAAAAAAAGGATAAGAGCATAGTCACGCAATCCTATCCAAGTTGTTGTATCTATCACTTTTAATGCATTTTGGATTTCAGAATGGGACAAAAATTTTGGAAGGAGCTTTGGAATTTTTGCAAATTTGAGTTTTGTCTGCCGCTCTTTAAAAAAACTCTTATAGCAAAAATCGAAAAAAGCATTCACGGAGGATAATTTTCTGTTTAAAGTTCGTTTGTTTTTATATTGTGCTAAAAGTGTTAAAAGTGCTTTGGAATCGAGTTGGATAAGAGGTTTATTCAACTCGATTTCCATAAGTTGTAAATCACTTCTATAAGCTTCAACACTCTTTTTACTGAGCGCTCTTATTACAATAATGTACTCTAAAAAAGCCTCTAATTCCTTAGACATTACTCAACGGAAATATAGGTATCATTAATATAAAATATTTTATTTGCCACAAAAATATATCCATCATCTATGTCTACTTTATAAATATTGTATTCCAATAAATCTTTTGAACATTCAATAATATAGCCCTCTTTTTCCAAAAGGTATAACTTTTCTTTATGTATTATCATTCCCAAAAAATGGGCAAAAGGAAATTTAACCTTTGCATTCACTTGTAAATCCGGCGTAAGCGATAAAACTTCACCCTGCTTTGTATTTATAAAAATATTTTTATCATCATACGCTATATTTCGAATTTCATAAGGAATTCTAATCTCCTTAGAGGACATAGAAAGTATTTTGTGCCCTGTTGCAGCTATTATTTTTTCGTCAATAACATTAAAGTAAATTATATTATTAAAATGTTCTTCCGAAGAAACTATAGTTGTTCTCAACTTTTTTTTCAATTGAGAATTGATAATAATTATTTTTCCGTCAAGTGTCGGAAAAAGCACTAATTCATTCATAAAATAGGGATTAACAATTCTTGAATCCACAACTACAGGAACATTTCCCTGTTCTTTTAAAAGTAACTCTTTTGTTGTTACAGAATAAAGTGCCATCTCATTATCTGAGAATAAAACTGCCAAAATATCATCTTTAGCACTTGCACCTGCTATCGTTTTTTTGAGTTCAAATTTTTTGTGCACCGATTTATCTTCAATAGACTGCAAGGTCAAATTTCCATCAATTGTTGCACTTATTATCCAACCATCACTATTGGCAATAGGTCTATAAGAGTCTTGAATTTTCACATCTACGCGAGTTTTAACGGCTAAAACACTGCGGTCTTCGAGCAGTGCAAGACCTGAAGTTGTATCAATAATGCTCTCATTCGCATCACCATAGTGTTGCCATTCACCTTTAACTAGTGTTGGCTCAAATACTTTTTTACTACTGCACCCGCTAAAAAAAACAACAAAAACAAGGAAAAAAAATAAAAAATATTTTTTCAAAATTTTACTTTAGACCATAATGAAGCAATGCTAATGAAACCTTGTTCAATGGTGAGGCAGTAGAAATTTTCGCAAGTTTTTCATGCGCTTCTTTCATTTTGCCGCTATTCATAAGGATTACAGCACTTTGAACTTGTGCTAAATCTCTGTAAATCGCATCTTGCTTGAGAGCATAATTTTCAAGCTTCTTAGCATCATTACTGTTTTGCGCCAACTCGTAAGCAGCCACATCACTTACTATAATCGCTTTTGAGTGCTCAAGTTCTTTTAGAGCGGCTACATTTTTATCTGCAACAGCTTGGGAAAAAACCCATACATCATGTAATTGTGGGCTTAATTCATTTAAGCGCAAAAGAGCAACCGTATTATTTGCATCTTTGTTCAACTCTGCAAGCACTTCATTGGCTGCACGAACCTTGGATTGTTTGTTGATATCATAAGCGATGTTCGCAGCAACCACTACTACAACAGCTACCAAAGAACCTATCATGACATTTTTGTATTTTTTTACAAATCGCTCAGTCATAACCGCTTTTTCAAAAAACTTTTCTTCGGAGCTAAACTCCTCTTTTACCATATCAATGTCATTTTTTAAGCTCAAAAATTATCCTTATCTCTCAATAATATCTTCAAAAAGTTTAAAATAGTATCGCATACTATGTTAAAGTTTCATCAAACAGTGAAGTATTATAAGTTTTTTTTGTTACAATCTTATTTATTAAAATATTTGGGAGCAGGCTTATGCAAGTAAATGACGCATTATTAACAAAACTAGAAAAACTATCTTTTTTAAAAGTATCTGACGATAAAAGGGAAGAAATTGTTCAGCAACTCTCCGAAATTGTGAGCTTTGTAGATAATTTAAGTGAGCTTAATACGGATGGTGTGGATGACACTTTTGCAATGAACGATGCTTCTACTCCACTGAGAGAAGATATCCCTTTTTGTGACGCAAGCATCAATGATGCTATTTTAAAACATGCACCCCAAAGTGCAGAGCATTTCTTTATCGTACCAAAAATTATCGAGTAAGCATGATAGAAGTTTATGGAATTAAAAGCTGCGGCAGCGTTAAAAAAGCGGTTCAGTTTTTTCAAAAACATAACCTCGAATATAGGCTACACGACTTTAAAGCTCAAAATGTTACATGTGAGAGAGTTTCTTTATGGCTTGAAAAAACAGATATAAAAGTTTTATTCAACTCTAAAAGTACTTCGTACAGAACGCTACAATTAAAAGAATTAAATCTTGATGCAATAACCCAAAAAGAGTGGCTATGCAAAGAAAATCTTCTCATTAAAAGACCCGTTGTAGAATTTGGCGAAAAATTGCTCGTCGGATTTAATGAAGAAAATTATAAAGGAGTATTTTTATGAGTGAAGAAGTTGCAAAATCTATTAATATAAAAAAACTGCTCAAAAGTGTTTTGGCCTATGGTTCTTCAGATTTACACCTAGTAGTAGGAAGCGAACCGCAAATTAGAATCGACAAAGAACTCAGACCTTTAAATTTGCCCATACTCACTCCAAAAGATGTTGAAGAGATGGCATATGCTCTTATAGAAGACAAACAAAAGAAAGAGTTTGAAGAGCACCTTGAGCTGGACTTCTCTTTTGAATTAAAAGATATAGGTCGTTTTAGAGCAAATTATTACCATACAGTCGGCGGAGTTGCTTGTGCTTTTCGTATGATACCTATCGATATCCCCACTTTAGATGAATATAATAACAACCCTATTTTTAAAGAACTTATCAAAAAAGAAAAAGGACTTATCCTTGTAACGGGACCGACCGGTAGCGGTAAATCTACAACTCTTGCTTCTATGCTTCATGAAATAAACTTGACTGAGAGAAAGCATATTATCACCGTCGAAGATCCTGTGGAATTTGTACACAAAAATATCAAATCTCTTTTTTCCCAAAGAGATGTTGGAAGTGATACAAAATCTTTTTCAACCGCACTAAAATATGCTCTAAGACAAGATCCCGACATCATTCTCATAGGGGAGATGCGTGATGCAGAGACAATCGGTGCAGCGCTTACAGCCGCAGAGACGGGTCACTTGGTATTTGGAACACTCCACACTAACTCTGCACCTTCAACAATCAACCGTATTATTGACGTATTTGACGGAGAAGAACAGGCACAAATCAGAGCACAACTCTCAAGTTCATTGGTTGCAGTTATTTCACAATCGCTTATACCCAAAATAGGTGGGGGGAAAGTTGCAACTCAAGAGGTGCTTATCACCAATCCTGCAATTTCAAACCTCATACGAGAAGATAAAGTGCATCAAATCTATTCTCAAATGCAGTTAAACCAAAATGAAACATTTATGAGCACACAAACACAAGAACTCATTAATTTAGTTCAAAAAAAAGTTATTACAAAAGCCAACGCTGTTAGAAATTCTAACAGACCCGAAGAGCTTATAAAAATTATGGACTTGCTGTAAAATAATCTTAGATGTTTTTCAGTGCGTTTTGGGCTGCTTTAATAATCGGATAGGTAGTTGGTGCCGCTGTTAAAAGTGGCTGTGTGGCTACCTGAAGAGAGATAATATGGTGTACGGTTAGTTCTGCTTCTATTGCAAGACCGATAATATTGATAATTTCTCCCGCTTCTTTATCTCCAACCACTTGTCCCCCGATAATTTGACCGCTGTTTTTCATAGCGATAAGTTTTATCGATTGTTTAGAAGCATCAGGAATGGTTCCGGGGTGCCTATTCATCCCTTCAAAATAGCCTACAGTGTATTCTATTTTCTCTTGTTCTGCTCTACTTTGAGTCACACCAGCACTTGCAAATGCTCTGTTACCTATCATTGTTGAAAATATCGCGATAGTTCCGTTAAAACCTTTGAGATTTTTCAGACTATAAAGACTGCTTCCCGCAACCCTTGCTTCTGCTGCAGAGGTAGAAGCAAGCATTACTTTTGATGGGTCTCTTGTAATAAAGTCTCTTCTGCCGCTACAATCTCCCACAGCAAAGATATCTTTGTTTTTCGTTCTCATGTATTCATCTACCCAAATGCCCTCGTAGCGAGCAAGCTTAAGACCGGCAGCCTCTGCAAGAGCACTGTTAGGTTTGTACCCGGTAGCAAAAACGACAACATCCGCTTCTAGTCTGGAACCATCAAAAAGTTCAATCCCTTTTGCAATATTTCCTTCTTGAATAATATGACTTGCATGTTGTCCTAAAGAGAGTTCCACGCCGAGATTTCTCATAATATTTTCTGCAATAATTGCCATATCTTCATCAAAAGAACCGGCTAAAATATGACCGCCGCCCACAATTGTCACCTCTTTACCGACACTTGCAAACTCGCAGGCAAGTTCCACACCGATAAAACCCGTACCTATTACAAGGACTTTGTGTTTGGTATCGACATATTCTTTCATCTCTTTTACTTTTGCATACTCTTTTGCTATTGTAAAAACATTTTCAAGCTCCAGTGCATCTTCAAAGTTTTTATGCACAAAAGGGATAGAGCCTGTTGCAAATATTAGTTTTTCAAACTTTATACTGTTTTGTAGACCCAGAGCAGTTTTATTTTCAATATCTACAGACTCTATTTTATCTACTATTTTTACTATATTTGCTACATCACCGCCGCAAGGCATTGCATTTTTTTCAACATCACCGAGTGTTTTTCCAAAAACATAGGGAATACCGCAAGGAACCTGCCCCTTGTCAAACTCTTTTACAACTACTATTTTTTTTGTTGGATAGTTTTCACTTGCTGTGGCAGCTGCTACCAATCCGGCAGGTCCTGCTCCGATAATAAGTATATCTGTTACTATAGTTTGCATCTGTTTCCTTTATTTTGTTAATTTTTGAGAGCTGTTTTTATCATCATTCTTCGAAGGTATGCTATTTTGCTCTGCAGAGGCAAATCTTTTGGACACACATCTTCACAGCCCAAAAGTGTCATACAGCCGAAAACACCGTCTTCATCACCGATAAGCTCGTAATATTCTTCATCCGTTCTTTTATCTCTGGGGTCAAGATGGTAACGGGCAATTTTATTGAGCCCGACTGCTCCCACAAAACTAGGTCTCATCTGAATCGTTCCGCATCCTGCAACACAACATCCACACTCGATACATCTGTCAAGCTCATAGATTTCATCGGCTAGTTCAGGTTCCATTCTCTCTTCAAGTTTGTCAGAATTTAATTTTTCTTCTTTATCATGGAT
>DZBD01000078.1 GCA_022729795.1 Sulfuricurvum sp. | reverse complement strand
TGCAAAAGTGCCCGCAGCCAAAAGCTACAAAGAACTCATCACATTTGTAGAAGACCGAGCTGGGCACGACAGACGTTACGCCATCGATGCGACAAAACTCGAAAATGAACTGGGCTGGAGAGCCGATGAAAATTTTGAGAGCGGTATTGTGAAGACTATTGAATGGTATTTGGGTAAATATGAAAAAGGTAATTCATGATGAAAAAAATCCTACTAGTATTTGGAACAAGACCTGAAGCCATTAAAATGGCGCCGCTTGTAAAAGCATTTCAAAAGTATCCAAATGACTTTAATACAAAAGTGTGTGTCACTGCACAGCACAGAGAGATGCTCGACCAAGTACTTGAAATGTTTGAGATTTCGCCAGATTATGATTTAAACATTATGAAGCCTGGACAAGATTTATATGACATTACATCCAATGTTTTGCTTGGGATGAAAGATGTGCTTAGTGAGTTTCAACCTGATGTCGTTTTGGTGCACGGCGACACGACAACGACGAGCGCAACTTCTCTAGCTGCATTTTACCAAAAGATAAAAGTTGGGCATATAGAAGCAGGATTGCGAACTCATGACATCTACAGCCCTTGGCCAGAAGAAGCAAACAGACAAATCACGGGAGTACTGGCAAATTACCATTTTGCTCCCACAACTACCTCAAGGGACAATCTTCTGAGGGAAAACAAAAATGAAGCAAATATTCTGGTTACTGGAAACACAGTGATAGATGCACTTTTTTTAGCATTAGAAAAGATAGAAAACAATGAAAATCTAAAATCTAAAATACTTCAAAACATCGAATCAAAGTTTACTGATTCAAAATTTAATATTAAAAATTCAAAATTTATATTGGTAACAGGGCATAGAAGAGAAAACTTCGGGCAAGGGTTCATCAACATCTGCGAAGCACTCAAAGCCATAGCAATAAACAATCCTGACATAGACATAGTTTACCCAGTACACTTAAACCCGAATGTACAAAAACCAGTAAAAGAACTCCTAAGTGAAGTAGTAAACGTACACCTCGTAGAACCACTCCAATATGAAACTTTTTTATATCTCATGGATAAATCATATTTCATCATTACAGATAGCGGTGGAGTACAAGAAGAAGCACCATCTTTGGGCAAACCTGTACTTGTCATGAGAGATACTACAGAACGCCCAGAAGCACTAGAGGCAGGAACGGTAAAGTTGGTAGGGACAGATAAAGAAACCATCATCAAAGAAGCACAGCTTTTACTAGACTTTTATGAAGAATACACCAAAATGAGCAAAGCGCACAATCCTTATGGTGACGGCAAAGCTTGCGAAAAAATTGTTGAATTGATAAAAGGAATAAACTAAATAATGAAAAAGAAAATATGCGTAATCGGCTTAGGTTACATTGGTCTTCCAACTTCGGCCTTACTTGCTAATCGTGGGTATGATGTTCATGGCGTGGATGTAGTGCAAAGTACAGTAGATACTATAAACCAAGGAAGGATTCATATCGTCGAACCTGAGCTAGACACTTTTGTACATGCGGCGGTAAATAGCGGCAAACTCAAAGCAGATACAAAGCCAGCCGAGGCAGATGTATTTGTCATAGCCGTGCCAACACCTTTTCATGAAGGATTTGTGCCGAATATAGATTACGTCGTGTTGGCTACAAAAGCAATAACCCCTTATCTTAGAGATGGAAACATAGTAATTCTGGAGTCAACTTCTCCAGTAGGGACTACCGATTTAGTAGAGCAAACTTTAAAAGACAATGGCATAGATACGTCTAAACTTTTTATAGCTCACTGCCCAGAGCGAGTATTGCCAGGTCACATCATGAGAGAACTTGTAGAAAACGATCGTATCGTCGGTGGTACAACAGATGAAGCTACAAGACTGACGGCAGAATTTTACAGAGAGTTTGTGGAGGGTGAAGTACTGGAAACGGATGCAAAAACAGCAGAAATGGCAAAGTTGACTGAAAACTCTTTTAGAGATACAAACATAGCCTTTGCAAATGAGCTGAGTATGCTTTGTGATAAATTTGGTATTAATGTATGGGAACTCATCCGTCTTGCTAACAGACATCCCAGAGTAAACATCCTTAGTCCAGGTGCAGGTGTTGGTGGGCACTGTATCGCCGTTGACCCGTGGTTTATAGTTCATGCAGGTGGAGAAACAGCCAAGATGATACGAACAGCTAGAGAAGTAAACAACTACAAAACAGAGTGGACGATAGAAAAGATCAAGAATGCTAGCTTGAAGTTTGAAAATGAAAATGGAAGAAAAGCAAAAGTAGCTTGTATGGGACTGGCATTTAAACCAGACATAGACGATCTGAGAGAATCACCAGCTCTTTATATAACTAGACGATTAAAAACTGATGGCATAGATATACTAGCAGTAGAACCAAATATAGAAACACATAAAGAGTTTGAGCTAGTAAACTATAAAGAAGCCTTAGCGCAAGCAGATATAGTGACATTTTTAGTAGCTCATAAAGAATTTAAAGCTCTTGATGTCAAAACTGATTTAGATTTTTGTGGCATTTTGCTAAATAAATAACACAATATGTCTATTAAAAGAAAATTATTTTCAAACACGATTTCAAATGGCTTACAATTTGGTTCAAGATGGTCAATGAACCTTCTTTTTGCCAAATCTCTTACGACTTCATCATTTGGAATTTTTTCTTTTATCTATACTATAGCCGTAATGCTAGGAACTTTTTTTGCTTTTGGTTCTAATTTATATTTGTTAAAACAGGTCAGTGAAGATAAGTGCAAAAGGATGATTTATCTCTTTGAATCATTTCTTATAACCACACTATTTTTTATCGTCTCCGTAGTGCTTTCTTTATTGGCTTTTAAATATTTTTTGACTGACTCCCCCTACTCTTACACTATACAGTATGGATTGTTTTTGGCATTTGTCTTAGCTATTAATATGAATATCTTTTCTTTTTTCAAAGGTCAGGGTGATTTTGAAAAAGAAGCAAAAATCTATATTATTTTTTCTTTTATTCTTCTACTGATTGTAGGTATGGCTTTTTATCTTGATCTGCTTTCAAGATTAAGTCTTCAAGTTATCTTTATCACATTGATTAGCATCAATCTCCTCCCTTCTTTCTTGGGAATTAAATATCTTTATATTCAACATGAATTATCTATACACCAAATGAAACAAATGTTTTCTATGGCATTTTACAATGTTTTTGCAACTCTCACTCAACGATTAGCCTACGGACTGCATGAATCGCAATCTATTCTATACGCCAATCTACCATTTATTCTATTGGGTATTTTAACTACAGTGGAAAATTTAGGACACTACCGGGCAATCTATCTTTTGATTACACCATTTCTCATTTTGCCTGGGATTATTGCCCAAGTCTTATTGAGTCAATTGGCAAATAATAAAAGTGACATGATCGGTTTTAAAAAAATATTTCGAAAGTTTTCACTTTTTTCTTTTTTAATCGGTACTATTTTTATTGGACTTTATTGGGAGTTTGGAGCTTATTTTATTGAGATGATTTACGGAATGAAATTCGAAAGAGAAGCTTCACTGACACTGATTCATATCTTTATTATTACTTCATTTTTTTGGTTCATCAAATCAAACTATGAAGTCCTTCTTACTGTCATGGACAAGCAATGGCTTAGAGTGAATGTATTGTGGATTATGCTTATGCTCTATCCGGTACTGGTATTTATTTTACCTCTGGATATAACAATATACAAATATGCTTATGCTGCACTCATTACAACTATAATTATGCTCGCTACTTATATTATACAAGCCGAGTTGATATTGAAACGCACAGTGCTGACAAGAGGCTTCAATGATGAAATTTAAAAAACATGGTATGCATACAAATATAGATACAGTCTGGCTTGATAATGTCCGAATAATAAGTATTCTGTGCGTAATAGTTTTACATGTTTCTGCCAATGTTGTTTTGGAAGCTGACATAAAATCTAATGAATGGATGATTGCCAATATAATAGACTCATTTGTGCGTTGGGCTGCACCAGTATTTATTATACTAAGTGGCTATCTCTTGTTGAATCCAATAAAGAATACCGAATCAATTTCTACTTTTTATGGAAAAAGAATCAATAAAATTGGTATTGCACTACTTTTTTGGACTTTTTTTTATTTACTTGTACAAGCTGCTAAAAATCATATAAAAGGAATTGAATTCAATATATCAAACGATATTCTTATGCCCATCTATCTAGGTGAGCCATATTTTCACTTATGGTTCATGTACACAATTTTTATGTTGTATTTACTGACTCCGCTAATAAGGATATTTCTAAACAAAGTTAATATGAAAGCTGTTTTCGTTATTGTAATTATAAGTTTTGCTATAGCGATGTTTTTCAATGTATCAATCAATGAAAAATCATTTTTTATGATTGGATCATTAAAATATTTACCATACTTCTTGGCAGGTTATCTTTTTAGATTTATCAATATACAAAAAAGATATTTTTTTATTTCGTTAATATTGTTTGTACTATCCTATGTCATTACAGCTTGTGCTACATATTTAATGTCAATTCAGAATGGTACTGTTTCATATTATTCTCTATATTTTTATTCTTATTTGAGTATTACAATCGTACCCATGTCAATAGCCATTTTTTATATCTTGGCTCACTTAAAGCCATTATTTATTAATACTGGCTACTCAAGTTATGTTTTTGGTGTGTATCTGATCCATCCAATCATACTGGAAATTTTTAGGTTTGTTGGCTTAAAAGCTGAAAGTTACCCCCCTCTACTATCCATTCCTATAATAACATTTTCTATAATTTATCTATCTTTATATGTTGTAGTAGTAATTCAAAAAACTACAATAATGAAAAAAATCACAGGTTTATAATATGAGTCATATTAATCTAAAAAAAATTTCAAATTCCCATTATTCAAAAATGAAATCTTTTTTATTTTTATTTTTTATTTTTTTATTTTTTTTATCTTTCAATAGTGGAATAATTCAAAACTCAATAATGTCGTTATCTGATGAGATTTTTTTGATACTATCAGCACTAATAATATTTTTTTATATTTATATTGATCTGTTAAAACAAAAGATTGAAAAAATATACTTAGTGCTTCTTCTTTATCTTGTATATCAGGTTATTAACTATTATTTTTCACCTTTTACACTCAAATTGGAGTTAGTTATATTACAGTCTTTGATAAATATAAAAGTCTTTTTAGTTACTTTTGCTATTTTGATAATTTGGCAAAATAATCAACTCAATAGAAAAATAGTTAACACTATTTATTATCTCTTTACTGGATTATTTATTATTGGAATGTTGCTTAATTTTGCGCTACAAGAATCTTGGCATTTATTGACTGGAAACATCGAAACGATGAGCTATCGTTATGGTTTTATTCGCCCCGTAGGTTGGCTCGGTCATGCGGCTCAGAATGCATATTTTTTTACTATCTCCTTTGTAACAATTTTTCTTTTATACGCTAAAAAGCCGGCAACACGAGCCAGTGTATTTGTGAAGAAATTTTTTATATTTATCGTTATTGATTTTTTAATGGCCTTTCCATTATCCGTTAGAAAGGGGATGATGATGATTTTTCCTTTTGGATTGACGGCTTTTGCTCAATTAAGAGGATTGAACAAAATTGTATTTGCACTAATAGCAGTGGTCTTTATTATTATTTTTTTATATATTATTAAAGACACACAAATTATGCTGGATACACTTCAAAATATTAAAAATATGACTAGCGATGAGGACAACAGGTACATAAGAGGATTAATGATTTATCATGGGGCATTATTATTTGTTGAATTTTTTCCATTTGGTACAGGTGGCGCAACATTTGGTACTGTTCTTAGTCAATTCAACACACTTGATGTTTATACTTACGTAGGACTTCATTTAGATTTAATCACAAGAAATGATGACACCTTAACGGGTGTATATGATAGTGGTTTATTTTCCATGATGGCAGAAAATGGATTTATAGGAATACTTTTAATGTTTAGCTTTATCTATTATTTTTTCAAATTTAACAAAAATAGATTAGATAATTATAATTACATAGTTTTTAAAATCATTACATGGTTCGCTATTCTTTTGAGCCTAACAGAGCCTGCATGGCAAAATGGTATATTTACAGTTATATATGTAATAAATTTATTATTTATATATGCAACAAATAATATTTATAGAGAAAATGGAAAGTGGGTAACTTGTGAACACTAATATGAAAATACTATTAATATCTAATATGTATCCGTCTACTGGTCATCCATTCTACGGAATATTCGTACAGAATTTTGAAAAGCAACTCACTGATGAAAATATTGAATCTGTAAAAGTCGCAATAGAAGGTCGCGGCAAGTCAAAGATAGATAAATTAAAAAAATATATAAAGTTTTTTATAAATACATACAAAGCTGTCAAAAAAAATGATTATGATTTGATTTATGTGCACTATATCGGTCATTCGCTATTGCCATTTTTATTTATCAAAAAATCTTTAAACAAGCCTTTGGTTATAAATGCACACGGTAGCGATATATTTGCAAACTCTAAATCTGCCCTATTGATTCAGAAACTTGTCGCACGCATTGTTCAGAAATCCAATCTGATGGTCGTACCATCAGAATATTTTAAAGATATCGTTGAAAATAAGTTTCAGCATAAAAATATTTTTATCTCACCATCTGGTGGAATCAATACAAACCTATTTAAGCCCCTACCAGATATAGAAAAACAAAATATCTTCACTATTGGTTTTGTCTCTCGTATCGATGAAGGAAAAGGGTGGGATACTTTACTCAAAGCAATCAAAATACTTAAGAGCAAAAAACTAACATTTAAGGTAATGATGATTGGCTCCGGAGAACAGCAGGAAACAATGCTACAACTCACAAATACGCTAGATTTAGAAAACTGCGTATCCTGCCTTGGAGCAAAGCCACACGATGAACTACCACACTATTTTAATCAAATGGATATTTTTGCTTTTACTACTAGGCTTGATGAGAGTTTGGGTCTTGTAGGACTTGAGTCTATGGCATGTGGGGTTCCGGTGGTGGGTTCAAATATTGGCGGATTACCTAGCTATATTTCTGATGGAGTAAATGGCAAGCTTTTTGAAGCTGGCAATAGTGAAGAGCTGGCAAAATGTATAGAGTTTTTTATGATGATTGAGAAAGATGAATTTTCCAAGTATAAAACGCAAGCCTTAGAGACTGCGAAAAGGTATGACTCAAAAATCGTCAACCAAGCATTAATGAATAAATTAGAGAGGATAGTCCAATGAGGAAAAGCTTATCAATGCCACGAAAAATCTATTTCTTGATTTATAATATATTAGGAAAATATCTACCAAGAACTTATATGCCTTATTCTCTTTGCTCAAAAAGAATAAGGAGTTTTTTAGCCCAAAACTTTATAGATCAATGTGGCTCTAATCTAAAAATAGAAACCAATGTACTTCTCTCGCCATTTATTGAACTTGGAGATAACGTAGAGCTTAATGAAAATTGCAAGATCAGAGGTAATGTCAAAATTGGTAATGATGTTTTGATTGCTCCAGGAGTTCAGCTAATATCCGTTAATCACAAATTTGATAGAATGGATATTCCTATCAAACAACAAGGAGAAGTCGAAGGATATATTGTAATAGAAGATAATGTTTGGATTGGTACAAATGCAATAATTTTACCGAATGTGACAATAAAAAAAGGCAGTATTGTGGGTGCAGGCTCCATTGTAACTAAAAACGTTGAAGAATGCTCAATAGTAGGGGGAAATCCTGCGAAGTTGATTGGAAAAAGAAGCAATAACGAAACAGGGAATGATACACAATGAAAAATAGAATAAATATATTTAATTGCCCCATAGATACATACACTATGAAAGAAACCATCGCTAATATAGACGAGTCGATACAAAATAAAACTCACCTCCATCATGTAGTAGTCAATGCTGCGAAATTGGTGCATATGCAAAAAAATAAAGAGCTATATGACTCTGTCGTAAGTAGTGACATCATAAATGCTGATGGTCAAGCTGTAGTGTGGGCTAGTAGATTTTTAGGGCAGCCACTTAGTGAGAGAGTAGCAGGTATAGACCTTATGCAAAACCTTGTAAAGTTGGCATATGAAAAAGGCTATAAAGTTTTTTTCTTTGGAGCTAAAGAAGAGATAGTAAAAGGTGTAGTAGATAAGTATAGTGAGCAGTATTCAAAAGATATTATCGCAGGGTATCGAAATGGCTACTTTAAAAAAGAGGAAGAAGAAAGCATTGCAAAGCAAATTGCCAATAGTGGTGCAGATATACTTTTTGTAGCAATAAGCTCACCCACAAAAGAGATATTTTTAAATACTTATCAAGATATCATCAATACGCCTTTCATAATGGGTGTAGGCGGCAGTTTTGATGTAGTGGCTGGCAAAGTTACTCGTGCACCGCTTTGGATGCAGCGCTATGGACTGGAATGGTTCTACAGATTTCTGCAAGAACCGGGGCGAATGTGGAAAAGGTATCTCTATACCAATTGCATGTTTTTATGGCTGCTTTTAAAAGAGAAGTTATTGAAAAGGCAATCCAAAGACTAACTGTGTATTTGATATAATTACAAAAAAAAAGAGTATTATGAAAGAATTTTTCGCTAAATCCATATTTATTTTAATAGATATTTGTATCATATTCATCTCACTTGCCTTAGCCTACCTCTTACGAAACCTTTTGGGAGATACTTTTGGAGGTCTAGATAGTTACCCGATGCATAACTATACTAGTTTCTACCCACTCTATATTGTAACTATTGTACTACTCACATACGAAGGTATCTATACACATCGCTATGATTTTTGGCACGAAAGCAGGGTTATCGTAAAAAGTTTGGTTTTTAGCTTTTTTATCATTCTTGCTTACCTTGCTATAACCAAAAGTGTACAGAACTACTCGAGGGCTGTCATTATATTCGCTTTTCTTTTTATGACTTTTCTTTTGCCACTATCTAAAAATCTCTATAAAAAATCTCTATTTGGGCTTGGGTTATGGCAACGAAGAGCAAAAGTTTACGGCAATGATTCATTTTTAAAACAAGAGATATTTGATAACCACTATCTTGGCTATGTAGATGCCAAAGAACATACACCTAAAACAGTATTTGTCAACTCCCACAATGAAGATTTAGTCACCCTAAAACAGATAATCAATCAAGAAATAGGCAAAAATCACGAGGTGATATTTACCCCTCTGATAGATGAGTATGATCTGACGCATTCACACATTTATCGGCTTTCAAATACCCACACAAACCTCATTGTCTTTCAAAACCGTCTTAAAAGTAAGTGTAGACTCAGGGCAAAGAAAATTTCTGATTTTATTATGTCTATCATCATTTTTCCTCTACTTGTACCTATTATGCTTTATATCGCTTACAAGATACGTAAAGAAGAACCTGGGTCATCCATACTTTTCAAACAGGAACGACTTGGGCAAAATGGTGAAATCTTTGTATGTTATAAGTTCAGAACCATGTTTGTAGAGAGTGATGGAGTACTTAACACGTATCTAAAAGAACACCCTGAAGAAATCGAATTTTATGACACTTACCATAAATACCAACATGATCCTCGCATTACCAAAATAGGAAACACATTAAGAAGAACATCATTAGATGAGCTTCCGCAGATCTTCAACGTCTTTAAAAATGAGATGAGTTTTATAGGACCTCGTCCCTATATGCTCAATGAAAAAGAGAAGATAGATCAAGACATCGATACAGTACTGACTGTAAAACCCGGTATTACCGGTCTTTGGCAAGTGAGTGGTCGCAGCGAAGTAGACTTTCATTCCAGAGTGGAACTTGATGTTTGGTACATCAGAAACTGGAATCTGTGGATGGATCTGGTCATCTTGCTTAAAACAGTTAAGACCGTGCTGGTACGCGAAGGGGCGAGTTAGGTTGATGTCGGTAGCATTCAAGTATAATTAAATCATTGATATAAAGGCAGAACATTGCAAAACAATACAGAAGATACAATAGATCTAAGAGAATTATTTTTAGTACTCAAAAAAAGAAAAAAAATGATTTGGGGAATAACTACCCTATTAACATTATCTGCTTTGGCTTACGTATTTATAGCAAAACCTATATACAGTGGGGATGCTACTTTGGAAATTGGTCAAGTCATCACCCAACAATACAATAACGGACAATACTCATTTTTACAAATAGACCCATTAGACAATATCAAAGATCTTCAAGTTATTACAAATAAAATGATAAGTATCACTTCCTCTATACCAAAAAATACTAATCTACTGATTATCTCTTCGTCGGGAGAAGACAAACAGGAAATAAAAAGTAAACTCAAAGAGGTTATTGTATATGTAATGGACCGGCATGAGACAATTTCAAAATTTTATTCTGGTAAAAATGCTAAAATAAAAATGACTCAATTGGTTGGAGATATAAGCATAGAAGACGAGCCTGTCAAACCAAAGAAGGCTCTCATTATCATCGTTGCTTTCATTACTGGGTTAATGCTTTCTATCTTTTTAGCTTTCTTTGTAGAGTTTCTTCAAGGCGTGAAAAAAACAGAAGATTAGGCAGCTGCCTATACCCTACTCCTCATTGGGGTTAGCTGTTTTGTTTGCCAACTTTCTAAACGCTTCAGAATTTTCCAGTAGTTCGTTGTAGCTTCCTCTAGCCACTATCTCTCCAGCATCAAAAAGTAGTATGGTATCGGCATTTTCTACGGTACTAAGGCGGTGAGCTACCACAAAGGTGATGAGGCTGTCTTTGATGTCTTCGAGTGCTTTTTGGATGGCTTGTTCGCTTTTGTTATCCAGCGCAGAAGTCGCTTCATCCAAGATGAGGATTTCGGGGGATTTGTAAAGTGCGCGTGCCAGAGCGATGCGCTGACGCTGTCCTCCGCTGAGATTGACCCCGAACTCATCCAAAATGGTATGGATGCCCTCTTTCA
>DZBD01000077.1:4910-11086 GCA_022729795.1 Sulfuricurvum sp. | reverse complement strand
TTTTGTGCAATGGTGTGATAAGAGAGAGGTAAAGGTCATTTTTATGCCGAGTACACTTTTGCGAAACGAAGTGTATTTGAATGATAGAAAAGAAAAGATGTTCTATGAAACTATTGCAAAGAGAGTCAAAAGTAGAGGGTGGATGTTTGTTGGTAACCCTTATGATTATATGTATGATGAAAGCAGTTATTTTAATACAGATTTTCATTTAATCGACAGTGCAAGAAAGAGAAGAACGGAACAGATGATTGAGGATTTGACTGTTTCTGGGTATCGAGATTATTTTAGGTAATCTTTTTCATCAGATTATTATAAAATGCATCCCAGCTCTGATGTTTATAATTTTCTTTTATGTATTGTTTTCTTTTTTCATACAAAGTATCATTCTCTAAATAGTGACGAATTGTTTTCAATAGTGCCTCTTTGGTGTTGTCAATGTATTGGGCGCAGTTTTTACCTACTTCGGGCATGGAACTGTTGTTGGATGCAATGGTAATGTTTCCTCTGAGCAGGGATTCTGCAATGGGCAGTCCATATCCTTCGTAAAGAGAGAGATAGGTGACTAAAAAAGCATTTTGATAAAAGAGATGCAAGGTATCGTCATCAACATTTACCAAATGATGAATATGCTTGTCTTTTAATGGATGGCTATATAGGTACTGTTTGAATTTTTCTACTTTCCAGCCTATGGAACCTATGAGGATGATATGTAAATCCGGATGTGTTTTAAAGAGTTCTTCATACGCCTCTATGAGTAATGGCTGCAGTTTTCTAGGTTCTATCGTTCCTACAAATAGTATGTATTTAATGGGAGCAAACTTATAAAATACGGTATTGTATTTCATCGGTGTTGATAGTTCTGTATGGATAAAATCTGAACCTAAATAGACAATTTTAGTTGTTATATTTCTTTTTTTTTCTTGACTACTCTGGAAAATAATAAAATCATCTCTTGCAGACTCTGAATCAAAAAATACAAAATCACTGTAGGTGTACACTGCATTCAAAAAGCTGTTAAAGTTATTGCGGGTTTTATTTTTTACAAGATTGGGATATAAAACAGGAATGAGATCATAGATGAAATTATAGATTTTGAAGTGATGTATTTTTAACTTTTTGTAAAGATGTATGCGTTGGTAGTCGTGATTCCATACTGAATCAATATCAAAAAATACTTTATTTTCTTGAAGTGTATTGAAAATATCTATAGGGGTAAAATTTTGAAATTGATAGTTTTTAAACTCTTTTAAAAACAGTTTAACTTCATCATTGTCTAAAAGGTAATAAGAACCAGAAGATGAAGAAAAAGAGATGATATGCACATCATCATGCATCTGTAACAGAGACCTTTGTAAAAATTCACGTACAACCCTTTGGATACCGGTACTAAAACGGTTGTGTAGAAATTGCGATATGTCTATGTAAAGTTTCATGCTATAGATTTTTGTACTATTTTAACTTCAAGAGCTTTTTTCATTTTGTCTCTATCTCTTTCAATAGCACCTCAAAGAGTTCAAGATGCATTGCCGCTGATGTATCCCATGAGAAAAGTGCTGCCTGAGCTTTGCTTTTTTGCGACAATTCTTCTCTTAGTTTTTCATTATTTACTATAGCTAAAATTTTATTTTTTATATCCATTGCGTCTGTCGGCTCTACATAAAGAGCTGCGTCACCACAGACTTCAGGCAGAGATGCTACATTTGAGACGACTACCGGAGTGCCGCATGCCATAGCTTCAAGCGGCGGAAGTCCAAAGCCTTCATAGAGTGATGGATAAACAAATAGGGTTGCAAGAGTGTAAATGTGAGCGAGTTGATTGTCCGATACATAGCCAAGATAGCGAATGTATTCTTGGTTTTTTTCAATTTCTTGCATAATTTCTTGATTTTTCCACCCTTTAAAACCAACCAATACAAGAGGCAATTTTCCTTTTTCGTTACTGGTGAGCAGATTATAAGCCTTTAGTAGCGTTAAGAGGTTTTTACGCGGTTCTATGGAGCCTACAAAAAGCAAAAATTTATTTGGCAAAGAAAATTTAGTTTTTGTTTCCTCTAGTTCATGTTGCAGATAGGGCTTGTAAAGTGCGTGGTTTACACCGTGATAGATCACGCTTATTTTTTCATCCGCTATGTGCATGTAGTCAACGATCTCTTGCTTTGTAAAATGTGAACATGTGATAATATGATCGGCTTTTTTGATAAGGAAAAAATTTTTATCGTAATGAGCTATGAGTTCTTTGGTATGCCAATGAGGCTGAAGCATAAATGAGAAATCGTGCAGTGTACAGATGAGTTTCTTAGCTTTGATATTTGAATTTGGGATGAAATTCGGCTGAAAATATAGGTGGTACTCTGTTTTATAAAACTTTGTAAAACAGAGATAAAAACTTCTTACAAGTCTTTTAAGTAGGGGGTATTTTTTTATAAATGCTTGAAGTTTTTTGGCTTTTTGCTCTGTAGTAGTTTGCTCGTCTGAGAGTCCATAAAGCTCTTTCGAGTGAAATCCGTAGTTAAAAAAAATCTCATATTTATCTGCAGATAACTTACGGAGACGACTGGAAATTTCATAAGTATATCGCCCTATTCCTGTTAGTGGTGAGAGCAGAGAAACTGCATCTATGAGGATTTTTTTCATAATGAATTAAAAAATCTCTTGCTAATAATTTTGATATCGTTTTTTAAAATCCACGCTATTTGTTTTTTGGGATTAAACTCGGTTGAAAGCGATTTTTTTATGTTTTTAACAAGAGAGGCTACCGATGAATCGCTAGAAAAAGTAACTATATGTTTTGCATCGTTAAAAATCGGCTGCGGCGTTGCTATAATCTCTTTTTGGCTTAAGAGTCCGATTCTTAATGCAGCACTTGATGATTCTTGCGTATTTTGATAGGCAAAAACGATTTTATCTGCTTCAGATAGCCGTGCGACGACTTGCTCTTCAGGAAGAAAATCAAAACATATTTCTATACGGTTTTTTATAGGAGATGAAGAAATTTTCTTTTCAATTTGCTTTTTTAAAATTTGTGAAATAGGCGCAGGATGTATGGCACAAAGAAGTAGTAATTTCACTTTCATCCCTTCTTTATCTAGCTCCTCGGCTACATCTATCAGTTCTAGCACTCCTTTTTGAGGTAGTAAAAATCCAAATGTGGCTAAAGTTACAAAATCACTTGGGATTTTTTGTCTATCTTTTGATACATTCATCAGTGTAGCATTAAAAGGATGAATCATTAAGAAAGTATTTTTATAAATACCGAAATGTTTTAAATAGTTTAAATCCTCCAAGGAGTGCACATAGATAGCCATCGTTTTATCTAAAGTGTTCGATATTGATCCTATAGAGTCGATATATTCTGGTGTTATAACATCTTTGGTAGAGTGAAAAAAAAGATGTACGATAATAGAATGAAGATCACAAAAGAAGAGTAACTCTTCAAGTAGTGAAAGAGGTAAGAAACTAAAGTTATATTGAATGATTAGCGTTGTTATATTGTTTGAAATGATGGCATTTTTTAGTGCTTCTATGTCTGAAGTGTCTCTACTGCTATGCCAACAACGGACTATGTTTGAATCATCATCAGCAGTTGTCTCTTGTGTATAATTGGCAAAGATGATAGTTTTATCTGCAAAGGAAGATATGAGATTTTTTGTATATATGGCAATACCGCATTTGGTATTGTAAGTTGAAAAAACTCCTATAGACGGTTTAGATTTCTGCACTCCGCTCACACCAACAAGAGAATCACCTGAGCTTAGAGCCGATAAGATTTTCTCGGCTACGGCTTCTTTTGAGTAATTTTTTAAAATAAAATCTCTTGCGAGATCTGTTTTTACTTTTATCTTATTGCTTGGAGTTTGACTAATTTTATTTATCTGATACGCTAGATGAGATATTTTCGGTACTGCCCAGATAGAGTTTGGCTCACTCAAATGTGTTGAGGCTGTGGCAAACTCAAAATCTATGAGCCAAGATGTCTCATCACTGCAAAAGTCCGTTTGACCTCCATATCCTGTGGTAAGGACTGAGAGATTGCAAAGCATTGCTTCTGCCATGGGTAGACCGAACCCTTCTCCAAAACTTGGCGCAACGAGAAGGTTGCTGTTTTCATAAAGATAGCGTATTTGCTCTTTTTTTATATCTTTGTTTATGCATAAAACTGTTTTATCCTCTTTTGCATATAAAAATACGCCCTCTTGGAGAGTTTTTACTACACTATAGCCTATATTTATGAGCTGCTCTATAACATTGTTATGAGGATTTGGAAATATTTTTAGGATAAGAGAAAAACTTTCATCGAGAAGTTCAAATGCTTCTAAAAGTTTATCTATCCCTTTGCGAGGAAAAGCTGACGATATATGAAGAAGTCTAAAACCTTGAGGCAGTTCAAAATCTAACTTTTGTGAGGGTTTCTCTATAATATCATCAGCGACATTACCAGTTGTCACTACGGGAACACAAACACCTGAATTTTTTAAAACTTTTTTGACATACTCTGACATTGTAAAAACAGTTGTTAGACGAGCATTAAAAAAATCGACATACTCTTTTGGAAAAACTGACTCTTCCCAACCGTAAGGACCAATAATCTTATTTTCACCTAACATTGCATTTGTTCTTGGAGGATAGAGATTTCTTATGGTTGTATTTACAAATTCTTGAGTATTTTCATACATACTTAAAACATCCAAATCAGAAATAGATGATAAATTCGGTTCAAAATCACCAAAACCCTCGGTTGAATAGAGTTTTACATTGCAGTCTTTTTTGCCAAGAGCCTTTGCGATAGTTTTGTTTACAATAGCCAAAGAGTAAGAGGAGTCAAAAGGACCTTCTATGCGGATTGTTTTATCGGAAAAAGATTGGACAGATGGGGGATAATTGGGAATATCTATATCAACAGCAGTTAAAAAATCGGCAAAACTTTTCTTGAGATTGTCTGGATGAAATTTAAGAAAATGTCTCTTTTGGCGTTTTAAAATAGTTGCTCGTAAAAATGGGTCGTTTATAATGTCATATATATATTTAGCAACCAAATCCGGCGATTTGAAATCAATAACTCCCTGCTCTCCAAGTGTATCTGGCAAAGCGCAAGTTGAGTAAGCAATAGTAAGCGTATCGTAAGAGAGTGCTTCAATGATAGGTATAGAAAAGCCCTCGTGATCGCTTAAACTAAGATAGATATCTGCAGCAGAGTAATAAGCTGCGAGATCTTCTTGTGACACTTTACCTGTAAACAGTACGCTATCTTCTAGTTTTAATGAAACAACAAGTTTGTTTAGATAATCAAAATATGCCTGTTCCGATGTGCTACCTACCAAAATAAGTTTTAGTTTTAAAGCAAGAAGTTTTTTCAGATAGTAGATAGTCTCTATGAGCATCTCTTGTGATTTGTTCGATACGATGCGTCCCACAAAGAGTATGGTAAATGTTTGAGAATGGTTTTTGATGATGGTTTCATTCGGGTGGATTAAATTTTTTTTCGTACTGTCAATTAATAGTGGTATGGGCTTGGGATCTTGGTATCCAAGCGCGCGAAGCTCTTTAGCGTTATACGCAGAATCTGCATAAGAAGCCACAAAGGCTTTAGTCGATGACACAAGCTGCTTTCTGCCAAGCTCACATGCTCCAAAAAGATGAGGAATGTTTTTGAAAAAATGAGAAGGGGTTATATTGTGATAGCATAATATTTTTTTGTCCGCAAAAGCAAGAATCTGTTCATGATGCTCATGCCCTATCGAGTGATGGTAAATCAATATATTATCGGGTGAGGGAACATACAAGTCTATATGAAGCACTTTATCTTTTAGCTTGGGGTCAATGTGGTTTGCATAAACTGAAGAGTTAAAACCAAATCCACGCAAAATATCCGCCGTCCATAATACACCACCGCTTACTCCGTCACCGTCTGAAATAGAGGGTGTGAACTGATGTATGAAAAAAAATTTACTGCTCATCTGAGATTTTTGTTGCCATAATGGCAATATTTGAGAGTTTTTCATCCGGTGAATTGATGCTGTTTTTTAACTCTATATTCGCATCAAAAATAAACTGATCAATGCGATGATGAAGTGATAAAGAGTGATGCAGCATCAACTCTGCCAACTTAAAATCCATCTCTTGAGAGATGGCATTTTTGGTATTTTCAAGCTCATTTTTTAGCGTAGTTAACTGCTGTT
>DZBD01000077.1:0-4810 GCA_022729795.1 Sulfuricurvum sp. | reverse complement strand
GTTGGTCTTGAATTTGCTGTTGTTGGTCTTGAATTTGCTGTTGTTGGTCTTGAATTTGCTGTTGTTGGTCTTGAATCTCTCTTTTCAAAACTTCGTTTTGTTCCTCTTGGCGATCAATTCTAAATTTTAGATTATTGAGAGTTATCAGATTTTTAATGTATCTGCGTAGAAAGTCTATGATTTTCATTTTTATCCTCACTTATTTAACATAGAATAAAACATTTCGCTTAGTTTTGAGTAACCATATTTCAACTTAAACTCTTTAGCGATATCTATATTGTTGCTTATAGAGCTATCTTCGGCACTGAGCTGCTCAAAAAATTCCTCTATTGAGAGTGCCAGCTCTTTTGGTGATGTTCCCTTTGCCAAAGATACAAAACTGCGTACATCATCAAATATTTTTAGAGGTGTGGTCATGATAGGGCATTCTGCCGAGATAGCCATTCTAACGGCTGCACTAGAGGATTCTCCAGTCTCTTGATATGGAAATATAATCAAATCAGCATTTTTAAGATAAGCAATGCTCTCATTATCATCTAAAAAATCGCTAATTATTGTAACCTTGTCTGCTATGGCATAATAGCTAATTTTCTCTTTTATAGCATCTAAGAGATTTTGTGAAACATCTGCAGGGTAAAGAGAATTTACCATTAGAAGATGCGCTTTAGGCTCTTTTTTTAGAAATATATTAAAAGCTTCAATAAGCTCTAAAAATCCTTTATGCGGCAACATAAAACCATACGATGCTAAAACAATATTTTCATCTTTTACGACTACAAGCTTTTTTGTCGGCTTTATATCTATAATGCCTTGTGGAAATAGTTCAACATTTTTATAAATTCCAATCTTTTTTAAAACCTCAACATCGTTTTGAGAGTGAACTGTAACTTTTTGAGCCATTAAAAGAGCATTTGAGATTTGTGATAACTTTTTTTCAAACGTATCTGCCGTAGAGTGAAGTGTTATGAAAACTCTTATTCCTATTGCTGCCAACTCTCTTACAAAGATATCAAAATATGTAAAATCAAAAAAACCATAATTGAACTGTATAATTAGTGTTTGATTTTTTTGACTTACTATTTGTTCATAAAGATTTTCTAAATTATCAACCCCAATATCAAAAGCTCTAAATATATTTTTAGAATCCTGTGTTACGAGATTTGTATCTTTTGGGGCAAATATAGAGTACTCATCAGCATGTGAACCCATAAGATACTTTGAATACATCGCTATACCGCAGCGGGTATTAAATGTGGTAACCCAGCCTATCTTGTTTTCTTTGTAAATTATTGTAGCTCTTTCATTTGCTTGTATCGCTGAAGCAATTTGAGAAATATCTTCAGGGTTTAGCGCATCTCTTTTTATCTTACAAAGAGCATCTACTGTTTTGTTGTATATAGCTGTAGTTGAGAGGTTTTGAGTATCCTTTGTTCTCTCGTAAAGCTCTTCAAATGCTTCTACGGATTTTTTAGCACAAGTATCCCATGAGAAATTTTTTGAAAAATTTAATGCATGTTGAGACAACTCTTTTCTAAAGTTTTCATCTTCTATTACCTCTAAAATCTTACTTGAGATACTTTTTACATTATACGGGTCAAAAAGAGCTGTTTTTTTACTTATTACTTCAGGAATACTTGTTGTATTTGAACCTATAGTAGGAATGCCGCATGACATCGCTTCGAGCGCAGGAAGCCCAAAACCTTCACTTAGAGATGGAAAAACAAATAAAAACGCACTGTTGTAGATGGCTAATAGTTCATCGTCAGGGATATAACCCGCAAATATAAGGTCTCCTTCTTTAAGACCAAAATCCTTTGCTACCGACTTGAAGTGTTCATATATACCGTTCCAGCCGTTACCGACTATAAGCATCTGATAATCATTTTTAACTTCTAAGGGCAGCATCGAAAATGCCTCTATGAGACCTTGATGATTTTTTCTTTGATCAAAACTTGCCGTATATAAAAAAAACTTTTTTGTTATGCCATATTTTTTCAATACTTCTCTTAGATACTTATCATCATATTTTATAGGCTTAAACTTCTCATCTACCGCCGAGGAGATATTTGTTATTTGATGAGGATTTATCCCTAAGAGTTCTATGGCTTGTTGTCTTGAAAACTCTGAGATAGAAAGTAAACAAGCGGCTTTTTTAAAATCATCCATTTTTCTCATGTAGTGGCCTGAAGTTCTAGTATCTTGAAGATACTTCTCTTTTTCAACAAGCGGAATAAGGTCATACATGATAGCACTTGTTATATCCTGATATCCCAATCTCCCGATTGATGTTATGACATTGTCTCCGAGCCCCTCTACAAAGCTTGCAATATGAAAAACATCAGGTTTTAGAGAAAATACAAAATTTTCATACAAAATCTCTGCAACTGCATTTCTAACGTGGTTTTGTTCATTATTGTAGTTTATTGGGGATGGAACTTGAAAAATTCTAATATTTTTTCTATCTACATCTGCTAAAAATGTGTAGATATTGGCTACTGAATCTAAGAAAATATCGTTTAAGATAAAAATAATCTCATGATTTTTACGCTGTCTAAGCAAACCAGATACAAGATTTTGGGTATATCTGCCGATACCACCAAACTTACTGCCCGACTGACAAGCCTGAATATCAATAACAATTCTCATCTATTCTCCTTTTTTAAACAAGAGATATCTTTGTATATCTTAAGAGCTCTTGAAGAGAGTTCTTGTTCATCTTGACAAAGCTGCAATCTTATCCGCTCATCCGTAACTGCTTGCGGTACAGTTTTTAACATACCGTATCTATTGGTTATAAATTTTCTCAAAGGTGGGTAAGATATGATGATTCTTTTTAATGTATTCTTTATACGAGGAAATTTGTTAAGAAACGCTTTTATTTTTTGAATATTAATCTTCAATGAGATTCTCCGATATACTAATTTTTGGCTCTAACCTGCAAAGCCCTATAAAAATATTTCCCTCAACTCCAGCAACTTCAAACTCGGCGGCATGGTCTAGCCAGTGAAAACATTTATCCGTATGATAATCTCCGGTATGAACTGCACATCCTAAAGAGTATTTGCCGACACCTATGTTTAGAGGCATTTCAAAACTACACATATACTCACCTTCTTCTAAGGAAATATCTACATTTTGATAGTAGGTGTTTGTACCGTAAATATCTTGACCAAATCTATCTCTAATGTGAATACCGATTGTAATATTATCAAATTTTGCTGATGATTTTAGATAAATTTGTATAGTGGAGTATTCACCGGAAGATACTATTTCTGATTTTGATTTTTCGCCGAATATCTGCACTTTCTTTATCTCTATCTCAAAACTTCCAAAAGAATTTTCACTCAAGTCGTTGACCTTTATCTTCTGGGCTTCATCATTTAATTTCGATATCAAAAAGTAGTAACTATTCATAACTGTCTCAGGCTTACCTTCCTCTACAATCTCACCGTGATGAAGCAAAATAACTCTGTCGCAAAGTAGTTTTAAAGAGTTTAAGTCATGTGAAACATAGATAATAGACATATTGTTCTCTTTTCTTTGTTTGAGCGCTTTTGTACATTTTGCTGCAAAGTGGGCATCTCCGACAGAGAGTGCTTCATCGACTATCAGAATTTGCGGTTCTGAATAGATGGCGATAGAAAAAGCTAAACGCATCTTCATCCCTGATGAGTAGGTTTTGATAGGTTCGTATATGTAATCGCCTAGTTCGCTAAAAGCGGTTATTTCTTTTGCTTTTTCTTCACACTCTTTTTGTGTCATGCCTATAAGTGTTCCGTTTAAAAAGATGTTTTCATATCCGCTTAGTTCATCATTAAAACCTGTACCTAGTTCAAGTAATGCTGTTACTCTACCATGCCTAATAACCTCACCTTTAGTCGGGTTTGTGACGCCTGCTATGATTTTAAGTATCGTTGATTTTCCTGCACCATTGACTCCGATGATTCCGAGTGTCTCGCTCTCAAAAAGATTAAAAGAGATATTATTGTTGGAAATGAACTCCCTATGATACGGTTTATTTAAAAAAATCTCTTTTAATCTATCAGAGTTATTTTTATACATCTTATAAATTTTTGATACATTTTTTACTTCTAGGATTTTTTTCATCTAAATAATATCCTTGATGGTGCCAATCATTTTTTTGTACAAAAATCCGGCTAATGGAAGCGTTGTGAAAGTGATAAGAAAAATAATTGTCAAATTTTCAAAAGAGGGTGCTTTTGAGTAGAGAAAAATATCCTGATAAATTTTTGCAAAGTAATAAAATGGGTTATAAATCAAAAGAGAAGGAAATTTGTCCTCAACCATCTCCTTCATATATATGATGGGTGTCATCCAAAACCAAAGCTGAACTACAATGGGAATTGCCTCTTTTAAATCTTTAAAAAACGGAGTAAACAGCGAGATACTCACACCGAGTGCAAAAGCAAAAAGTGTTTGCAAAAATAGAACAGGAATAAGATAGAGAAAAGTTAAGGTTATGGGATGATTTACAAGCAGTAAAAAGACAAGAGAGAGAGAATATGAGAGCATCAAGATGCCAAACTCAGTAATAATAATGCCTAGTTGATAGACAAAAGCGGGAACGCTTATTTTTTTTATAAGGTTTGACTTCTCCAAAATCGAGTTATTTAGCCTCATCAAAATCGTGCTAAATGATGTCCACGCTAAAAGTCCAGGAACAAGGTAGATGCTATAAGAGTAGCTGTTATCTACAATGTCAAGCTTCATCTTCATAAAATCCGAGAAAATAACCGTATAGATAAAAATTGTAATAATGGGAGAGAGGATAAACCAAAATTTTCCTAAG
>DZBD01000076.1 GCA_022729795.1 Sulfuricurvum sp. | reverse complement strand
ATGGCAACAGTAATTCGCCTCACTAGAATGGGAAGAAAAAAACAACCTTTTTACCGTATTGCGGTAACTGATTCACGTAAACGTAGAGATGGCGGTTGGATAGAACTTATCGGTCACCATAATCCAATGGTAGCTGAAAAAACTACGGTAGTAGATAATGAAAGATTAGATTACTGGTTAAGCGTTGGCGCTAAAATGAGTGATCGTGTTAAAAAGATAACAGGACGTTAATGATGATATCTGATTTTGTCGCACAATTTGCAAGGCTTATCGCATCTTATCCGGATGAGATAAGAGTTGAGGTTCAAGAAGGCGATGAAATAACTGAAATAGTTCTTTATGCCAATCAAGCCGATATCGGTAAATTAATTGGCAAAGAGGGCAAAATGATAGGTGCTATCAAAACAGTTATCTCTGGCTGTAAAGCCAAAGATGGCGTAAGTTACCGTATTAATGTCGAACCTGTCTAAAGTGATGGAACTAATTCATATTGCTACAATCGGCAAAGCTGTAGGTTTAAACGGCGATATGAAGTTTCATATCAAATGTGATTTTCCGGAACAATTCGTAAAAGGTGCCACTTTTTTTATCAATAAAAAAGAGACACTCACCATTGAAAGCATCAACCACGAAAGAGCTCTTATCAAATTTATAGGCTTTTGTACTTCTGAAAGTGCGAAAAAATTAACTAATGCTAAAGTTTTCACAACCTATGAAGAAACAAAGAAAAATTGTCATCTTGAAGATGGACAATATTTTTGGTTTGATATTGTGGGTTGCAAAGTTTTTGAAAATGAAAAATTTCTAGGCACTGTTATTGAAGTGGAAAGAATCGCTGTTTCTGATTATTTGAGTATTAAAACGGATGATGTATTGGTAGCTGATGGGTTTGCAAAAAACTTTCTCATCCCTTATCATGAAACATTTATAAAAAATGTAGATGTAGAGAAAAAAAGAATTGAAGTAAGTGGCGGATTGGATATTTTAGAAGCTTCCTGATGACGTATACTTTTGTAACACTTTTTAAAAACCTTGTAGAAGGTTACTTCCATGACTCAATATTAAGTAGAGCTATCGCAAAAAATATTTTGCATGTTCATTATCTTAATCCAAGAGATTATAGTGATTCAAAGCATAGTAAAGTAGATGATACTGCAGTAGGCGGCGGTGCCGGAATGGTAATGAACCCTCAACCTTTGTTTGATCTCTTAAAAGATTTGAAAAAGAGTGATGAGAATGTTCATATTATTTTTTTGACACCCGTAGCAAAGCCGTTTCGTCAGAATGATGCAAAAAGATTGGCTTTAAAGTCGCATATTGCTTTTGTCAGTGGAAGATATGAAGGGATAGACGAGAGAGTTATAGAAGAGTTTGCGGATGAAGTTTTTAGCATTGGTGATTATATATTGACAGGTGGCGAATTAGCTTCTTTGGTCATATGTGATGCTATAAGTAGAAATATAGAAGGTGTTCTTGGAAACAGTGACTCTTTAAGTGTTGAGAGTTTTGAAACCCCGCTTTTAGAAGCACCATCTTTTTCTAAGCCACAGTGCTATGAGCAAAAAAGTGTCCCATCAGAATATTTAAAGGGAAATCATAGTAGAATTCGCTCACTAAAATTAGCGCTGTCTGAATGTAAGACACAGTTCTTCAGACCAGACCAGCTTTTAAAGCATAGAACAAGGAAATCTTATGAGAAATAAGTACATAGAAAACTTTGAAAAAGCACAAACATCTGAGAAAAATGTTCCAGATTTTCGTGCTGGTGATACTGTTCGTTTATCAGTAACAATTAAAGAAGGTGACAAATCTCGTGTACAAAATTACGAGGGCGTTTGTATATCAAAAAGAGGACAAGGAACAGGTAAAACAATTACAGTTCGCAAAATTGGTGCTAACGGTGTTGGTATCGAAAGAATCTTTCCAATTTTTAGTGATTCAATTGATGAGATTAAAGTTATTCGCCGTGGTCGTGTTCGTCGTGCAAAACTATTTTATCTTCGTGAGCTTGCAGGTAAAAAAGCTCGTATTAAAGAACTTAGAAGAAAATAATCTTTTTAGTTTACTAAAAAAAATAAACGAATACTTCTTTTGGAGTATTTGTCTATAACTTCTTATTTGCAATTCATTTTTAAAATCAATCTTCTTTTATTTTGCTTTTTTTATAGAAGCATCTGCAGATTCCATCTGATGCGTTATACGCTTATTTTTCGTTATAATACACCAAAAAAATTGTTCATTTTAAAGGTACTTTATGGCTACAATTGAAGCAAATTATATGCGTCGCGCACACAGAGTCGACATTCCACTTCTTATTGTAATAGACTCTGTAGCTTATAAATCAAAGAATTGGTCTATGACAGGCGCAGGTATAGAAAATTTCAATAAAGAACTCCAAAAAGATGAAATAATTACCGGATCTATTATTCTTGCATTAAAAGAAGCAAGAATAGAAATGCCGATTAAACTTCAATTTAAAGTCAAAATAGGAGATGTTAGCGGATTCGAATTTACTGAAATCACTCAGAGAAATAAAAAAGTTTTAAGAGAATTTTTGGAACTTTCTATTGAAGGAAGGCTTGACCAAATAGATGGATTGCTGAGCATTTACAACGAACCTGTTCTTGACTCGCCAATAAAAGAGTCCGTTGTTTTAAGCGATGAAGAACAAAGTGTTTTAAAAAAAGAATTCGCAAAGAGATCAAAACTCTATATTAAACTAGGCATTATTTTTGCCGTTCTTGTCCTAGCTACTCTTTATTATAATACGGCGTATGTTTACCGTTCCATAGGAACGGTATCAGGCAATTTTGTAAAAATTTCACCAAGTATCAGCGGTAAAATAAGTAAAATTTATGTAAAAACGAGACAAAATATACATCCAAAGACGCTTCTTTTTGAACTTGATGATAAGATGATTTTGAGCCAAATAGATATTATTGAGCAGAAATTAGCAGATTTGAATTCCAGACACGGTGTGGTTAAAAAAGATTATAGGCAAGATACTCAAGTTTTGCATTTATTAGAAAGTGATATGAATAAAAATTACAAAGCATATTCTTCGGCAAAACAATTATATGAAGGCAGGCTTATCTCTGTCATGGACTTAGATAGAGTAAGTAACGATTATGCAAGAACAAAAGTAAAGTACTTACAAGAAAAAAATAGAATTGGCACTTCTACAATTTCACAAAATAGTGAAGCAAGCATTATTTCTTTAAAAACTGAACTCGAGCTTAAGCGTGAAGAACTGATAAATACACTCAATTATTTAAGAATATTTAGCGAGACTGACGGCATTATTTATGCAATTAAATCTAATGTTGGAAATTATGTGGGCTCTAGTGATGAAGTTATTGTAGTCGAAACAGGTGAATCTTCTTTTGTAGTATGTAAACTTAAGCAAGAAGAATCTGTCGAAATTAACAATGGCATGAGCGTTAAGGTTTATTCTTCAAGCACGGATAAAACATATAGTGCACACATAGAGACTATAGGTAACCTTGCTTTAAATACCGAATCTGAAATATCAAACGAGGTAAGTTTAAAAGAAGTCACCATAAAAATAGTTTTTGATGATTCAATAATGAAACTTCCGTTGAATGAGAGAGTGAAGGTATGGTTTTATAGACCGTTAATATAAGAGATGCTGTTATGATTCCTCATAAAAGGTTTGGGAGAAAATATGGGCTTTTAAGCTTGATTGAACCCGTCTCAATATATTTTTTTATGGCCTCTCTTTTGTTTTATATCATGTGGCCATATGTATATTATGTAAAAAATGAGACTGTATTAGTTTTGGGAGTGTTTGCAAGTTGGCGATACGGTTGGTTACTTTTAAATTTTACAAGAGCATTCATATATTCTAGGTTTGTTTATCCCGGCTTAAAAGCACAAATTCAAAAATTAGACGAAAAATCACGTTATCCGGAGCATGTTTATTTTTCCATACCTTCTTATAAAGAAGAAGCATGGGTGAGTATTGAATCATTTAAGTCTATTATGAATGAACTTTCAACCATCCCATCAAGTGCAACAATTATTGTTTCTACTTCCGGCAGTCCGCAAGAGGATTCTGTTATTTATCAAACGTGTAAAGCTCATTATGCATTTCATAAAGTTGAACTTGTTTTTCAGCATCAAAAAGAGGGGAAAAGAATTGCCATGGGTCACTCTATGCGAGCAATTGCAAGAAGATATTTCAAGCATGAGAGTGATTATCACAGTGTAACTTTTTTTATGGATGGAGATAGCTATTTAGAAAAAGGGTTCTTTCAGAAAGTACTGCCTCACTTTGCCATAGACCATGAGCTTGGTGCTGTAACAACAAATGAAACAGCTTTTATTCATACAAACTCGAACTGGTATAAAGATTGGTTTAATTTAAAATTTGGACAAAGGCATACACTATTTCAATCGCATTCCCTTTCAAAAAAAGTTTTAACGCTAACCGGTCGTTTATCTGCATACAGAACGAATATTATTGTTCAAGATGCATTTATAAAAAAAGTTGAAAACGATATTATTACAACAGTTATGCATGGAAAATTTAGATTTTTGATGGGAGACGATAAGACAACTTGGTTTATGCTCTTAAAAGACGGTTGGAATATGAGATATCTTCCGGATGCGCTTTGTTATTCTTTGGAGAGTAGAGATGCTGAGTTTTTAGAACTCAGTCGCTCTTTGCCTTATAGATGGTATGGAAATACTTTAAGAAATTCCAATAGAGCCTTGGCACTTGGACCGGTAAAAATGAAAAGTTATTTTATCTGGTGGGCAATTTTAGATCAAAGAATTTCCATGTGGACATCCTTAGTTGGAATTACAGGTGCATTAATTTTAGGCATTTTTAAAGCATATTTTTATTTTTTATTTTTTATCGTTTGGGTGCTCTATGTGAGAATTTTTCAGCTGATTATGATTGCATACAATGGCCATCCTGTTTCTATGAGAACTATTCCCCTTATGTTATACGGGCAATGGCTTGGCTCATTGGTAAAGATTAAAGCACTTTTTAACTTGTCGGATCAGAAATGGTCCAAAGGTACTGAAGTGCAAAAGAGTGACGACAGTGTCGCAAAGATAGACCATCCTCTCTTTGATCTTATGCCTGATTATTTAATGATTTTAGCTTATACGTTTTTTTTGTATGTTATGATGCTCTCTCATAATGCCTTAGCTTTTCCGGATTTAGATGTTCTAAAAGAGGATAAAGAGATACAAAAGCAAGAGATTATTGTTTATGCAAAAGATTTCGGAGTTATTCCAAATGATAGTAAAGATGATTCTTTTGCTTTAAATAAAATTATTCAAGATGCTCCGCAAGGTAGTACTATTATTTTGCCTGAAGGTGTTCTTGACCTTGATTATTGTGTCTTTATTAGAAGATCAAATATTGCTATTGTCGGTCAATCAAAGGAAGCAACTCTCTTGATTTCTCATTTGAAAACTCAAGAAAAGGCGGCTATTTATGTACAAGGTGAACGATTAAAGAATATCGGCACTTTAAATAGAGACGTTCTTTACGGCGACAGTGTAATAGATGCGGGGATAAAAGAACATCCCAAATGGATAAATATCAGAGAACCCAATGATGATAAATTTTTAGACGCTCTTGATTCAAGAGTATGGAGACAAAAATATCCTTATCTTAGACAAGAGATAGTATCTGTAGAATCTATACATAACAGTTTAATATATTTAAAGAGTGCAGTAACAACACCATTCCATGCATATGCAAGTGAAATTTTTACCCTTGCAATGGTTGAAAATGTGAAATTGAAAGATTTTACTATATCTCAAGAGATTGAGGGGCATCACATTCAAGAAACACTTGGAGTATATAAAAATTTACTTACTTCGTATATGGTTGATTTAATTCGATTTGAATATGTTGCAAATTCCTATGTTCAAGATTTGAAAATATTAAATGCCGGTAGGCATTCTCTTGTTTTTGAAAGTGTATACGGTTGTGTGGGTGAAAATTTATATATTAACGGAGCATGGAATAAGGGTGCTTCAGGAAGTGGATATGTTAAATTTTCACGAGCTTTTAGTTCAAAGTTAAAAAACTCTGTAATTAAAAATATACGGCACTTAACATTGCAGTGGAGCAGTGCCAATAATTTAATTGAAAACTTAGATATGAGGGTGGATATTAATTTTCATGGGGGTTATTCACATGACAATACTATACGAGATATTGTATTTGATTTGCCATCGCTGCATCCATGGAACAGTATCACTTTAACGCCACCGGATGCTGAATGGGCACCTCCGGATGGAAAAAGAA
Organism: Sulfuricurvum sp.; assembly: GCA_022729795.1. GTDB lineage: Bacteria > Campylobacterota > Campylobacteria > Campylobacterales > Sulfurimonadaceae > Sulfurimonas. The sequence continues at coordinate 4,895 of DZBD01000076.1, read as the reverse complement.
ACACAGCAGAAAATATTTTAGAGGTAAAAGAGAAACTAATACCAAATACAACTAACTAAGCATACGCTAAACGAGTATAGTTAGCTGTAGTTGGTATAACAAGTGTAAATTAATTTTTATACTTATCTGTCTATAGCATAGAGCAAAATATCACTAATATTATCTGAATGAATGAGATATAGTATATTTATAAGTTCATTATATGTTTTGATTCTATCTTGCTGAATTTGTATATATTTGTCAAAATAACTGTTAATACTGCCTTGTTCATCATTAAAGTTTGAATGAATATATGCCGCAAAAGCGGAATTATTTATAATAGCTAAATTATTGATATGTTCTTTTATCTTTGCAAGTTCATATTTATATGTTTTAATTTTTTGTTGATTGTACTTAAAAGTTGCTATGCTTTCTTTGAGTGATTCTAGTTTTTGATTATGTTGAAGAATCGCTTGCTGAGATGCAATATCATCTTGAATTTCAGCTAGCTCTTTTGTTTGAGAGTAATAAGACAGAGGTATTTTAGCTTCTACACCCACAAGATTTTGATTTTGTGCAAGATACATTTTTCTTTGTCCTGCATAAACATTCACTCTTAACTGATCGCTCCATTCTTGTGAGAGTGGTTTTTTCTCTTTTAAAGTGTTTGCCAATTTTAAATCTATACTGTTATCTTTAAGCATATTTGTTAGAGCATCTTCATCTTTTAGTCTTACATATTCTACTTGATTCAGCAAAACCCATAAATCATCTGGAATTTTTAAAAGTGTCATATTTTTAAACAAGAGTAATTCATCTTTTATTTGCTGGATGGAGATGATATACATTTCGTATTCATATTTTGTAATTAATCCATTGTCAAATCTTTGTTTTGCATTATTATAATTAGATTCCAGAAGTTGAAGTTTAAGTAACAAAGCAGACACATTTATTGAATTTGAATATTTTTTTATAGTAAAAAATTTTTCTTCTTTTTTTAAAAATTCTACATTTTTTAAAGTTTTGTAAAAGTTAATTTTATTTTCAATTTCATTCTTTTCATTCTTTTTTTTGATTTCGTAATACCCCTGATCAAATATATCAAACTCAAGTCTAACATCATATGCTGCAGCATTATTGAGTGTATCCCAAGCCCCGTCTGCTTTGAGATACAAGCCGTTAAATTGCTCTTGCCTTTGTATATCTAGGGCATGTCTTATATCCGATTTTTCTATCTCTTTTTTTATTCTACTTTGAATGTCTGAACGGATATCTAGAGCAATTAAGCCTTTTTCGTCAAGATTGTCAATGTCAAAAGATTGAGGAGAATTTATGCTAGTATCGGATTTTATTTCTCTATCTTGTGTTTGGCTCGCTCTTGTGATTTGCTGTTCGTAATGCTGTGTGTCAGCTTGGCATGTGGAAACAGTAGTATTTTTAAACTCTTTTTTGAGCATCTCAGAAATTACTTGGGCACTTTTTAAAGATTGAAACTTGCCGCTATATACTGCAAGCTTATTTTGTTCTACTTTTGTAAAAGATTCGGGTAATGTATGAAGTATATATTTGATTTTTTCATTCATGTTTGTTTGTGAACTACTTGCAAAGTCTGTTTCAAACACTTTTAAACAGTAAAAAGTACCTGTGCTATCATTAGATTTTTTAGCCGCATCAATATCACTTTTGCTGTTTTGTAAAAGTCTTTTGCCTTGATACGGCTGTGCATTTACGCAAGAAGTAACTTTTGCATTTTTGTATTTTGTCTGAGTGAGAGGAAGAAGTTTTCCTGCATCTTCAGAAGTATTGAATTTACCGGTATATATAAATATCTTATTATTCTTAATCCGCGTAGAAGGGTAAGGAATATCAGCTAAAGTGGAATAGATTTTATCTTCATTGTCTGATGCCATAGCAAAATTCGTGATATAAATACAATAATTTCCTGCAGTTAGGTAGCTTGGAAGTAAAAATAAGAGTGACAAAAGTGAGTATTTATTCATTGAAAACCTTTTAAAAAGCATTTATGGTATCGGATTTGCTTTAGCTTTTCTGTGATTATATCAAAAATTGTGGATAGGAATAAAAATTTTCTTTAAATTGAATAATTCTGAGATAGATGTGCAAAGTTTAAATAAGTATTAAAGAGTAGTTCTGGCAGCGTGTTTAAGTCCAAAGATAGAAGGACAAAGGTATAATTCGAAAATTTGTCGTAAAAAATGTAAGGGATTTGCTATTTTGAATAAAATAAAATGGGTTGGATTTTTTTTGGTTTTATTTGTCTCTTTGGAAGCAAATTATTGTGTTCAAGTTTCAACAGCAGATAGGGGTGGACAAGATTTTATCGTTAGTGAAGCAAAAAGTATTAATTATGATAAGTTTGCAAATGTTCGTGTTGAACAAAGAGGTAATTATTTTGTTTTTAGGGTTGGTGACTTTCAAAGCTATGAAGAAGCTCAGGTGTACAATAAAGAAATTAAAAATTTTGCAAAAGGTTCCTATGTAAGAAAATGCGACTTAGAAAAAGATAAAGTAGTTTTTTTTAAAAACGACGAAAATAGTGACAGTTCTTTAAGAGATGAAAGAGAAAATTTTTCTGCTGATGAGTACAATGTAAAAAAGAATTCTAGTGAAGTATACAGCAATAAAAAGTTGGAAAATACGTATAACCGAAATAATGAAGTTTCAGAAAAAAGTGATTATCAAGAAGAAAGAAAAGAAACACCGGTAGTTGTTAAAAAAAAATATATTGATAAAAGTGAACTTGTATATTCATCTAAAAACAATGAGAAATCTTTGTGGGATGAATGCAAAAAGTGTTTTACACCTATGTATGAAGAAGAAAAAGAATATGAATATGAAAAGCCTGTAACTTCAAAACCCCAAGAACACTCTATACAAAGAAGTCAAGAGATAGAAGTGAGGGTACAAGAAAAACAGCCTACTCAAAAATCTTTTTGGACAGAAGATACGCAAGAAAATAAAAAAAGTCATTTTAATACCAAAAGTAAATATAATATTAATGATGAATATTTGCCTTAATAATATGAAATTAGGGAGATAAAATGATATCGGGTATTTTGGGTGTAGAACGAAAACTCATTGACTTCTTATATGAAAATACCTTAGCAAGACTTTTTACTTTTTTGTTACTCTTTCTTTTTTTATATTCACTTATCAGTGCCCAGTATAATATTAATACACAGATTGCTATTGGCTATTCAGCGATGTTTATTATGCTCATTGCACTTCAATTTAAAAAATTACCCGAATACCTTGTATTGACTGTTAAATTTATGGGCTTACTTGTGGTAATGCGTTATATTTACTGGAGGACTTTTTTTTCCTTAACTTACGAAGGACCTTTAGATTTTGTAGGAGCGATACTTTTATATATAGCAGAAGTATTTGCTATTATTATCTACCTTTTAGGTATTTTTACATCTCTTCATATACTAAAAAGAAAATCAATTGATTTGAACGAATACGAAAAAGAAGAGTGGCCTAGCGTCGACATACTTATTCCTACTTATAATGAATCTCAAATCATTATTGAAAATACAGTTCTTGCTGCATTGGCAATGGATTATCCGGATGATAAGTTCAATGTTTATTTACTAGACGATGGCGGTACAGAGCAAAAATGTAATGATAAAAATCTCGATAAAGCCAAAGAAGCGATGGATAGAAGAATATCTCTTCAAAAATTTTGTGCATTTTCAGGTGCAAAGTATTTAACGCGGAAAAAAAATGAGAATGCAAAAGCGGGAAATCTAAATACGGCTCTTAGCAGTGTTAACGGAGATTTAATACTTATTTTGGATACGGATCACGTTCCTGCAAAACAATTTTTACTTAAAACCGTAGGCTGGTTTTTAAAAGATGAGAAAATATTTTTAGTTCAAACTCCACATGCCTTTTATAACCCCGACCCAATAGAGAGAAATCTGAGAATGGGTGATGTCGCAATGAGTGAAAACGATATGTTTTATAAATACATTCAATTGGGTCATGATTTTTGGGAGAGTTCATTTTTTTGCGGTTCTGCAGCTGTTCTGCGAAGAAAACTAATTGATGAGATTGGTGGAATTGCAGGTGAAACGATTACAGAGGATGCGGAAACAGCTATCAAACTTCATGATAAAGGTTATAAAAGTGTATATATCAATGAAGCTATGGTAAGAGGACTTCAAACTGAAAGTTTTGGGGCTTTAGTTATCCAAAGAATTCGATGGACGCAGGGAATGGTACAAATATTTTTACTTAAAAATCCTTTTCTTTCAAAGCAATTAAAGTGGTTCCAGCAGTTAAGTTATCTCAGCGCTAGTTTTTTTTGGTTTTTTGCTTATTCTAGAGTAATTTTTTATACTGCACCACTTTTATATCTTTTTTTTGGACTTCGTATCTATAACGCAAATGGAACGGAAATGCTTGCCTATGTTGTTCCTCATATGTTTATGGCAGTTTCAATGTCATATTTTCTCTATTCTAAAGTGAGAAATCCCTTTTTCTCAGAATTATACGAAACGGTTTTGTCTTTTTTTACTCTTCCGGCTATCATTTCTGTTTTAATGAATCCGCGAAAGCCTACTTTTGAAGTAACTCCAAAAGGGCAGGAGATGATGCAAGATCATATTTCGGATCTTGCCACCCCCTTTGTTGTAGTGTTTACTTTGGTTTCTTTTGGGTTTATTGCAGCTTTATATAGACTTTATGTGTACCCGGAAGAGTTTGAGGTAATTATAATGACAGCCACTTGGAATCTTTTAAATTTTTTATTGCTAGTAGCTGCTATCGGTGTGACGAGCGAAAAAAAAGAGGTGAGAAAATATATACGGGTGCCGCTTTATACAGAGTGTAGAGTACTTATAGATAATCAATACTACGCGGGAATTGTAACCGACATAAGTGAAGGCGGA
>DZBD01000075.1 GCA_022729795.1 Sulfuricurvum sp. | reverse complement strand
TCTTACTATGAGTTTCGGTGTGGTTGAGTATGAAAAGGGCGAAGGGCTTGAGTTTATATTTAAAAGAGCAGACGAAGCACTGTATGCAGCGAAAAACGGCGGAAGAAACAGAGTGGTAGTGGGATAAAATGCAAATGTATTATGAAAAAGAGCTCAAAGCACTCAAGCGCGCGCAAAGATATAGAAGCAGAGAAGTGGTGGACGCTACTGTTTTGGATTTTGCTTCGAATGATTATCTGGGGCTTGCCCACAAAAAAGAGCTTCATACTTCCACATGCCAAGAACTCTCCAAACTTTCACTCCATAGCGCAAAGGCATCGATGCTAGTTAACGGCTACCATCAAATCCATTATGATTTCGAGAGGGCTTTATGCGAGGCTAACGGCTTTGAAGAGGGGATAGTTTTAGGGAGCGGATTTAATGCAAATATTGCCCTCATAGAAGCTCTAGTGCGAAGGGGCGATGTTCTTTTTATGGATGAAAAGTATCATGCTTCAGGAGTATTGGCGGCAAATATTCAGGGGATTGATGTACATTTTTTTGCCCATAATGATATGCAAGAACTAGAGTCGCTTTTTTTAAAGCTTCCACATGCCAAGCGTAAGATTGTTGCCGTAGAGGGGATTTATTCTATGGACGGAGATCTTGTAGATGCAAAGGTATTTGAGATTTGCGATAAAGAGAATGCTCTGCTTATCGTGGATGAAGCCCACAGCAGCGGAGTTATCGGAGATAATCTTATGGGCATATTTGATTATTATCATATTGTAGTCAAGCCCAACCATATCAAGATGGGAACACTTGGAAAAGCGTATGGAAGTTTCGGTGCTTACATCCTGAGTTCAAACCATATAGCAGAGTATCTGATTAACCGTGCCAAGCCTATCATTTATGCCACGGCACTTTCTCTGTATGACACGCTTTTGGCGCATCATTCCTTGAGATATATCCTCGAAAATAAAAAAGAGATACAAAAAGAGATAGAGATTCGTCAGACGATAGTGTATGAAGAATTGGGTATAAAAGTTCAAGGTTTGATAGTGCCCATTCTTATTAATGACAATAAAAAAGTGATGGAGATAAAAAATTCTCTCCATCATTTAGGCTACTGTGTAGGTGGGATTCGACAGCCTACAGTTGCAAAAGCGATCATTAGACTCATAGCAAGACTCGGTCAAAGCACCGAAGAATTAAGACTCTTATGCAGAATATTGGACAAGATGAAATAATGAATGTCTCAAAACTTTTTATAACACTCAGCGATAAAGTTCTAGTAGATATAAGTTTTACTATTAGAAGTTCGCTCGCTCTTGTGGGACAAAGCGGAAGCGGAAAAAGCTTGACACTCAAAGCGCTTTTGGGGATGTTGCCAAGTGGTATGGAATGTGAACTCTCTCATGAGAGCTCTTTTGAGCTCAAGGCAGGAAAAAGCGTTGCCTTAGTGCCTCAAAATCCATTTACGGCGCTTTCTCCCCTAACAAAAATAAAAAAACAGTTCTTTAGCTCCTCTGCGGAGATAGAAAAACTTTTTGCACAAGTGGGTTTAGATTTAGAGTTGTTGGAGAGATTTCCGCCCGAACTCTCAGGAGGTCAACTCCAAAGAGCGGTGATAGCCATGGCACTTTGTAATACACCGAAATTACTTTTGCTGGATGAACCTACGACTGCTCTGGACCCTCAGACGAAAATAATGATTTTAAATCTGCTTAAATCACTCCAAAATGAGTTTGGATTTAAAATACTTTTTGTGACACACGATATGCATTCGGCTGCAAATCTATGTGAAGATATCTGTGTTATCAAAGACGGTAAAATTGTAGAAAGCGGAAATACGCAGAGTGTACTTGCTAATCCACATGCCGAGTACACAAGAACATTAATAGAAGCAAATTTTGCAAACAGGGAATTTAGAAAATGAAAAAAATAATATTTATGTTAGTTTTGATAATAGGAATCTCTGTTCCTATAGGTGCATTTTGGTACTACTATACCCAGTTTCAATACAACATATCTACCCTCGTTGATTATAAGCCAAGTGTCAGCAGTAGAATTTATGATAAAAACGGCGATAAAATAGCAAATGTTTTTTACAAAAAACATAGATTTTATGCTAGCTTTGAAGAGATTCCTCCACAAATAATTGAGGCACTTTTAGCTATTGAAGATACTGAATTTTTTGAACATCCCGGCGTAAACGTAAATGCTATTTTTCGTGCTGTCGCAAAAGACATCAAAGCGGGAAAAATGGTTGAGGGTGCGAGTACAATTACGCAGCAGTTAGTTAAAAATAGACTTCTTACCAGAGAAAAAAAATTATCCAGAAAAATGAAAGAGGTGATATATGCTCTTAAAATCGAGCAAGCACTGACGAAAGAGCAAATATTAGAGAGATATTTTAACGAGATTTATTTCGGACACGGGTATTACGGTATCAAAACAGCGGCGGACGGATATTTTCATAAAGAGATGAATGATTTGACACTCAAAGAGATGGCGATTCTTGTGGGCTTACCGAAGGCTCCAAGCACCTATGCGCCTACAAAAAACTATGATATCTCTATGGGAAGAGCAAACCGTGTTATCGGGAGAATGTATACTCTTGGCTGGCTTGACGATAAGACCTACCAAGATGCTTTGGCAGAAAACCCAAAAGTGTATGATGATACTCTAACACAAAATATTGCCCCATATATCGTGGATGAAGTGATTCGACTTGTACAAAAAGAGGGGATAGATGATATCAGAACCGGCGGCTATGAGATATATACTACGATAGATATGCGACTTCAAGAAGCGGCAGAGGTATCTCTTAAAAGTGCATACGATGCTTCTATTAAAAGGATTGAGGCTTATAATAAAAATGCGAGACTGAGTAATGCCTTTGATTTAAACGCATCTACGCTCAACGGTGCAATTGTAAGTGTTGAATCCAAAACAGGAAATATTTTAGCTCTAGTGGGCGGTGTAGATTATGATAAAAGTTCTTTTAACCGTGCGACGCAAAGTAAGCGTCAGCCCGGTTCGTCCTTTAAGCCTTTTATTTATCAAGTTGCAATAGATTTGGGGTATTCAGGTGCGACGGAACTTGTAGATATTGCAAAAACATATACATATTTTAAAGACGGCGAAGAGCAAGTATGGCAGCCGAAAAATTACCACAAAAGCTATCAAGGGATAACAAGTCTCAGAGATGCTTTGGTGAAATCAAATAACCTTGCAACAATCAATTTGGTAAACGATATCGGGCTTGGTACCCTTTTAAGACAACTCAAAAAATTTGGGATGACAAATCTTCCAAAAGACTTGTCTATATCTTTAGGAACTATGTCTTTTTCTCCCGTGGAATTTGCAGAATATTACACATCTTTTGCCAATGCCGGCGAACAAGTTAAAGTGCGTTTAATAAATAGAATTGAAAAGAATAATACTTTGGTATATGAGGCACAAAGCAGCACAAGAACAATCACGACACCTGCTCAGGCATATATTATGACGAGTATTCTTCAGGATGTGATAGCAAGAGGAACCGGCTCTCAGGCAAAAGTAAACGGTATCGAGCTTGCGGGAAAAACAGGTACGACCAACAACAATATCGACGGTTGGTTTGTGGGCTATTCGCCGAGCGTGGAGACTATCGTTTGGTTTGGCAACGATGATAATACTCCTATGTACAAACAAGAAACGGGTGGAATCATTGCCGCACCTGCTTTTGCGATGTACTATGAGAAGCTTCTCAAATTATATCCTCAGATAGAGAGGAGCTTTCAGATTCCCGAGGGGATTATCGAAGTGGACATAGGCGGTAAAAAAGAGTATTTTAGTGATACTTCTAAGCCTCCGCGTGCTGATACGGTATCAGAGCCGCAAGAGGAATTGATATTTTAAGACCTTAAAAATAGTAGCCAAGGCGTAGTGAAATATAGCTTTGGCTTGCGCTTTCGCTAAGACCGTAGGCATATCCTGCAGTCGTAAACCAATTTTCATTTAGATTATAAAAAGCACCCAAAGAAGCCGTATTCATAACATCGATATCTTGATAGATGCTCTCACTGCTATTATAGGCAGCGCTTAAGTAAAGTTTTTCTATTGGATAAAATCCTAAACCAGCACTCAAAGAATTCGTATTTTGAAAGTTAATTTGTGCCGTACTGAGTGTATTTATTTTATTTCTTACTTGAATATTTTTATCATTTATTAGAGTGTAGCAATAAGCACCGAAGAGATTGATCTCATCAAGCATATAGCTAAGATTCATAGATGCAGCAAAGTCCGTATTATTCTCATAAAGAGTTGAAGAGTATGTAGGAAGAATGAGACCGGCACCCAGACGGACAATAAGGCTACTAGAGGAAGGCAGCTTATAGTAAACCCCTAAAAATGAATCGTTACTTCCACTTTGGGTATAAGTCTCTCCTTGGGAGTCGTAAACAGAAGTGCTCGCCTGAAATGAATAATCACCGTAATAATAGTCAAATTGGAAGCTTTGAGAAAAAGTATCCAGTTTTTCATCTGCAGTTGCATCATAACCATCCTGAGCAAGACTTACACCGTAAATAAAATCAAAGCTTTTCTCTCTATAGAGACTTGCGGTGGTACAGCCGTCTTTATTGACTAATTCGCTCAACGGCGTGTTCGGGCACTTGTCAATCCTATCTTCTACCCCATCCATATCTGAATCACTGCGAGCAAAAAGCTCAACGCAAGTTAACACTAATATAAACACTACCGTTCTAAGCATCTCTTACCTTTGAGCATCGCTACAGAGACGATGCTTCGTTTTAAATTATCTAATACCCTTATGTGCATTTTGGACACTTCCGCCAGCTCCTCGGTTAAATGTTTGGTGCTGATTCATCATCTCTGTTCTTTGTATTGAACCTGACTGTCCCATTTGATTTACGCGAACTTTTTGGTTTGTTTGGAGCTGTTCTCCATTAGCTTGCATCGTCGAACGAAATGTTGCTATGGCTGTAGCTCTTTCTTCACTACTTAGGGTTGAAAGCGTCTTTTTAAACGCATTAACAAGCACCACTCTTTCTTCGGGAGTTGCATTTTCAATAGCACTTATCTGAGCATCTACAGACACATTTTCAACGACCATATCACCTGCAAACCCCATTGTCAAAGTTCCTAGCAACATAAAAGATGCACACAATCTCAAACTTTTCATTATAAATCCTTTTAGTTTACAAACAGCTTTTACATATTTTTTGCAAAAACAATTTTTATTTTATACCGCTATTATCTCACATAAGCGTTAGTGAAGTATTAGTTTGCCAAGGTAAAGAGTAAATGTTGTGCCTTGATGAAGCTCGCTATTTACTTTGACTTTAATACTCAGTTCTTCAGACAATTTTTTTACTATATGAAGACCGATTCCTATTCCACGATCTTGTTCTTTATAAAACCTATCAAAAATTTTTTTAGGATTTTTGATCCCTTTTCCCGTATCAGAGATGTTTAATGTTTGATTTTCATCATCAAAAAAGAGCATAACAGAACCATTTTTAGTGTTGTATTTGACCGCATTGTTTAAAATATTGTCAATGATACGCGAAAAAGCCTTTTTGTTTGCTAAAAGAGTTGTGCTTTTAACATCGATTTCAAAATGTAAATTAGGATGATTTTTTTCTAAAAGGGACAACTTTTCTTGAAGTAATATTTTTAAATCGAATTGTTCTTTTTGTAAAGTATGATTATGAAGGTATGAGCGAAGATGTTCTTGTAAGCTGAGTATATTTTCAATACTTTGCTCAATTCTATTTATTTTTTCATTACCTCCTATTTCTCGCTTGAGCATGGAAATGTTGAGGCGTAGCGAAGCTAAAGGTGTATTGAAATCGTGAAGTATGTCTTTAATAAATTCCTGTGTGAGTAAAAGAGCATTTTTGAGCGGATAAAGAGCATAAAAAGAAAAAAGTATTGAAAGAAGAAAAACTATACCTAAAATCTTAAAATAATTCCATAGAGCACTTTTTATGAGCTTATTAGTCTCAAGGATATACCGGTTTTTATCGAAGTGCAAAAACATAATATATTTTTGCGAATTCGGTATAGGGTAATAGCTGCTTAGTCCATCTTCGTTTTTGTATAAAGTATAGAGTTTTTGTTCTTTTTGCTCTATAAAATCTATACTAAATTGTTCACATTTTAAATCGAAACTGCATACGCGCATTTGCGAAAAAAGTTTTTCATCAAGAGTTTGAACCTCTTTTGTGTAGTTGATATAAAACAAAGCTGTAGTCAGCAGACCTAAAGAGCTAAAAAAAAGGATAAAGCTTTTTAAAAATGATTCAAGCTCTACCTTACTCAATAGCGTATCCTATACCTCTGATATTTTTTATATTTAAACCCGTGGTTTGTTTGAGTTTTGTAAGAGCAACTCTGAGTGCGGTCGGGGATGGCTTTTCTAAGCACTCCATGAGTATATCTTTGTCTAGAATTTGCCCTGTATTATGAATAAAAAGTTCAAAAAGTCTCTCTTGAACTTCACCAAGGGGCAGAATATGTCCATTTTTTTTGAGTGTTTTTGTTTGAGGGTTATATTCTAAATCATTATAGAGTAATTTAGAGTTTTTTACGGCTAATTTCGCATTGACTCTAATAAGAAGCTCTTCAGGAAAGAAAGGTTTTTTAATGTAATCATCTGCACCTCTTTCAAAAGCTTGGGAGATTGAATTCAAATCAACAAGAGCACTTATGAAGATGGTGGGAGTTGTATCATCTGCATCTCTGAGACTTTTGAGAAGTTCAAGCCCATTGATATCCGGTACATTTATATCAAAAATATACAAATCAAAACGGACATCAAATGTGATGTCGATAGCTTCGTTCCCGCTCATCACAGGAGTGACTTCGTAGCCCTCTGATTCTAAAAGCTCGCAGAGAGTTTGTGACAAAAGCAAATCATCTTCTAATAATAGTATTTTATTTTTCATAAATCAATTATAAATAAATAATAATTAACATAATATTAAGCTTGCTAATTTTGCCTATTTCTCTTCTTTTTTTTCTTTGAGAGCTTTAATATTGATTGTTCTTGCCGGTTTTTTGGAAGAAACTTCGGTTGCTTCTCTTGGAGAACCGTCATATTTATGGTTTCTTTCTCCGGATTTTCCTGAAAACTTTGCTTTGCCGTTTTCATCTTTGCCTAAAAATTTATTCTGTTTTTTCCCTTTGTTTGCCCATTTTTCAGGTTTGTCTGATTTTTCAGATTTTGTAAAATCTTTTTTCTTGTACTCTTTTTTGACAAAATCTTTTGGTTTTCTTTCTTCTTTTGCGCCATTATCGTATTTTTTTTCAGTGTGTGGTTTGAACTCTTTTTTCACAATCTCTTGCACTGCATACTCAAAACCGCTCAGCACTTCTTGTTTAATTGCACGCCCTAGGAGTGTTTCAATCGGGTAAAGTTGTGTTTGCTCTTGAATATCTAAAAGAATAAGAGCTTTTATTCCGGCACGCGCAAGTCGTACCATATATTCAATCGCAGTAGAAGGTAAATCGTAACTGATTAAAATATCAGATTGTATTTCAGGAGATTTAAAAAGCTCGTCGTCATTCATTATTACAACATTAGGAATATTTAGGGCATTTTTTAAAAATTCTGCATGCGTGGATGTTACTACCAAAATGCTTGATTGACTGTGATTTTGTATAAGTAACTCAAGCAATTGAAGTTTCTTATCATTTGGGCAAGGATGTACGCGATGGTTATTGTGTTTGATAGTTATGGAGGTGGAGGGCATTAAAAATCCTGAGTAAGCATTTGAAAAATATTTTGTAATTATATCGAATATTACTAAAAATTATGTTATTATGAGTCAATATTCATATGAGGATTTTTATGTCATTTACTACACTTGGTTTATCAGCTCCAATTTTAAAAGCTATTCAAGAACAGGGTTACACTGAGCCGACCCCAATCCAAAAACAAGCTATTCCTGTAATTCTAAGTAGAAAAGATATTTTAGCAGGTGCACAAACAGGAACAGGAAAAACTGCCGGCTTTACTTTGCCGCTTTTGGAGCTCTTAAGTAGAGCAAAACCAACAAAAGTAGAGCATCATATTCGTGCTCTGATACTCACTCCAACAAGGGAATTAGCTTCTCAAGTGGGTGAGAGCGTGGAAGTTTACGGAAAATATCTTCCGTTTAAATCCACTGTCATTTTTGGCGGTGTAAAAATCAATCCCCAGATTATACAGCTTCGTAAAGGTGTAGATATTATTATTGCTACACCGGGAAGATTACTTGACCATATGAGTCAAAAAACCGTTGATTTATCTAAGGTTGAGTTTCTGATACTTGATGAGGCTGATAGAATGTTGGATATGGGCTTTATTAACGATATCAGAAAAATTTTGGCTGTTTTGCCAAGTCAAAGACAAAATTTACTGTTTTCTGCTACATATTCAGATGACATTAAAAAATTATCGGACAGATTACTGAATTCTCCTACTTTAATTGAAGTAGCTCGTAGAAATATTGCCTCAGAGACTGTAAAACAACTTGTTCATCCTGTTGATAGAGAGCGAAAGCGGGAACTTCTTTCTCACCTTATCGTAGCGGGAGACTGGAAGCAGGTTCTTGTTTTTACTAGAACAAAACATGGAGCAAATCGTTTAAGCGAACAGCTTGAAAAAGACGGGATATCTTCGGCAGCAATCCATGGAAACAAAAGTCAAAATGCAAGAACCAAAGCCTTAGATGATTTTAAAAAAGGTCTAGTGCGTGTTTTAGTTGCAACCGATATTGCGGCACGTGGGATAGATATTGACCAACTCCCCCATGTAGTTAATTTTGAACTTCCAAACGTACCGGAAGATTATGTCCATAGAATAGGCAGAACAGGTCGTGCAGGGAGTCAAGGGGAAGCTATATCTTTGGTTTGTGTAGATGAGAATGAGTATTTGAAAAATATAGAAAAACTTATCAATAAAGATATACAAAAACAGGTAATTAAAGAATTTAAGCCTGACCCCACCATTAAAGCAGAACCTATTAATATGGGAGGGAATTCACGTTCGGGAAATAGAGCAAAAGGGGGCAACTCAAGAGGTTCTCAAGCTGCCAAACAGTCCCAAAGTTCTTCACGCTCCTCTTCAGGAAGAAGAAGATAGCCTCGGCATGTGGAAATTTCCACATGCCAAGAACTTAAAAAATATTTTACTTATATGCTCTGTTGAGAGCCGAAAATAGAGCTTTGATAGATGCTGTTGTAATATCACTGTCCTTGCCTACGCCAAAACATGAGTGAATATCGGGAGTTTGAATCTCTATATACGCTATTGCTTTTGCAGAGCTTTTGTCTCCACAAGAGTGCTCAAAGTAGGAATTAATCGTAAAATCATTTTTATAGTCTTTCATTAAGGCATTTTTACAAGCATCTATTGGACCGTTTCCATCCCCTTTAGCGATAACTTTTTCACCGTTATATGTATAGGTTAAAGTGCACGTAGATATTTTTTTATCAGATGATACCGCTACCTCTACTAAAGATATATGCTTCTTTATTTTAAAATAGTTGTCTTTAAATATATTTAAAATTTCTCCTGCTTCTAACTCTCTGCCTTTTTCATCCGTCACTTCTTGAACAATACGACCTATTTCGGGGTGCATCGCTTTTGGGAGTTGATAACCGTAATTTTTTTCAAGGATGTATGCAACTCCCCCTTTCCCTGATTGAGAATTTATTCTAATAATGCTCTCATACGTTCTCCCTAGGTCTGCAGGGTCTATAGGCAAATAGGGGACTTCCCAAAAATTATCCTCTTTTTTCTTTTGAAATGCCAAACCTTTATTGATAGCATCTTGATGCGAACCTGAAAAAGCCGTATATACTAACTCCCCCACGTAAGGATGACGGCAGTGTGTGTCTATCTCCGTGCATCTCTCTACAACATCTAAAACTTCATTAATATTGGAAAAATCAAGTTCCGAGTCCACCCCTTGGGTGAGCATGTTTAGCGCAAGGGTAATCATATCTACATTCCCCGTTCGCTCGCCGTTACTCAAAAGAGTACCTTCTACTCTATCCGCACCGGCTAAAAGAGCTAGTTCCGTTGCAGCAATAGAAGTTCCTCTATCGTTATGTGTATGGGTCGAAATAATGACATTCTCTCGGTTGTTTAAATGATTGGACATCCACTCTATTTGGTCTGCATAAATATTGGGTGTAGCCATCTCTACAGTTGCCGGTAAATTAATGATAACTTTTCTCTCGCTGCCGATTCCCCATCTTGCAGTGACGGCATTACAAATCTTTGCAGCATATTCGAGCTCAGTGCCCGTAAAACTCTCTGGTGAATACTCTAAAAATATTTTACCCTCATGTGCTTTTTCATATTTTTTTACAAGGTCGACGCCCTCAAGAGCAAGTGCTATAATTTCCTCTTGAGATTTTTTGAATACTATCTTTCTTTGCGCCACAGAGGTTGAATTGTAAAGGTGAACCGTTGCTTTTTTGACACCTTTGAGTGCTTCAAATGTTTTGGCAATTAAGTGTTCTCTTGCTTGGACTAGAACCTGAATTGTTACATCATCAGGGATGAGTTTGTCATCAACCAATTTGCGTAAGAAATCAAATTCCACTTTTGAAGCAGACGGAAAACCAACTTCGATTTCTTTGAAACCTAGCTTGAGTAAGAGTGTAAAAAGTTCAAGTTTTTTTTTCATGTCCATAGGGTTGATAAGTGCTTGATTTCCGTCTCTCAAATCAACACTACACCATTTTGGAGCTTTTGTTATAACATTATCGGGCCACTGTCTATTTGGCAAATCTATTTGTGGGTAAGGGCGATATTTCCCTGCTTGAACCTGATTCATACGGAATCCTTTAAAACTTGAAATTTTGATAGGTACACTCTTAAAGTACTATCGTTGGCAGAATTATAGCTAATTTATATTTACACAATTAATGCATAGAAAAAGATAAGAAGTTTAGCGGTGTATTCCCGCAAAAAAGCGGGAATGAAAAGAAGGTTTAGCTTAGCACTGGTATGTAGTTTTGAATTCGTAAGCAGTTGGACGACCTTCATCAGGCCATACGTCACGCTCAAATCTATAGTGTCTGTATGCTTCTAAAAATTCATCGGTAAATACCGGTTTTAAGAAGTTGTTATCACGAACAAGAGCTTCTAACGAACCACGAAGAGTATGCGGCATTTGAGGAATCCCTTTTTCACGAATCTCATCTAACGAAAGCTCATATAAATCTTCATCCATCGGTCCGATTGGAATCTCTTTGTTTTGGATACCGTCAAGACCTGCCATCATCATTGTAGCAAATGCAAGGTATGGACAAGCAGTAGAATCCGGGAATCTCATCTCAATACGAGTTGCTTTTTCACCGG
>DZBD01000074.1 GCA_022729795.1 Sulfuricurvum sp. | reverse complement strand
TTCCACATGCCAAGCACGACCTCTTGTTTTGTAACTCAAAAGTAATTTTTTTTTACTATAATATACCTCCAAAAAACTAAAGGTAGTTTATTATGAAAAGAAGTGCATTTTCTCTTATAGAGCTGATGATTGTTATCGTTATTTTAGGATTGTTGGCGGCTATGGTTATGCCTAGCCTTACAGGAAAGGGCGAAGAAGCCAAAAGAAATTTAGTGTGTGTTCAAATGAAAAGTATCTATAGCGGTGCACTGGATATGTTTAAAATAAACAACAGCGTGTACCCGACTACGGAAGAGGGACTTGAAGCATTGGTGAAAAATCCTGATGAAGAGAAATATCCGAGCTATTCCGCAAGCGGTTATTTTAAAGACGCTAAAATGCCTAAAGATTCTTGGGGTAGCAACTTTATCTATATGAATGAAGAGGGAATGATAGAGCTTATTTCACTCGGTGCCGATAAAAAAGAGGGCGGAAAAGACGAAGCTGCCGATATTAAGATGAGTGAGTGTAAATAAAGTTTGATGAGAAAAGCTTTTTCTCTCATAGAACTCATGATAGTTATCGTGATTATCGGTGTTGTGTATACACTTGCGATTAATAACTTTCAAAAGATAGAAGAAGAAGCTACAAAAGTAAATCTGCATACGCTCAAAGAGTATCTGCAAAAATTTCCACATGCCGAGAATGTGAAGTTTTTATGTTTGAATCAGTGTACAAGCTGTAATATTTTTGTAGACGGCGAAAAACAAAAAGACCTTGAGGGTGTGTTTGACGGAATGTTAGATGAAGATATCAAAGTGTACCGTTTTGATTTTAATCTTGGTGTAGTGCAGCAAACTCCGGAGATTTATTTCAATCAAGAAGATGTAGAAGAGGATGTTTGCTTCTCCTACACGATAGATGAACAAGGGATAGGTGAACAAGTGTTAATAGAATACAAAAAAGAAGTTTACGACTATTCCTCTTTCTTTGGAAGCATCCCGATATATGAAACGCTTCAAGATGCTATTGATGCAAAAAACAAATTGGCTCAGGAAATTTTAAAATGATTTTTAAGTTTAAAGGGATTGATAGCCAAGGGAAACAACTGAGTGATAAAATAGAAGCCGTATCTCTTAGTGAAGCAAAAAATAAATTAAAAGCCAAAAGTATCATTTATCAAAGTATTAGCGAAGAGGGTCCCGCACTTTTTGAAGGCTTTGATTTTAGTAGAAAATACAAAATCCCTCCCAAAGAATTAGCCAGCCTTTCACGTGAACTTTCTATGTATATTCGTTCGGGTATCAGCATTGTATCGGCGCTAAAAATCGTAAAAACACATTATGAAAACAACAAAAAAATGAACCTTTTTTTGAGCACGGTCAGTACGCACCTTGATGAGGGAAATAATTTTTATTCGGCGCTTGATTCACAAAGCATCGTAGTTTTGCCGGAATTTTTTAAGCAGTCTATAAAAGTGAGTGAGAGCGGGGGGATTCTTGATGAGGTTTTGCTTGAGCTTGCTCGCTTTTTAAAAGAGCAAGACAGGATAAATAAAGAGATACGAGGTGCATTTGCTTATCCCTCTTTTATGATTATTATCTCACTTTTGATGATATCGTTTATGCTTGCCTTTGTTGTTCCTCAGATAACGGGGATTTTTGAGAGTATGCATCAAGAACTCCCCACTGCTACAAAAGTAGTTATTGCAATGGGGGATTTTTTCAACGACAACTTCACCGTCATTCTTGCCGTTATAGCGATTTTTACTGCTACTTTTATGTTTTTAATGAAAAAGAGTTACAAATTTGCCTATTTTATCCATAAGTTTATTCTTAAACTTCCTTTGTTTGGAGAGATAGCACTCAAAAGCGAGCTTGCAAGATTCTCTTACATTGCTTCTTTGCTTACACGTTCGGGTGTTCCTTTTGTCCAGACAATCAATCTTAGCGCAAATATTCTCAATAATCTTGTCCTCAAAGAGCTTTTTAGCGGTGCCGCCAAAAAAGTGGTAGAGGGAAAACTCCTCTCCAAAGCGCTCAATGAATCAAGTACGAAAATAGATTATGCCTTTATTCAGTCTATCGCCTTAGGGGAAGAAACTTCGCAGATTGAAAATGTTCTGACGAATGTTTCAGAGCTCTATTTTGAAGAAAATAAAGACAAAATTAGTATGCTTCTCACCCTTCTTGAGCCTGCTCTGATGCTTTTTGTAGGGGGAAGTATAGGTTTTATCGTGGCCGCAATGCTTTTACCGATATTTTCAATGAGTATCCAGTAGTGATGCGTCGTTGTAAAAAAGGGATTGCTCTTCTTATCACCGTGCTTTTTATTATGGCAATTGCGATTGCCGTGGGTGTGGGTCTCAAACAGGTCAACGAAGCCTCTCGGCATGTGGAAGGTGAAAGTTTTATGCTCCAGACAAGTGTTATTTTAGATGATGTTTTGACTATTTTACAAAATTCTAAAGAGTTGGATGCTATTCAAACGAGCGATGATTTTTATGCGTTTTTATCGCAGGCGGCTTTTATCCCTTTTGAGAGTGAAGGGGTCAAGGTGGTTCTTGAACTTAGCAGTGCAAGATCAAAACTCAATATAAATGCACTTAAAGATAGAAATAGCAGTATAGGCGGCGAGAGGGAGATAGCTTTGAAACAATATCTTAATACCTATATGATTAATCCCACATATGTAGATCTTTTGCACGATGCTATGAGCGGAATAAAAGAAGATATGCTTTACAATACCGAAATATTTGTTGAAAATCCGGAGCTTTTTAGAAATTATATAGTCTCGCAAAAGCATTTGGAGCTTATTAATGCTTATTACACGAAAACTTATCATGAGAACAATCTTAAAAAAGTAAGGTTTGAAAATTTGTTCTCTTTTAATGAAGACACGAATGTCAGTAAAGTGGATCTCAACTATGCAACGCAGGAAGTTTGGGAGCTTTTACTCGGCTGTGACAAGACCAGAGCAGAGCAACTCTCTTTGGAGGGCGGAGTGTACACGAAAGAAACCGAACATGATTTTTTAAGTGAAAATGAAATATTGCAACTGAGTAGATTTAATACAAGTTATTTTGAGCCATATCTTGATGTAAAAGTGGAAGTAATTCAAAACAACCAACGTGCAAAAATACGATTTGAATATGATATTAAAATAAAAAAGGGGTCCCATTTTGTTTATGAAATTTAAGAACACTCTCAAGACAATTTTTTTGGATCCAAACTCTAGCAAAGAGTTTGAGCTTGATGATAAAATAAATGTGATTCTTTCCCCCTCTTTGTACTGGGTAAAAAAACTTAGTCTTCCCGTTAAAAGCGTGCGGGAGGTGAAAAAGCTCCTTCCTTCACTTTTTGAAGATACTCTGCCTGAGGGAAATTACAGCTACTATGCTTATAAAAGTGAAGACGGGTTTTTTGTATTTGCGTATGAAGATAAACTTATTTTGGATACCTTGGCAAAAAAAGGTGTGCCTGCTTCAAGCGTTGCCAATGTTTATTTTGCACAAAGTGAACTTGGAAAAATTGAAAGCCCGCTCAAAATAAACGATTTTCAAAGTATCTACGTCAAAGATGAGATCCTTGTTGTGATACCCTCAGATTGGATAGCACAAAGTCCCGAGTTGAATGTATATGATATTTATCTCTCCGGACATAGCATCGTTTTACAGCAGTTTGGGCATATTGTTAACAAAAAAAGTCTCTATAAAGTTTCTGCAATTATGCTAGCTCTCTCCTTGCTGATTGCTACGGAATATTTTATTACTATCCATAAAAGTAATCAAATCACAGCGGCACAAGAGGAACTTTTTGAGAAATATAATCTTAAATCTACAATTTTTCAAAACAAATCCATGCTAAAAAAATATGAAAATATTCATGAAAAACAGAGCAATCTTCGGGAATATATCTCTTCTATTTTGGCCGTTAAACTCAAAGACAAAGAGGAACTTTCTCTTTTAAATGTTAAAAACAACATTTTTTCGGCAGATTTCAGCGGTATAGCACAAGGTGATGAAGAACGTATCATAAAAATACTCAATGAAAATAAAGTCAAATTTACATCCTCTTTTAAAGATGAAACTTGGCATGTGGAGATGGCATTATGAATCGTATAAATCCGTTGCATATAGGGATCGTTCTTTTGCTTCTTCTTGGTTTTTTGGCTCTAAAACTCAGCAATGCCAAAAGCGAATTAGTTGAGGCAAAAGCCTCGTATCAAGAAACGGCTAAACTCTCTACAGCTTTAAGCGGGCTTAAAGATGTGTATGCCGATAAAGATAAAGTGAAAAAATCTGTAGAGAGAATTTTAAAAACCCCCTCTTTAGCATCTGCAAATATAGAGCAAAAGCAAACAAAGTCAGGACTTTCCCTCAATAGCCAAAGCATAGATATTACAGCATTAAACTCGGTAATGGGAAAATTTTTAAATGCTTCTTTTAATATAACGACGCTCAAAATCAAAAAACTAAGTCCCACAAAAGCGAGCTTATATATGGAGATAACATGGTAAAAAAACTATTGAAATTCTTTGCATATCCTTTGTTTTTTATTTTGGCATTGATGTATTTTATTCCAAAAACAAATATCTATTATTTCTTGGAGCAAAAACTCAAGCCTTACGGGGTTGTCATTTCATCTGAAGAGATAAAAGAGGGGATGCTGACATTGGAGATTGACAATGCGGATGTATCGCTCAAGGCAATCGATAGTGCGCATATAGCCGAGATTAAGGTCGGTATATTTGCTTTGTATAATGCCGTGACTTTGAATGACATTACACTCTCCAGTGCGGCCGAGTCCTTGGTGCCTTTGTCAATTGCACATGCCAAGGTGGGCTACGCTATTTGGAATCCACTTCATGTAACAGCACATGCGCAAGGAGACTTCGGAGAAGCGGACGTGAAGTTTAATCTCATCAATATGTCCTTGCATTTGCATTTGACACCCTCGGATATTATGCTCAAAAACTACAAAAACACTTTGCAAAATTTAAGTAAAAATGAACAAGGAGAGTACGTTTATGATAAAAATCTCTAACGCATCTATGCTTCACATTTTTACAAAACTGCTTATTCTTCTGGCTGTAGCTAAAGGTATATCCCTTGGGATTTTGTGGTATCTTCCAAGCGACGGTGAGGAACTGAACATAAAAGAAAATTATCAGCCCTCTTACAGAAGAATGGATTTTAAAACTATGATAGGAGATGATATCGCCGCCCAAAGTGCAGGTTCTTCGGGAGCAGTCGGAAGTAGCGGAATCAGCACTAGCAGTGGTAAGGCGGGGATTAGTATTACAAACATGGTTTTAAAGGGTCTTTATGGAAAAGATGCAAGAGGATACGTTATCGTTGCACTCAAATCCAGCCCCGATACAACTACTATCGTTGCCGTCGGCGAGGATTTTTCCGGATACATACTGAAATCTATTCTTATGGAGAGTGTTATTTTTACACAAGCCGGTAAAGAGTATATTTTAAGTCTTGAAGAATCTACGCATACATCTTCCATTACCAAAGTGAAAAAAACTGCATCCTTATCCTTGGAAGCTTCCAAGGATGTTTCCCGTCAGGATATAGCCTATTATGCGAAAGATCCGAAGCAGATATGGAAAGATATCTCTATTGTTGAGGTGAAAGAGGGCGATACTATCAAAGGCTTTAAGGTCACAAATATACAACCCAATTCCAAGTTTGCACTTTTGGGCTTGGAAAAAGGGGATATTATCATCAAAGCGAATAATATCGAACTTAAATCTTATCGAGATGCTCTAGAAATATATAAAAAAATCAACAAATTGGATACGGTGCAAATTGTATTAATGAGAAATAATCAAGAAAAGGAATTAGTATATGAAATTAATTAGATCACTAGTGCTCACAACTGTTTTGACTCTCTCTTTATCCGCAAGAGAACAGGTCAATGTTAACTTTGCAAATTTGGAGATTAATGATTTTATTAAATTAATATCTAAAACTACCAATAAAAATATTTTAATAAACAATAAAGTGACGGGTACCGTAGATTTTGTAAGCAGTGCACCTATTTATGATGACGAATTGATGGGAATTCTTATCTCTGTTTTGGAATCTAAAGGGTTTACTCTTATCCGCAAGGGCTCAATGTATGAAGTGGTTCGCTCCACGGAAGCTGCAAAATATAATGCAGAGGTGATGAAAGCCGGAGAAACCCTCAGCGGAGCACTAATGGTGACTCAGGCTATCAAGGTAAAAGGGGAAAATGTAGATATCGTCGCTGCAAAAGTGCGTTATCTTATTTCAAAAACCGCAAAGCTCATGACGATGAAAGAGAGCAATATCCTTTTAATTACAGATTATCCTGATAACATAGAGACGGTAAAACAAGTTATCAGTGATATAGATACCAACAACCAGTCTATAGTAAAAATAATACCCGTAGAACATACCGAGGCAAAAAAATTGCAGGCAAAGCTTGTGGATATTGCCAAATCACTTTTTAACGAAAAGGTAGACGCGCAAAGCGTAAAAATTGTTTTGGATGAAAATACTAACGGAATTGTCGTGGTCGGACTCAAACCGAATGTAGAAAAAATAGAAGCATTGGTGAAAAAACTGGATATGGAATCCAATATAAACCAAACGGTACAGATTTTCGAGTTAAGAAATTCCGACTCAAAATCCGTGCTTGCTAGCTTGACGGAGATTATAGCAAAGCAGACTTACTCCGACCCCGCAATGAAGCCGAATGTTTCCGCAAGTGAAGAGATTAACGCAATCGTTGCGGTAGGTGAGCCTATGGTGATAAAAGGGATCAAGCATATTATTGATGAACTTGATAAAGAAAAATATCAGGTGTATGTCAAAGCTAGAATTGTAGAAATAAGTAAAAATGATTCTGCAGCATTAGGTGTAAAATACGGGTTTGACGGAGCAAGTTTAACATCAGAGGGACTTTACTCTTTTTCTAGTAATTTTGGGGGCGGTCCCGTACAGGGAATCGTAGGAACTGAGCTTGCATCCTCTGTTGTGGGTAGCGGCGCTTCAGGTGGATTTGCTTTGGGTGCTGCTATAGATTTTTTGGAAACCAACGGTGCTTCCAAAGCTATCTCCAACCCTTCTATTCTTTGTGTAAACAACAAAGAATCTTCGATTTATGTGGGTAAAACTATTTCCGTCTCAACGGGAACTATCTCAAACGCCACTTTGGGTGCAGGGGTCACAAGCAGCTTCAAAAGAGAAGACGTAGGACTTACTTTGAAGATTAAACCTCGCGTATCTTCTACGGATAAGGTAACTTTAGATGTAGAAGCCGTACTTGAAAATATTTTGGATGACGGAAGTAAAAATGCGACAGGTCAACCCGTGACATCCAAACAAGAGGTAAAAACACAGGCCATTCTTCGTCACGGCGAGAGCATCATTATCGGGGGACTTGTCAAAAGTTACGATAGAGAATCGGTGAGCAAAGTGCCTCTACTAGGTGATATCCCTTGGATAGGGGATTGGCTGTTTTCTTCCTCTTCAACAACAAATGAGCAGGATAATTTGATTGTAATCTTGACACCGTATGTGATTGATAAAAGTGAAAAACTCTCACAACTTCAAAAAGATTTGGGAATTCTTTCCAGATTGCAAGAACAATATAACGTAGAAGTTTTTGAAAGAATAGAGAAAAAAGGTGTGCTCCTTAATCCTGAAAAGAGTACCGAAAAAGCAATAGTCAAAGATGCAGAGTCGAGTGCAAGAGTGATAGAGGAGAATCAGAGTATCACAGCTGTAGAAGAGACAAAAATTCCCCAAGAAAATAATAGTACTCTCCAAGAGGCAATACCAGCTACAGTGGTTCAAGAGAGTGGACAAACATGTTTTATCGTACTGAGCACGAAGCTTAATATTAGAAATAATATGAGCGCACAAAGTGACATCGTAGGCTCATATAGCAAAGATGAGATGGTGTGCGGAGAGCAAATAAATGATTTATGGATTCGAACACCGGGGGGCTGGGTTGCAAAAAAATATTTAAAGACAATAAAAGCTGAAAATTAATGGAAGATTTAATACTATTAAAAGAACCTCTTCATAATCTCAAACTTGAGATTTATGAGCCTGAAGAGCTCTCAACGGATTTGAATGTCAAAAATTATCTTCTTTTTAGTGCACTTGAGGGTGAAGTGTGTGCATTTATGTGTGAGAGATATTTTGTAGAGGCGAGTAACTATTATTCGAAATTACAAAAAGTATATCCTCTGTATATCCTTGATGAAGATTCTTACGACAGACTCTACAACAGATTTTTGGAACTGCGTACCGATAAAACTATAGAAACTATGCAGGAAGATTCCGGTGAAAGCGGCGAAGAGGATATTTCTCTAACAGATTTTTTGAGAACTTCTTCGGATATTTTAACCTCCGAAGAATCTGCTCCAATTATCAAATTTGTGAATGCCCTTTTTTATCAGGCCGTGAAAAAACGGGCTTCGGATATTCATATTGAGGTTCAAGAAAAACGTGGGGAAGTGCGCTTTCGCGTGGATGGGATGCTTATCAAAAATGCCGACCTTGACAAAAAAGTTGTCAATCTTATCGTTAGCCGTATCAAAGTTATCTCTAATCTTGATATTTCAGAAAAAAGGATTCCTCAGGATGGACGTACGCAGATAAAAATCGCAGGGGAAACTTTGGATATTCGTGTCTCTGTATTGCCTACTTTTTACGGTGAGAGAATTGTTATGAGACTTTTGATGCAAAGTTCTCAAATACCAAAAATCAATGAACTCGGCTTCAATAATGACCTTATCGACGATGTAAAAAAATTGCTCCGTTCATCTCACGGGATAATCTTAGTAACAGGACCAACGGGAAGCGGTAAAACAACCTCTTTGCACTCTTTTTTGCGTGAAGTAGAAGACCCGGAAAAAAACCTTTTGACGGTTGAAGATCCGGTAGAATATAAGTCGGATAATATCTCTCAAATTCAGGTAAACGAAAAAGTAGGGCTTACCTTTGCGGCGGCTCTTCGCTCTATTTTGAGACAAGATCCCGACGTTATTATGATAGGAGAGATTCGTGATGAAGAGACGGCGGCTATCGCTATTCGTGCAGCATTGACGGGGCACTTGGTTTTTTCAACCCTGCATACAAACTCGGCGGCGGCTACTATTTCAAGACTCACGGATATGGGAGTCGAGCCTTTTTTAATCTCATCTTCACTTCTTGGAATCTTGGCGCAAAGGCTTGTGAGAGTACTTTGCGATGCTTGTAAAGAAGAGGATATTCTCGCAGAAAACTTTGCAGAGGATTATAAACTTCCTCGCGATGCAAAAATTTATAAGGCATGTGGATGTAAGAGCTGTAACTATAGCGGTTACGCAGGGCGTAGATCCATAGGAGAGCTTTTGGTGATGAATGATTTAGTAAGAGATTTACTCAAAACTACCACCGATGAGCATACTATCAAAATAGAACTTGAAAAAAATGGCTTAAAGACAATTTCTGTGCAGCTTTCTTATATGCTACTCAATGGCGAAACATCTCTGGATGAAGCAATACGTATCGGTTTAGGGCATGCGTAAAGGATTTACTCTCATTGAGGTGATGATCTCCGTGGTGATAATCTCGGTGGTGATTTTGGCTCTTTTAGAGATGTTTTCCAACAATACACATATTTTTTCTTCGCTAAACAGTAAAAAAAAGGTAAATCAATATGCTTCTTTGTTCATCTCTAACATAGAATACGGACTAGAAAATAAAACAGTCAATATGGATGATTTGGCACAAGAATTCAAGCTAAGTAACGAGTTAAGACAAGAACTCAAAAATATGAAAGTGCAAATTATTTATCAGGAGCTCAGTCAAATTGATATGAGCGAATTTGATGAAAAAGATATGAAAGACAAAAACGATAAAATAAAAAAAGAGGATGTTCAAGAGATAACATCGACAGAGATCGGTAGCGGTAAAAATGCAAATTCGAGCATGATATTCGATATAGGCAAAACAGTCATTAAGACAGAGATTGCATCCACCTCTTTTTTAAGGATTAGAATGCAATGAGAAGAGCGTTTAGTTTAATAGAGCTTATGATTTCTATTACGATATTGGCTCTAATGATGATTTTTTTGTACCAAAGTTATGCCTCTCTCAATCACTCTAACAGCTTTTACAAAAAAGAGGTGAGTAGTATTAAAAGTGAAGAGATTCTCAAAAAAGTAATATTTTTAGATTTTTCTTTAGCAATGAACAGCTCAGTACAAGTTTTAGATCAGGATGTAAAAGAGGATATCGTTTTTATGCAAAGTGCAAATTCTTTGCATGACAGATTTCACCCTTATATAGCTTACATCATAAAAAATTTTAAACTTTATCGGCTTGAGTCACTCAAAGCATTTACAGAATATCCGCTTCCGGCAGAGAGTGAGTTTAGTGCCGATTATTTAGGAGAAGTGAACAGTTTTCGGGTATATCCGTCGGATAGTAAGAAGTCTTCCATACTTTTAGTGCATGTGGATTTTAAAGAAAAAGAGGATATTTTACTTAAAATCAAGGTGATGAACGAGAAATAAAAGAGAAGGGATTACTCTTCTCTATATTTTGAAATTCCACATGGCTGATTGAGTTTTGGCGGATTATCTTTGAGATAGGTTAAATCTTCGAGCGTTTGAGTCAAAACTCTTTTTTGCTGAAGGATAGGCAACATAAGATTATCTTTTTCGTTGAGCGGAATGCTCCAATCTAAAAGAATAGTCTCAACTTCTTTGTCCAGTTCTGCAAGTGCATTATTTATATGTTTTATTGAATTCATAGCCAAAGTATATCTTAAATCTATAATTTTTTAGGTATAATCCCGCTCTCAAAGTTTCAAGTATATCTATTTGCGACTTCTATGAGAATTTTACAAAGGAGTTATCGATGCCAAAAATGAAATCTGTTAAAGGCGCTGTAAAGCGTTTTAAAGTGAAGAAAAATGGTACTGTTAAACGCGGAACCGCTTTTAGAAGCCATATCTTGACAAAACAAGATGCAGCAACTCGTCGTAAACAGCATGAACCGAAAATCATTGCTAAGGTAGATGAGAAAAATGTAAAGGCTATGATTAACTAATTTTAGTTAATTGTTACATCTCCAATTCAATAAATTGGGCAAGACCACGAAATAGTGGCACCTTGAGCACAAGAATGTGACTAGGTAAAGAAAAAGGAAAAATATGCCAAGAGTAAAAACAGGTGTTGTTCGTAGAAGAAGACACAAAAAGATATTAAAATTAGCGAAAGGTTTTTACAGCGGACGCCGTAAACACTTTAGAAAAGCTAAAGAGCAAATTGAACGTTCATTGTACTATGCATTCCGTGACCGCAAGCAAAATAAACGTGAATTCCGTAAATTATGGATTATCCGTATCAATGCTGCTGCTCGTTTAAATGGAATGAACTATTCAACATTTATGAATGGACTTCACAAATCTGGTATCGAGCTTGACCGTAAAATTCTTGCTGATATGGCGATGAATGATGCAGCTGCGTTTACTGCAGTTGCAAATGCATCAAAAGCAGCGCTTAGCAAATAAGTTCTAAAGGCCTTCGGGTCTTTGGCTTTGCCGAGTTTTAGATCTTATGTATATAT
>DZBD01000005.1 GCA_022729795.1 Sulfuricurvum sp. | reverse complement strand
TCTTCGAGTAACTGCCGACCGTATTTAAGGTCGAGTAATTCTTGTGTTGTTGCCATTTTGTTATTTTATTGTTAATTATTATTCTAATCCTAATACGATAGCTAAATCTATAGAAGAATCTACATACGTTTTTGTTGCTAAATATGTTGCTGGAATATCTATTTTTTGACCACTCCAATAAACTTTATTCCAATTTAATATAACAAATGAAAAAACCGTATTAGAATCTGCCGATAAAGAAATAACATTTCCTAACGAATTTCTAAAATTATTATAATTGTTAGTTGTATTATGATTGATTAACGATACATAAAATACATTAGCGTCATTAGGTTGAATTGGAATAGTATTCGCTTCAGCAAAACCTATAAAAGCTGAATTAGAAATAGATTCTAAACTCTTTACATATTCAAGAAAATCTAATTCGTATTCTTGTTGTTTAGTCGGCTGAATCTGAGTACCTGCAGGTCTGTTGACTAAACTATTTAAAATTTTCTGTTTTACTGATTCGTAACTCATGGTTGTGTATTGTAACTTATTATTAATTCAATTTCTTCCAACTTTTCTGAAACAGTTTTATTGTCATAATTATTCAAAACCTGTAAATCAGACAAGGTTTGTTTTTCAACAGTTCTTTGAATCCAAATAGCTTTCATTTCGTCGGCTTTGAAATCTGCGTCTATAACTAACTCTTGATTCACTTCGTTACCAAATGTTTTAGAAAATCTTAAATCTAAACCATCTGTTGTAATTAATTCACATTCAAAAGATTCTACTGTTTCGTCAACCCTTTCTATTCTAAGATTTTTTTCGTTCAACCTTTTAACGGAATACAAACCTCCTGACTCCTTAAATCCTTTTGCTAAAGCATCGAATACTCCGTCGTAACTAAATTCCTTAATCTCTCCCAGAACGTCAAAGGGCATGATTGCGAATTCCTCTCCTATAGAGCCTAATGTAACTATTTCAACATCTACGAACGCTTTATACAAATTAGCTTCCACAAAAACAACGCTTTGCGGAATATGATATTTGTTAGATATTTTTTCCGTATACAAATTTTCATCTATATCCGAAACACCAACCTTGAATTTACCGATATTTCGATTGGTAGTTAAAATTGTAGCTTTAACATCTGTAACATCTGTTAAGTTATTTTTCAAACAAAAGCAGAAAGTCTCCGTCTTATCTTCTTCGGTAAAATTGGTAATCAAATCGAACATCTCGTTCAAATTACCGCTCGGAGCTAATGTTGAAGAAACGTAACCTCCTAAACTATTATCCGGATTATTCTGAGGAGAATTATTTCCAGATTCTATAAGCGAATTATCTGCGCCTGTTAAATATAAATTCATATTATGAATAATTTCTTGTCGTTTCAGTAGCTATCAAATTCACAGAGAAATCGGAATCTGAAAGTGTCTCTACGACGTTATTAATGTTTACGAAATTAGCAGTTCTTAAATTTTTAAATACCGTTGAATTTTTGTAATCGTGAATCAATCTATATTCAATTTTTACAGTAGATTGTCCATACTTTAACGGTAAAACTATCCTACAATCATTGTTGCAAATTTCTTGCTTATGATATATAGGGTCTGAAGCGTCTGCTCCAGAAAATGATATTTTGTATTCTATAGATGAGAAATCAGGGACAATAATCAAATCGTCGTCTCCGTCAAACAAAGAAGTATCAAAATCATAAAAATAAACAAACGAACCTACGTTGTTAGATATTTTGGAACACTTCATGTTCTTTAAATTATATAACAAAAAGTTTTTGAATATTCCGTCGGTTATTGAAGAAACGCAATTACTGTATCCGGAAGTTATTTTCATATTGTCATTATTTACGGCAAACGAATTAACTTTATAACCATGATTCAATTTTAATTGTATATGATTTTCTAACAACCTATCTGTTTTAATCAACGTTGAAAATATGTTAGAGAAACTTGTAGATTCTCTTAAAATTTGATTAAAGAAAGAAATCCTCTTATCTTGAACAACGATATTTCCATTCGTATAATAAACTTTAGCTAAAAGATATTGTCCGGCTTGTAAGATAGGTTCATCAGAAGAATTAATAGCTTGTAAATTAAAAGAATCGTAACTATATATGTACTTGTTAGATTCCGATGGTTCAAAACCAGGAGTGAAAGAACCTATTGCAGAATACTTCAAACCTGATTCCGGAACAAAAGAACCTATTAATATGACATTCGTATCGTCAACAACTTTTAAAACTTCATATTCGGCTGTATTAGAATCGGAATGTAATTTAACCTTTGTTGAAAAGTTCGGTTGTCCTCTTAGAACTTCCGTAAATTTCGTATTTGTTCCTGTGAGAGTTCCGTTATAACTTATGCTTGCAGTCCCAACTTCTTTGTTAGTAGTACTTCTACTCAAAACAATCCAAGTAGGATTTGCGTTCTGAGTAATACTTAAATCTTCCGTTTGTTCTGACAAGATAAAATCTAAATTATCTGTTATAGCTAATCCGGATGATACCGAAACAGTAGTATTGTTTTTAGCCGTAACCTTAAAATTAGAATTATTTTTGTCTTTCACTATTCCGTAAGTTTCTACATACGATTTGAATATCTTCTTGTAACCTTCATCCTCTATGAATTTTCTGAATCTATTTAATTCATTAACATCGAGGAATAGATTTTCGCTGAAATTTAATTTAGACATAAATTTTTAGTATTTTGTTAAATTATAATTGTTATAAGTGTGTAAAGAAATTGTTAGAATTATAAGGAAGAAGATATTTGTTAGAAATACGTTCTGTTTCTTCTTTAGTAACGTTCTTATTGTTATTTTTAACATAAATGTAAGAGAAATTAGAAGAGTGAATAAAACACATAGGTGTATTCCTTGAGTCGTTCAATATCCCGCTTCCATATGTAATTGGTTTAACAGTTAAATCTTTAATTTCAAAACTAAATTCATTCCCCTGTATTTTCAACTTTGGAAGTATATTTTTGATAAAATTTGTATTAAAACGTAATTCATTGTTTTTTGAAATATCTGAGTTACATAACGTGTTATGTAATATGAATTTCATTTCATACCATTGAGATAAAATATAATCCTCA
This sequence comes from Sulfuricurvum sp., assembly GCA_022729795.1. GTDB lineage: Bacteria > Campylobacterota > Campylobacteria > Campylobacterales > Sulfurimonadaceae > Sulfurimonas. The sequence goes on along the minus strand of DZBD01000005.1, from coordinate 35,899 downwards.
ACATTATTTGAAAAGAAATCGGATTTTATTAAATTTCTATCTATTGTAGTGAAAGCATTGTTTAATTTTATTCCATTCTTATCAAATCCTTCTATTCCAAAAGAAATTAAATTATTATTAACATTTCCTGTTCCATGACCTAAAAATTTAACAGAAAAAGATATTTGATAACTTAAATTACAATCTACCTTTATGAATTTATTAGACAAATTTTCATTTTGATTTCTTCCGAAAACAACAGATGCTAAAGTGTTATTACCTGTATAAAAATGAAAACCTGTATCGTCACCCTCTTCTGATTCTTCGTAATAAACAGTTTGTAATTCTAGAGCATCATATTCAACAGAAGAATTGTCTCTCAAATAAAATCCGAATTCAGTATGGTCTGAAGATTCCTTGTAAACATCTGCGGCTTGTAAAAAATCATACCTGTATCCGAACATTTTATTAACATCTCCGCTGAATCCTCTATATAGCGGAGAGTTATTCCCTAAACACCAATTAGTGTATTTTTTGTTTAGATTTGATTGTATAATTTCATCATTTGGATTAACATTGAATAGTCTTATTAATTCCCCGTCAAATTCGTTTTCAGTACCATCCTTCAACAACGTTCCTTTCTTTAAGAAAACCATTTTAGTTCCTCTTCTTCTAATCTCGTCGTAATAGTGTTCTGAAAGATATTTTAAGGACGTTAAATCTATGTTATTTTCGTTTATGAACAATCCTTTCTGTTTAACATTCTCGTACAATAATTCGTAATCTGAATTGAAATCTTTGAATCTAAACATGAATTTTAAAATCATAGCAAAAAATTTAGCTATAGAAGAAAATAAAACAAAGAATCCGGAGTCTTCCGTCTTATCATTATTATCACCCCTTTTAACATATTTAGCTACTATTCCGTTCTTGTATAACTTTTTGAAAAGGTTGTTTTCTATTATACTTAAATCTTCAGAATTGTAAGAATTTTTGAATATACTTTTTTTAACAGTAGGTAAATATTCGTCTGTAGAACTAAAATCTCCTGTTAAATTAAAATTAACAAATTGTATAGAACCTGTATTATCTGAACCTGTTCTTGTATACTTAACTTCTATCATGAAATTATAAACAACTACTTCTGAGAATTTAGACAAATTTTCATTCGTAAGCTCTTGCCAGTCTTGAGTGAATATACCTTCAGTTAAAATTCTGAATTCTCTATAAACACTTCTATTTACGGTGAGTCCGACTAAATTGTCGGTATAACCTGATAACGCTATTTTCCCTGAAACTTTAGGTTTCAAAGAAATTATGAGTTCGTCGCCTATATTTTGAATTGTATCGTTAAGAGCCATTTTTAGTATTTTAATTGTCCTGTTGTAGCTTCTATGTAATAATTAGAATCTGATTCTTTTAAATCAGTAATTAATTCTCCTCTTTCATTTATATGAATTTCGGATTCAGATTCTTTTAAGAACGCCAATAATTCACCCTCTTTTCCGGAAACACTGTTTATAATTTTAGGTTCAGTCAACAAATCTACCTTATATAAATCAGGATAATTTTTCCCATCATCCCTTAAATTAGGTTTACAAGTTATAACCAAATCGCTCCCATTTGTTATAATAGTGTCTGTTACTACTTCACAATTAGTTGTCATATTATATCGTTGTTAAAATAGAATCAATGAAAGAATAATCAATCGAGTTGGGATAAAAGAAATTATCTAATACGTTGTTATTGTCAGAAATAACATTACCCTCTAAATCTCTCATAACAAAACCTCTTATTCTTGGTAATTTATTGTTATCAACCTTTATGTCAATATGCGGAGAAAAATAAGAATCTGGAACGTATCTCACACCTTCAATATTTTTGATTGAATATAGTAAATTTTCCCATTCAACCTTATCACCTTGATTCCAAAATCTATAATCTACTTGTTTATTGATTTGAATCTGAATCTCTCTCCTAATTACATCTACATCAAAAGCAGGGTCTAAATTGATTCTAAAATCAACGTCTACAAATTGCCAAGTAGGGTTGTTTAATTTCAAAGAATAATCGTTTGAGTCGCTTAACAAATCGCTTAAACTCAAGTACTGTTCTGATTTAGAAAGCATAACTTCAAACTCCTCCGCAGAGAAATCTTTTCCACTTACAGACACAACCGTAATGTTCATTTTACCATTATAATCCAAACCCCCTTTGAATACCTTCAGAACTTCGCTGTTTATGCTCATTAAGACTTGTTCTAAATATGACAAAGTTCCTCTTGACAATTTATCTACACTTTCCTTAATTCTTATTCTGAAAAATTCATCATTCTCAGAATCTGAACCTCCTATCGCCCTGTACTCGTTTGTGCAAGAGATATGTCCTAAAACGAACGGAGTCATCCTATTTAAAGATATCGGGTCAACGTTTGTTTTCAATCCAACGTCTTCACTTTTGACTTTAACATAAACATATCCTGAATCAGGCATTACAAAGCTATTTTCCAAAGAAAATTGAATTCCGGAAGTAGAATGAAAACGAATGTCTAAATTCTTATTGTAGTTAGTTCCTGGGTCTCCAACAATCCTTAAATAAGTAGAACTTCCGGAAGCTGAGAATCTAGGAGATACACCTTGTCTTTTAGCTATTTCATCTAAATACTGTCCGTAAGCAGTGTCTGGAAATAAATAAGATTCGATAACCGCTAAGTTAACCAAACATTTTTGAGCTAATTTAGCGCAACTGAAAGCAATAGCATTAAGAACAGATTCTTTAGATATGTCCGTAACCTTATCTGTTTTGTTGAGAAATATCTCTAAAAACATTTGTTTCAATTCGTCTATATTTGTTATTTTAGTTATCATAATCAAATGCTTATTTCTGTTTTATAATCGTATTTCGTTTTAACTTCAAATTCTATTTTAACATCCGAAGATTCATAGTTGAAACCCTTAACATCTACAGATTCGAACAAATCGTTTTGTAAGAATATGTCTTTTATCTCGTTTGATATTTTAGGATAAATGAATTGATTTACGTTCGATATCAAATCACTTAATCCAAAATTAGGAAATTCCGGAACGTCGCCTTTCATTAATCCTCCTAATATATCGCATTTCTGTATTACATTGTCATAGTATTTTAACAAAGATAAATCATTGTCTTCGAAATCTATTTGTTTATTTACATCTATACCGTAAACTCTTTCTCCTATCGGCTGGTCTAATACGCTTTCAACGTTCAACCTTTCGTTTGGTGTAAATACCTTTATAGATTTCAATTCGCTTATATCCCAGTCTTGTTCGTTTATCTGATTTTTAATCATAAAATCAATCCAATTCTCTGAAGGTAAATTCATTTCTTCTGAAATCTTTTCAAAGGTCATTTGTCCGCCGACGTTCCTTATAGATTGAGTTTTGTCAACAAAACTTCCGTAATTAAAAGAAGTTTTTTTGAATTTAGGCATCTTTGAAACCTTTTCTAAGAAAGACTGTAAATCGGTACAATACTCAGCGAGCTCCCAAAATCCAACGTTCGATAATTTTACAGAAAATTTATTGAACGTCATTATCAAATCTACAAATTTTTGAATAAGTTCTTTTAATTCCTTCAAATGAAAACTATCAATAGTTTCAACAGAACCTGAAAAGTAATCTTCTATTTCCGGAAGAGAATTATTTACGAAATCATTCATCCTTTCGAGCAAACTCATTAAAGGGAATTTCGTTGTTTCTTCAAATTTTATTATATATTGTTCCATATTAAAATCTCATTATACTTCTTTTTACAGAAGAAATCATTTTATTCAAACCTAATGCTGCAGCGTTCTTGAACGCTTTAGATTTTAATATATTTTTATTTTCTTGTTTGAAAAGAACTTTAGCGTCTGCAACCGCCTTTAATTCTAAAGAATAATTCCAAATCATATTCATGTCAACACTTTGAGAAAAGGAATGTTGCATTACTTCTACTATGTAGTGATGATTCAACGAATAATTTCTGAAAACTAAAAAACAGGGTAATCCGCTTGCGTCTAACTTCCAAGAGGCTTTTATAATTTTTTCAAGAGTCTTTGTCATTCCATATCCTGTTTTAACGAAGATACTTTTCTGACCTTTTTGACTCACTAAATTACCAAATTCTAAATCCTTTCCTAATTTTCCAACTTCCTTATCACCTATTATCATTCTTAACTTTCTACCGAAATTACCTTGTAGCGATATATCTTTAGGAACAAATGAAGTATTGAAGGAAGTAACTAAGGAACGATTTGTTTTCGTTATATTAGCAATCTGAGTTTCAGACTCCATTATATTGTTAGGCATAACTGAGAATGAAAACAAACCTATCATATTAATGCTACTATCATATAATTCAAAGGAACATAAATAGTATTCATAATCGTTAGGAGCTAAGGAATGAACAGCTGTTTTCCCTAACGATAAAAGTATATCTTGAGTCTGTTGGATTAATGCGCTTGGTATTGACATTTTAATCTGTTGAAGTTAAATCCGATAAAGTACTTTTTAACTGTCCTTTAATAACTGTAAACTGTGCAGCGTTTACAGGAATTCCGCTTGGGCCAACTGGCGTCGGTACAGTAATAGACGAGCAAGCTGAACATAAATCTTCCAAAAGTTTAATAAGTTCATTTCCTAAGACAACTTGAGATTTACCCTCTCCAAAATTAATCTTCTTTGACTTTATATTTATTTCACCATCTTTTACAGCTATTTCATTTTCAAATGAATCCTTGTATAATATTCCGTCTTGATTGAATTTCAAAGAAACTATTTTATCTTCAAGTGAGGATTCTAAGTAAATCTCATTATCCGTAAGTAAATTGATTTTATTATCAGCCGAAAGGTTTATTTCATTATCGCTAAGTATTTTGAAAACAGACTTCTTATTCTTGCCTCCCAACTTAACTATTACTTCAGATGGATTATTACCATCGTCTGTTATATTTATTTGTAAACTTGATTTATTTCCGTCCATAAATAAATCTACAATGTTGTTTCCGTTTTTAACAACCTTTCGGAACTTATTAGAACCTAAAGAATAATAATCGTCTTCTTCTACTAAACAAGCTATAACAACAGGTTGACCGCTTTGACCATCCTTAACCCAAACTACAGCTGAACCGAAGCTCTTATAATCGTCCGGAAATTTTATTTGTTGAATAACATCCATAGGAATATGTATTCCCCTGTAAATTCCGTGTCCATAACCTCCGTTTATAGATACTCTACAAGTTCTGTAACAATTTTTTACGTATGTTTTTTTATCTACATCTTCCGGAATTACAATGAATCCTACTCCGGCAGAAGATAATTTTTTATTTAATTTGTTCATGATTTCATTTTCAAATTAGCTGTAACTTCGCATTTTGATTTTTCGAATTCAAACTTTTGGAATTGTTGTCTTGCTAAAAAGAATCCGAATACTTCTGGATTAACTTTCCACTTTGAAACTATTTCTCTCCAATTCGAATAATTTATTTCACTACTATTGTCTCCAAAATCTATCACATTAAAATAGCTTATTAATCTGTTTTTAATTTTCTTGCCGTATATATAATCAGAAACGATTCCTCTTGAAACATTCATTGTGGTTGTAGCATTTACATTTTCAGATATACTGTAATCGTGGTTAACAGAATCTATATGGTATATTTCTCTGTTTGGTAATGTAACGAACATTCCTCTTTTCAATTGCCTGTTTAAAGTTGTAACGATAACTCCTTCCCTTGTAAACGGAAGATAAGCGTTACTTTGAATCAGATATTTGAAATCTTCTATAGCATTGTATATTTGAAAATTTTTGTTACTATCGTCCCCCTTATTCCATTTTCCACTTTCTTTGTAGGTGTAATAATTACTTTCGACAATCAAAGGTTTTGAACCCCAAATAGAAGCGTATTCAGAAAAGAATACTGCTGGTACAAACTGGGTTGCTTCCTTTATTCCTAACATTTCAGCTGTAGGTAAAAATTGATACCAAGAATAACCACCTTCGGAATGCCACTTAAGATTTGTAGTTATTATATCTAAATCAGAAAGATTAGTTATTCCATTGTAATCATAAGCCTTTTGGTAACCAATTTGGTCTGTAGGTGGTCTTCTTGTTATAAAATAAAATTGACTTCCGTAAGTGTCGCTCATTAATTCCACTAATGGTTCTTGACAAACTTTACGGAAGAAATTTAACAAACTTCCTTCTTCTAAACTTATATCAGAATTAGCAACCTGTTTATCTACAACCGAAGAATCTATGAGTAATTTAACTATTTGCCAAATACCAGGAGCTAAATCTTCTGTTACATTAGTATTCTTAACTTCTTCTTCGTATTCAGTAGAATTTTCATCAACTAATTCATTTAAAGATTCATTAGGATTGTTTAAGAAATTAGATATAGATTTTAATGTAGCGGCACTTAATTCTGTTGTATAAACTTCCGGAGGAATAGAACCAAAAAATTGTTTACCGGACTTTGTTGAAAGAACATCTGAAAAGAAAGGTGTTGGGTCGTAAGGTATTCTGTTTAATCTAACTTCTATATGTAAATGTGGACCAGTACTTCTTCCGCAATTTGGTTTATCTGAAGGATGTCCTCCGGAAAGAGCTAATAATTTTCCTGATGTAAACTTATCTTCATTATTTACAGAAACTGATTTTAAATGCATTAAAACAACCATTAAATTAGGATTCTCATCGCTTTGTAAATACAACGATAACCCCCCTCCTTTAATTACAGATTTATTGTAAACGAATCCGTCGAAAGGAGCTAACAGTTGAGTACCTACAGGAATACCTATATCTAATCCGGAATGAGTATGATTTTTTCTCTTAACTCCAAAAGGACTTGTGACTTTTAAAGTCGATAAATTACCTACGAAACCGCTATAAAATTTGTTCATTTTTTAATAGGTGTTAATTCTTTGAATGTAGTTCTTTTACTTCCCCAAGAATCGAAAAAAGCGTTGTTAATTATTTCAATATTTGCTAATTGAGAAATAACTCCTTTCAATATAAATGACAAACTCATATTCGTCCTGTTTGAAAAAACGTCTATTTCTCCAACTAATCTTCTAACTCTTTTTATAGGGTCGGGATAACCTTTTCCTGTTTTATCTACAGATGAAGCGTCGCCGAAACTGTGAGTATTACAAAATATACTTTCAGGAGAATTTGTTGTTGAAACTTGAAAGAAATTACTCGAATCGTCGATTAACAATTTCATCAAATCTCTTCCTATAATTTCTACACTAACATCTGAATTTTGAGCTGATTTAGAAACGGTTATTTCATCAACCAAAGCAATCATATCAAAATTTTCGTTAGGAAGGTCTGAAGCTTCTATTTGTATGGTTTCATCTTTTCTTTTTATACTATCGAATTTTATGAATACCAAGTCGTTACTTTGAATTACATTAGAAAAATAGTCTATATTAGAATTGAAATCTGACTTTTTGTAAGAACTCAAATTATCCTGAATTCTAGGTATTTCATAAAAGAAAGGGTCGTCAGAAAGACCAACTGTTAAATTCTGTTTATCCTTTGTAAGGAATGGAAGTTTTATTGTAAAATTACCTCCGTTTTTATCAACAAAAGTATTTAATCCTACAACGTAATTTGAAACATCCAGGAGTTTATCTCCCATTACAATACCACCCTTGAACAAATTTACATTAAGAGCCTTGCAATAAATGAGAACAGTGCAATTGTAATTATTTTTAGAATATGAATTATTTTCTTCTACAATAGCTGTGAAATTGTTCAAAAAACTTTTTTGTATATTTTCGTCGCTGAATGCAAAAAATTCATCTTCGTTAGTTTGTAGATTAGTTTGAGAAATTAAAAGCTCCTTTTTTACGTTCTTTGCTGGAATATTCAAATTACAAGGTCTTGGAAGAAACATATCTAATTTTAATTCCGCACTCGATTTTGGAACACTTCCTTCAGCATAAGATGAAAAAGTATCTTTATTCATCTGTAACCAAATAAATTCTCTATTGATTTCAAATAAATCCTTTGGTTCTATTTCATAAATCATTTCTTTGTCCATAAATTCAGTCAAAGTTAACACGTCGGAATCTCTGTGAATTAACGTAACAAATTTTTCTTCTTTATTATTCTCAGTCATAACTTATTTTGAATCGTTGCTTTTTCCTCCAAATAATGTTCCTAATCCCTTGATAGCATCTACAACCGCTACTTTAGCTTCGGCAACTCCTGTTACAAGAGTTGCAGCTTGTTTTATGTAATCTTCTTTTCTAATTCCGGCAAAAGCTCCTGCTGCTCCTCCTGTTTTAAGAATTTCACCTGCTTTTCCTCCTGCTATACCTTTTGATATTTCCATTAATCGGTCTGGGGAAATGTTTGGTAAAGCAGCCTTCATAGCAAAATATCCCATCTCAGTATCCATTCCTCCGAACTGTTTCGTTATTCTTTCCATGACGGCTTGAATAACTTTATTTTCATTCTCGGGTTTTTTCATCAACATATCTATAGCACTCAATTTACCGCCAGCTTCCGGAAGTATTTCTGAAGCCGTATCCATAACGAGAGCTCTCATCCTGTCATTCATAGGATTCCGAACCATACCTTGCATAGCTTGAATTTCTCCTCCTATTCTCGAATCTTGAGTTATTCCTCCGATAGACGACATTGCTCCTAACATAGTATTTGCGGCAGCGTATGAAGGTTTGTCTGACATACCCATATAATTCCTCATTACACCTTGTTGTATGTCGTATTTTTCTTGAACCCTTGTGAAGTCGGTTTCAGATACACCTGTATTAATTCCAGCTTTAGTCATTTCGGTTAACATAGTAACCATTCCAGCAACTGAGTCTGTAACCGTTTTACCGTATCTATCGAATTGTCCTCCTTCTTGTAAAGAACCCTCTTTTAAGTTCAAAGATTTTTCCATAGCTACTTGACCCATAGCTTCTTGGTACCAATTTTCAGACGTTCCTCTTTTTGATATAGATTCAGCTGCCATCTTAACAAAGTCTTGTTCGGATAATCCTATATCCTGATTAGTCATTCCGAACGCTCCCTGCTCTAAGGTTTGTTTTAAAGCATCAAAACCTTCAGTTCCTAACTTCCCTCCCGATACGGCTCTACTTCTTGTAAATTCTCTTAATTTACCGTCAGCGTCAGCGAACATTTCGATTAACTCCCAAATCATTCCGACAGTTCCTCCAACTCCTCCGATAGCCATACCTGCTTTTCCACCTACAGCTGAAGCTATGCCTCCTGAAACACCTTGAACCGCTCCTCCTATATTTCCTTCACCTAACGCACGAACTGCGTTTCCTCCGCTTGTAGTGAGTCCTAATATCTTTAATCCATAAGGGTCTACTTCTTGTTCACGACCTGTTCTTCCGTCGAATGGAGATAATCTTTCGTTTAAAGAATCAATCTCCCTTTGTCTATCAAGTGCTTCGTCCTCGTCGGAAGCTGAATCTCGTTCTGTTAGTAATCTTCTTTTTTCTTCACGAAGTTTACCAATATAACTATCGCTGCCTTCAGAAGCTTGGTTTTGATATTCGTCAGCTAAATTCCGGATAGCTTCGATTAACTCTTTTTCAACGTTTTGTTTTTCTTCTTTTTCTTGTTGATTTAACGACTCTTCTTCTCGGTCAACTTTTCCTCCAACTTCACGATACATACGCTCACGCATACCTTCCATCTGTTGGTCAAGCATTCCTTTAACTAAAGGGTCATTAGGATTTGAATAACTACCTTCAGCAATCTTTCTTGCTTCCTCAACTCTACGGTCTACTTCATCGTACCTTCCCTCTGTTTTACCTTGAAGGTCAGCTCTTCTTTCATCGTAACGCCTTGCTATTTCAGCTTGAGCGTCATTCATTCTCTGTCGAGCTAAATCTTCATAGTAACGGTCGTTGAATTTACCCTTATTTTCTTTTCTTTCAGAGAATTGTTCAAATACATCTTGTCTGTTAACAACACCTTGGGAACCTCCGACGTTTGACACGTCGTTAAGTTCCCTTCTAAGTTGTTCAGCATTTCCTCGTATGTTTACTGTTATATCCGGCATATTATAAGTCTTCTGGTAAATCTTCTATATCTATTGTTTCATATTCTTTGTCAATCTCATCTTGAGACATAACTTCGTATTCTTCGTCTTCATCGACTTCTAAATCGATTTTCTTGTCGAATAACATTTTATTTTCTTCGAATTCGAACAACATATCAAAGAAAGACATTTCCCTATGTTGTTTAGAACCAAATGGGACGTTATACTTTTTTCTCCACCAATAATCTATAGGAAATTTACTCCATTCAAAAACAAGATGTCTTACTTCCTGTTTAAGATTCTTTTTCGGTTGAATCAGCGTCGCCATAAGAATATAGTTCTTTTAGTATTTCGTAATACCAAGGTGCAAAAATATCTTTTTGATATATTTCAACTAATTCTTTTGCTATGATAGGGTCTAATTTAGTATAATCATCTATTTCAATCATACGCTTAACTTTCGGGCTCATAACCTGAAAGAAAACAATGGCGTCTACTAAGTTTAAAGAAAAGTTCATTGACTTTAAATTAGATGATGCCATAGCTGCATATCTGTTACCTGTTAGGAGTTGTTTCATAGACTCCATGTCGATTAACTGTCCTACTGTAGGGAAGTTTACTACAATTTTTTCTCCCTTGAATTCAAAGGAATGTTGTCTTGCAATCATTTTACAATTTTGTTTTAGTTTAACAATAAAAAAGCATAACCCTTAAATAAGGTTATGCTCTTTTTATAACTGTAATTTGTTACCGCTGATTACGCAATAGTGTAGAGTATCGGTTCAAGATATTCGAATTCAGTGTCTCTTCCGGAGATTTGTCCTTCCTGTATGTCGAAGTTTTCTCTTGTTGCAAAAGCAGCTCCTACTTTAGCAAAAGTTTCGAATTTAGAAGAAGTTCCCGCAACACCTAAGGCAGCTTGTTTCTTTTTTCTCAAGATACTGATTTCAAGTCCAGCTTCCTGAAGTAAAATAGAATTCGCCCAAGCTTCAACTGAACCTGCTTCACGATACATGCCTTGAGAAGAAACGTTCAATAATTTCTTGAAGTCAATGTTGTAAGAGCTACACGAAAGAGTACCTGTCCAACCTAATGCCGGAAGTTCGCTTGGAGTTAAAGAACCTATTCCTACAACACGTCCTCTCTGTAAAGATTCGCTTACACGAATGTTCTTCATCTTTCCTACTGTTACGCCATTTATCTGAATTATAGCTAATGGCGCTGTCATTGTTTTATTTTCCATTTTTGTAATAATTTTTTTAATTAAAATTTGAAATCTAACATATTACCAATGAAGAATACTTTGTTCAAAGGAACATTAGGAACGAAGTCGTAAGTAACGGTTGAATCACCGTTCGCTACAGTAACTTTAACATTCTTCCAAGACATAATCAAATTATCATTTCCTGGAGTTGCAATAAACGAAGCGAGTTTTGTTTCAGTGAAGTTCTTAATACTTTCCGGAGAAGATTGAGCGATTGTATTACCTACGAATCTTTTTTCTCCTTCTAATATGAGTTCTTTGTTGATTTGAGCTTTGATGTTTACGATAGACAACTCACGAGTTTGACCATCTAAAGCAACGGTATTCAAATTATCTTGAACAGTAGTAATGCCTTGATTTACACACCAATATCCGCTTATGTTACGAACGTGCATCACACCGCCTTGCAAAAGTTGTTCTCTTTCTTTTTTAGTGTAATCCTTTAAGAAATTACTGTATCCAACTCTTTTAAAAGTCAAAGGTGTTTGAGGAGCTGCTCCAGCAACTAATCCTAAAACAGAAGCTGTAAGATAAACAGGGTCTAAAGTTTTATTTCCAGAAGTTATTTTTTTAGGAACAATCGGAGAACCAATCGTTTGAACAACTTGTTCGTTGTTATAATATTCTGAATCTGTTACCGCAGAAGCTACTTCAGAATCTTCTTGAGCGCAGAACATAACGGCTTGAAATTTTGCGTTTGTTCTCAAATGAGTAAGTATAGCCGAATTATTTACAGAATCTGCTACTTCTAACGACAAAACGAAGTTATAATCTAATTCTGTAATTGCTTCAAATACATTATCTAATTGACCTGTATATGATGAAGCTCCGTCTTCGAAATCATATGTTCCTGAAACTCCTACTAATAAAGCTCTATCGAAAGATTGAGGAACACTAATTACAAAATGAGAAGATATGTTACTATCTTTCAACAATGCTTCGTATAATTGTCCTACAGTTGTGTATTCTTCGCTATAAAATACAACTTCCGGAGTTGAATCAACTAAAGAATATTGTCCGTATGGTTCTCCATTAGAATCTTGACCTTCAAATGTACCTTTAGAAATCTTAAGTCTCCTAGAAGTGCTTGAAGTATTCTCAACCTGAGCTAAATATCCAGCCTTCAAAACAGAAGATAAATAAGTATTACCGCTTATTCCTTCGTTTTTACAAACTAAAGTTATTGCTCCTGCAGCTACTCCCGTTGCGGCTGGGATTACACATTTAGCGGCAACTGTTGTAGCTGCTCTTACATAATAAACTTTCGGAGCACCAGGAGTACCTTCTAAATTAGTATCAGACATTGGGTCAAATACTTTTCTAACAAGGTTTGTTAATTTACCACCGCCTGTGAATTTACGGAAACTTTGAATATCTGTGAATTCATAAACGGATTTAATACCTTTGTTCAATTCTCCGTCAATTCCGGAACCGCCTGTTAATTCAATAGCGTTGTTCAAGTTCAAACCATATCCTACTGTATCTATAATAAGAACATTTCCGAAGTTAGAAACATTATTCACAGACGTCGGATTGTACTTTGTAAAAGCATAAGCTCCTGGCTCAATGTAACTTTTACCTCCTATTTTTACAACTGTTGACATAATTATTTATTTTTTAATTTGTTTTATTATAATTGTTGTTAAAAAAAATTATATTGTTACACTTCCAGAGAATATCAGATTTTCCCAATCCTCATTTTTAATCATCGCGGGTACAGTAAGTTCATACGCAAATGATAGATTTATAACCTTACTGAAAATATGATTAGGAACATATTCTTGTTGAATTAACAAATCTCCTCCTGAAACTTTAGATGTTCGCAAACCGTTTAACTCTAAATAATTCATAGAAATTAACAAGCAAGATTTCAATATATGATAAACTATCATAATCTCCGTTTGATTTGAAGAAGTTATCATTATCTGATAATTAGCGTCGAACAACTGAGTATATTTTATTTCATACGGTCTTTCCGGAACTTCTATAGTAGGTTCAAAATTATCTGGGTCATACCCCTCGTCTCCTCCGATAGCCGCATCTCTTCCGTTTTCTGAAGGAAGTATTATGTGTAGAGCCAAATCATCCGACGATTCCATATTGTAACCATAATTCACTTTTATTTTATCCTTCTTTGTGAATATATGTTTAGCTTGGTCATAAAAAATAACTCTATTCATTTTCAGAATATTTTTATCTTCGTCTTCACCTAATAGCTTATAAAGCAAAGTATCTTTTTCGTCGGTTGCGTCTTCACAATCTTTTGTTATGAATTCTAAAAGTTTTGTTAACGTTCTGTGAATTATTAATTCAGGTATGATTATTGCACTCATAATATCTTTTCTAAATAATTTGTAACTTCATTTTCTACAATAGTATTTACGTCGGTCATTGCTACCGCCTTTTCTGCTAATTTAAGAGCTTGTAATCCTTTATGCCACCAACTGTTAGGGTCTGAATTAGCTCCTGCTCTACGGAAAGTTCCGTATGTATTTTGAGTTGTTTTACCGTATGCCGCTGTCTTTTTATATAAACCTTCATAAATAGAATGTTTATGAACGTATTCATTTATTACAACTCCGGAACTTGGGATAGTTATAGCTGCTCTTGAACCAGGAATATTATGAGGAGACGGAACTTCTCTTGACGACAAAGAACTTAATGCTGCTCGCTTGATCATTAGTTGATAAATTTCCGGAGGCATCTGATTAGTGAATCCTGCTTGTCCTACAGTTCCTGGCGTTCCTATTCTGAACGGTACTGTTAGATACCAATCTCCGCCAGGACTTATCATTTTACCTTTAGCGTTGTATCTCGGAACAGTATATTTAACTTTTTTAGATTTTTCGAAGAACGTTTTTATGTCAAAAGCGGAAGCTCCGCTCTCTAACATTACAGGAAGCATTCCTGTTAAAACTATTTGTCTTGCGAATTTTCCGGAATTATATCTCTTGAGATTTGTTAAGTATTCCGGAAGCGTTGAATGTAAACTTCTTTTAGCAAGCGTTTCCCAATTCATATGTATAACAGCAGATACTTCATCTAAACAAACTTCTGTAAGTATATCAACGTGTTTAGCTGATATTCCGAATTGAGCTTGTAATCCAGATAGGTCTATTGTTATAGGATTAGCCATTATGGAGTCGGATATACGGTATTTTCTAATAATTCAGAATCAAACTTTTGAGCATCGAATATATAATGAGCTTTTTTAGCCATTACATTTATAGGCATGTTCTTTAAACCTGTTTTGTTTAATTGACATTTGTTAACGTCGTTTACCATCATTAGTTCTCTGTTAATTTCAATTACATGATAAACAGGATGGTAAGAATAGCGAATAGCAACACTTAAATTAGCAGCTAAGTCGTTTATATCATCGCTAGGAACTAAATCCTCTAAATCTTTGCTAAATACTATTTTGTTACCATCTACCGTATATTGTTCTGAAGTTAAAGGAATCAACTTCTCTCCGGAGCTTTTGAATAGGAATATTTGCTCAACTTCGATTGGTTCGTAAATAGGATAAGCTAACAACTCATCGTCGTATTCTACAGGTTTGAGGATTTCATAATAATAAGCTATTAACGGCAAAAGGATAATCCTATCCATTATTCCCAATCGGTCTATTCCGTAAGCAGTTATTTTTGCAATACCTTTATTTGTTTCGCTCCACTGTTCGTACTTCTTAGAGTTATTCATAGATTGAGAAATTACTTTCGTATTTTTTCTATCTACAAAAAAGTACCCTCTTCCTAAACAGTTCTTGCAATTTGAAAGAGCTCCTCCGGAAGTTTTGTCTACACAGGGACAGCGCATAGCTTTGTCAACATACGCTTCATACCCATGATTATTTATCAGTTGAGTGAAACGGTCGGTGCGCCAAGCTATCTTCGGAGAGCTTCCGCTACTTACAGATTTTTCCAGTGGCGTTTTACCTGTTACAATGCTCTTATTCATAATTACAAAACTTCAAAAGTAATTCCTCTGTAAATGCTTCTTAAGTCGGGGAAATCTTTGTTAATTTCCTCAGTATATTGTTTTATTCGTGAACCGAATAAACTTGAATTTCCGCCTCTGGTTAACGGAGTAGTTTGAGAAACTCCGTCTAATGATATTGAGATAGAACTTATACCTACGCCATAAATTATATCTCCTAAAACATTCAATACATTTATAGCAGCTAATTTTCCAATCATATTTAACAAGTCTTCCGGAACCTCGTCCCAACCTGTAATGTATTTAGTTCTCCAATAATTTGGAATGAACTTTTTACCGAACCAATTCATGTGAGGAGAAAGTCCGTTATATATCATGGAGTTTTGCGTCATTGTTGCTCCACTCGTACTTCCTGTATTTGGTATTAAATAAACGTTCCTGAAAACTTCATCGTTATTCGTCCTCTTTATAGATAACCATTCCTTAGGATAATTGATTTGACAAACATCGTTTACGTATCCCTTCAAATCGCTTATATAAACAATCGGATACATAGTTTTTATATGCCCCCAAGATTGAAATTCCTCTCTAACAAAATCTCTACTTTCTTCAATTACTCGCTTGTTGATTTTTATGTTAAACAAATTTTCTATTTTCTTCTGAGCAGCGTCAATGTGAGATTTGATAGTGCTGTTAGATATACGCTTTCCGTCTTCTGAACATAAAGGAATACCGAAGAGAAACTTATCTAACAAATCTGAAGGACTAATTATAGAATCAGAATTTTTGTTATACTTGAATTTCAATCTTATAGTAGGCATACAAAATTACTTTTTACTTTGTTTGAACTTTTTGATGAGATAAGCTGACATTAAATTAGCTTTGGTTGACATCTTTTCCCATTCTTTTTCCGGATAACCAGATTCTTTTGCTAAATTAATAGCTTCTTCTAAAGACAATGATTTAATACCTTCGATGATTTGCTCATCTGTAAGCTCTTCATTATCTTCGTTCGAATCTTCTTCGTTCGAATCTTCTTTGGTTTCTTCCGTATTTTCGTCAGCGACAGGAGAAGTTGTTTTAGCGGCAGTCTTTTTATCGACTACTTCTTCCCAGTTGTCAATTTGACCTAAAAGGATTTTACCACATTGTTCAGAAACTTCTGCAACTCCTTCCGGATTAATACTTATCATACCATCGATAGGTACGATTAAGTTAGCAATACCTAACTTGTTGTTTTTCAACTTGATTTTCATAACTTTACGATTTTATATAAAAAAAGGTGGGTGACATAATCTCCCACCCCTTTTAATGATGAATATACTATTTATGCTAACGTTGTTCCTACGTTGATGAAGCGAACAAGTTTTTTCGGAGCGTACAAGAATGGAGTACCGTAAAGCAACACCATAAAGCGGAACGCTGGAGAAAGAACAGCTAAGTCCATTTTCATAAGAGGAGCAAGTTGAGCGAACTCAATTACTTCTTCGTCAAACTGAAGCAACATACATTGGTCGCAATCCGGCAAGAAACGGTTCAAGTCACGGATAATTCCAGCGCCAGCGCCATCGTAACCACGGGTCAAGTCATCTGTAGATACTTCGTACAAAGGATAGAACTCGCCTGTTGCAGCACCGCCTACTTTGGTACGATAAATACGATAACCTGTAGCAGCGTTTGCACCCCCACCATCAGCAAATTTCAAAGCAACGGCACAACCAGAAACGGCAGCGGCAGCGGCAGCACTATATACAGCGAGGTCTGATTCACCAAAACGGTTCAAAGCAGATACTGCATAATAGTAATTTCCTGCATCGGCAGTGGTCCATTTGGTTCCGGCAACACCTGTAACGATAGCGATAGGAGTTGTTGCATCCCAAGCTGGTTTCGTTGGAGCTTTAGCGGAAGTTGCAGCAGAAGCTGGAGTTTTACTTGGTAATTTTTTGAAGAACACGTCGTGGTTCAAACCAATCTGACCGAACTGAGAATCGAACGCTTGAACACGTTGACCCATAACTCCATTCGAAGTTGCAGCTGTGTTGGGTTGGATAAATTTATTACCATAGAAATTCTTAACGAAGTTCGAAAGAACTGCAGGTGGGCCATAGATTTGAGTACCTAAACCGAAGTTTTCAACGATACTGTTTGCGGCAGATTCGATAGCAGTTTCAGACAAGGCATAACCACGTAAGTCAACAATATTTTCAGAGTCCATGTAAGCGGCATAGCTCGCCCAAGCGTCAGACTGCATTTGCTGTGCAATATAACCGTTGAATTCCTGAGGAACAATATTTTCATTACCGAAGTAAAGAGATTTGTTCAACTTACGAAGAATCCACATAGTACCGTCTTTAATAGTTTTGTCCATTACTGGGCCAATAGCACTGTTAACGAGAGTCATCTGGTGAGTAACCGATTTGGTAACGCCAAGATATTTCACCAACTGAGCTCTACGTACATATACGCTGTCTTCTTCTTCCGGAAGTTCACCCTCGTTGTTGAAGCCACCACGGTCTTGTCCGTAAGATACTTGTTGTTGGTACTCTTCAACTGTATTGAAAGCTGCTTTTTTAGGCACGTCTTTCCACAGTTTAATGTCAGTTTCACGGAATGTCAAGTGTTTCAGAGTTTTCTCCAAAGACTCAACTTTCAAAGGGGCACCAGAAGCGTCCAACATATCAGTTGTCTCACGACCAGTGATGTCACCTGCCGAAAGAGCTTTGTTAAGTTGGTCCACATTTTCCATCCCCATCACACCATACTCAGCACCTTGAGCGGCACCACCAGCATAGTCAGACAGATTAATAGATAATTTGCTCATACTTTTAAAAATTAAAATTGTTTATTTTACTATATTTATGTTAAACTCGTTTTTCAAACGATTGATTACATCGGGCATGATTACATTCGAAGATTCGAATTGAGTACAAGCCTTTCCGAACTGTGCATCGTAACCTTTAGCGAAACAAGCTTGGTCTAAAATTTCAACAATAGCACGTTTGTTTTTCGAAATACTAAGAGTAGCGTTGCTATCTTCCTTCAGTTCATTTTCTTCGCCTTTAGAAAAGTTTCTTTCCATTACTTGCGCACTCTTAATAGACTTTGGAGCAGGAGTGAAATTACCAATCTCTTCGATTTGACCTTTAAGAATATCAAGACTTTCACCTTGAGCCTTAATGATATCAAGAAGTTGTTCTTCTCTTTCTTCCGACTTCTGAATAGCGTTTCTGGTATCCTTAACTAAAACTCCAACAGCTTTGATAAACTCGTTAGTGTTTTTATTAGATGTCATAATAGCTTTTTCAATACCGTCGAATCTTTCAGAGAAGTTGCTTCCTATTTCCGGAGTTTCAGCTTTTTCAACTGAATTATCGTCGCTTGATTCTTCAGCTTCCTTTTGCTCTTTTTTAGATTCTTTCTTTCCTTCATCTCCATCTTTGTCTTCTTCAACAACTTCCGGAGTTTCGTCAGAGGATTCCTTCGCCTTTTCAATATTGTCAACACCTAAAAGTTCATAGGCTTTTTCAATATCTTCAGTTGAAATACTTTTTTTGTTTTTCATGACCGATATTTTTGTTATTAATTTGTAAATTTGCTCTCCTTTTTCTATACTTAAATCCGGATTATCGAAGAATAAAATTTCCAAAACTTGAGATTTTGTTAAAGAAGTTTTCATATCCTTATTAACAGACTCTTTTTTCAAAGCAGCTCCGTTTTCGGTATTCATTTCTTTTTCAATTTCTTCTGTTTCTTCAACCTCATCGTCGATGTCGTCGTTATCGACTTCTCCTTTGATTATATTAGCAAAAGTTTTTGGATTTTTAGGTTGGTGAGTTATAGCAACGCCTGTTATACTCGCTTTTAATATCTTCTTGAAATCAGGACTTTTAGGGTCGTCAGATTTTCTTTTCAAAACTTTTCCCTCGATAGAATATCCTAATCTACGAGTTTTGCTATCTTTTTGCAAAGTTTGAGCAAGTTCCCAAACGTCTTTAGCAATCTGACTCGAAGGATATAATTCTGTTTCAATGTAAAGTCCTTCAGGTTTGATTTCAGCTTTTGTTGGTTCTCCGATTATTGTTTTTGGCTGACCTTTAACTTGATGATGCCAATTAACAATCCCGCTTTGAAGAAGAGGTGTTACATCAAATCCGCTTGGGTCTAACGATTCTCCGTCGAAGTCTTTGTCTATAGTAGACGCAATTCCTCCTAACTTCATTATTTCCGTTCCCTGTTCGTTGAAACCTTTTTGAATTTCTACAGGAAGCCAAAATTTTATATTATCGTTTACTTTCATGAATTTTTTTTGTAAATTAATGACTTATTATAACTGTAACAAGAAAGTTTTTATCTCTCGATTGTTATTTCAATTTCCTCTCCGTTATTTGAAGCTTCCTCGAATATATCATTTAATTTTTCTTCCCAATAAGTAGAATTAATGACTTTTCCTTTTACCTTATTTTCCCCAACGATAGTGCAGCCGTGCGAATCTATTTCGGTATTTCCCCTGTGCATTCTTATTCCAATGAAATGAGGAACATTTAAAATAGCAAGAAGTTTTCTTTTAAACCTACTACTCATCGTAAACTCACATTTGTAAGTTCCGGCAGGAATAGCCGTTTCTCCGTAAACTTTTTCCTTACATTTGCAATCTAATCCTTTTGGAGTATAAAGACATTTTGCCGGAAGAGCTCTCACCTTATCTTCGATGATATCGCACATCTTCACACCGTCAATAGATAATTTGCTTAACGTATATTTTTCTCCTTTGTAAAAAGTCTTAATTAACAGTTTCATAATTTTATTTTTAAATCGTTTGTTGATAAATTATCTTCTTCTAACCAAACTAACAAATGAGAAGTTTTTTCTTTTGAACTCATTGTTTTGAATTCTAAGTTTTCTCTTTTCAAATATTCTTTGAAACTTTCTTCCATTAGAGCCATCTTGTTACCTAACAAAGTAATTTTCTGTAATTTATCAGATAAATCTGTAAGATACATTTTAGTTTTCAATAACTCTACGTAATCTTCAAATTCTACGCTGTTAAGCAATGGGAATGAACCTGTGAATGGAATAATACTACTCGGAACTTTTCGGTCTAAATAATTCTTTGCCCGTGCTCCTATTACTGATAATAATCTTTCTCTCATAACTATTCTTTTACAATCACCTTACTTCTGTTCAATACAACTATAAATGAATTTCCTATTCCGTTACCATTAGGAACTTTTATTGCGTCATATCCCTTTACGGCAGCGTAAATTCCTAATGCTTCTTCTCTACCTGTTTTAACAGCGTGTACGCAACAAGAAATTATATCCTTATCCGGATTAACATTTTTGTTCTTTACTTTGTTAAGCTCGTCTCCTTGGTCTGAAAGTTCGCTCTTAACTCTCATTATTTCAGATTTTAAATCCGTTATTTTGTCACCCAAATTAGAAACTTCTTCTTCTACTTTTTTATTGATTATAGCAAAATGATTAGTTACAAACCAATCTCTGAATCTTTCTACAGGATAATTATACGCTTTTGTAAATGCATTCTTTTGTTTGATTGCATTATTCATATAAGTATATTCTGAAAGTAGAAACGTTTGTTTGCTATTTGGTAACTTCAAAATGAACGCATTGCTATTAGGAGCTTTTTCGGTTACAGTTCCTCCGTTCGCTTCTACCCAACCTTTTATCTTACCATGAAAGAAAGAATTGAAATCAGGATAAGTGGGATTCCCGTGTTCATCGATAGCTCCCCAATTTACAGCGTCTATTTCTATAGCGTGCATAATATAGGAGTTTTGGTCCCAATGCATTGCGTTCCTTACATTATTTTCTGTATTGTAAGTAACGTTATGAAACTCATCCTCGAATTCCTTTAAATCAATCTTCAATAAATTTATTTTAGATTGTATAGCTTTTGCTTGAGAATCATCGAATACAACTTCCGCTTCGAGTTGTTTTATTAAATCCTTATATTTTGCTATTTTAGCTTTAGGACTCAAAAGAGCATCTATTACTGTTCCTTGATAATTAGCATACTGAAGTGCATGACCATAAGCTCTGGAATTTTTGTAATCTGTTTTATCATGTTGTTTTCCGCTTGAATTGTCATTAGCGTGGAAATAAATTCCAGAACCGTAAATACCTACAGAGCCGTAAAAACATTCATCGTCGTATTTGAAATCGTCGGCATATTCTTCTGAAGGTTTGTTTCCTTTTGTTAAACCTCTGAATAATTGATTTTCCGGATTCTTCTTAACTTCTTGCCAATAAGTATTTTCATTAACAACTTCGGGTCTTGCGTCAAAACCTCTTAACTTACAAATATTCTCAACTAATTCCCAACCTCTGTAAGTTTTGTTCATTACCTTGTCATACCAAGAACCTGAAACGCTTTTAAAGATGGAATCTAATTCAACGTCGTCGAATTCCTTGTACATATCAGCGTCCGGAAGTAAATTTCTCGGAGCGTTTTTCAAAGCACTTTTAGCTACTTTCTTTTGAATCTTTTTCTCGTATTCCTTTTTGATATCTTCAAGTTTGTCAAACCTTTTAGATATAATGTCGGAAAGTGACTGTTGTCCTGAAGCCGCAAGGAAATCTACGGTAAAATCTTTTTTAGTTTGTAAGTCGGTTATTTGGTCTATGATATCTTGGTCTGACAAATTAGCTATGACATGACCGTTGTATTGAATCATGCCCTTTAAATCATTAGCTACATCTTCGTCGAATTTTTTAGTAGAACCGCCTGCTCTGAAACTTAAACAACTTCCATTGTCAACCCTGTATATTCTTCCAGAAGCGTCTTTCAAACAATTATCGTTTTGGTAAACATCGCGATTAGCTAAAAATGCATCTATGATAAAATTCTTTGAAAGCTCATTGTAATCTGAAGCACTAACAACTGTTGCGTTATGAATGAATTTACTTACAAGAACTTTTTCACCCTTATCGTCGTACAGCTCGTAATCTGGCGTCCTTACTCCTAAAATCTCATAAAGTTGATTAGCTATATATTCCGACTCTACGTGTGCAGAAGAGGTGTTAGAACCTTTCTTCATTACATATTGAGCTCCTCCTGAATCCTTAACGAGTTCAGCTCCTGTACTTCCTCCTAATTTTTTGATATTAACAAAAGAAGCGAGCTCTAAAGGAAATAAATCGTTTACATACCTTTGAGAAATTACAGCTTTTTTAGAAGTTTGTTTTGCGGTATTTAAAGCTGAGTTAGGATTGCTATAAACCCTCCAGTCATATTGAGTTTTTGCGCCAGGAGTTGCGGTATAAATATAAACAACTCCGTCTACAACTTTAGTAGTTCCTGGAAGCACAGCCTTACAAACTTCATCTTCTGGTTCGTTGTTATTCAAATAATCAGATATAGATTTTGAAATCTTTATATCATAATCTTCCGATTCAATGAAGTAAGAACAATTTATTTTGTAATTATTACATGCCTTAACTAAAACATAGTCGGGAACATCTCCCGACCCATTTAGTTCCGCTATTCTGTAAAGAGCTTCTAATAGTTCCATTATTCTCCAAATAACAACGTTTCTGCTTTCTCAATATCCATGTTGTCGAAGTTTACTGAAAATTCTTCTTCAACCGCTTTTTCTACTTCTTGTCCTTCAACTATTTTAACAAAAGGATTTTCTTCCGTTTCTTCTGCTTTAGAAAAATCTTCCGCTGATTCTACAAACAGTTCATCGTTTTGAGCCTTTGTAATTAAATATCCCGCTTCTTCTTCCCAATCTTGTTTATGAGTACCGATAAGGTCGTTGATAGCAGCGTCATCTGCCATAGCGTTTCCATTTTCTGCGGCTCTACGAACTAAAATCATAGATTCAAAATTACGAACCGTAAATTGAGCTGGGTCAATGTTCTTCGAATTCTTTTCTATTACATGGAATACTTCAGCTCTTTCTTGAACATCTTCGTTTGTATCGTCTAATCTGTCAACGGTATCAAATTCCATTTTTTGGAAACGGTCTCTAAGAACGTCAATAGTTTCAGAAACAGTTAAGTAAATTTCAGATTTACCGCCTGTGGCTCTCGATATAACAGCTTTGGTATCTTCGTTCTCCGATAATGTAGCTAAATCTTTGTTAGTCATTATCATGATACGTCCTGTAAATTCGAAGTTGATTGTTTTATCTTCAGGGTCATCTACGATTCTTTTGCCGCCTGTAGCAGTAGCTTTCTTCATCATTGCGGCGCAACGCTTATCTGTTAAAACAGCGTCATTGTCATCGAACAGTAATAATTTACCGTTATGACTTTTTAATATGCCGGCAAGTTGTTTTGCTGAAGAAACATTGGGAGCTTCGAAGTAACCGTAATCGCCATCGCCAGGAGCGTCTTTTGTTGAGTCAAAAGGTTTGATATTCAAATATTCTGAAAGAGTCTTGAATAAATAAGTTTTACCAATACCAGCACCCCCTGCAGAAATCATAAACCTTGCTTTTTCATTCTTCAAGAAGTAAGCGTATTGACGAGCTAAATCCTGCATAACACGAACAGGATTCTTATAGTTCTTCTGTTTCTTTTTCATCTTGTCGAGAAAGTGGTCATATTTGATACGACCAGACTTTGTTGAAAGATTGAAATTTTTCTTTACACGAGCGTCGGTTTTATTCAACCACCATTCTTCGGTGATTCCATCTTCGTCTACAGGAGCTTCATCTCCGGCAACCACTGGAGATGGAGTAGGAGTAGGATTATTGCGTCCTAAAAGATTATTAACCTTATTTTGATTATTAAGGAATTTATCGAGCGTTCCGGAAGTGTCGATAGTAGACATATCGTGTCCTCTTTTTTCCAACTCATCGTAAGCGACTTTTCTTTTTTGAGCATCTGCTTTAGGGGATTGAGCTATTATTATCAGACTGTCTGTTTTAGCGGATGGAGCCCAAACTGATAATTGCTTAACATCCATAGGTTTTACGCCTACTGGTTTTATCGAATTTTTGTTTCTATAATCGAATTTTCCTGGTTGATATTCAGTCCAAACTAAATTAGGATTTTTAGGGTGAACATCGCCTACTTGTTTTACTGCTGCCATAATTTCAATTTTTTTTATGAAATTATAACTGTAATTTTAAGTTTCCCAAATTATTGGTAGTTCGATTTTGAAGAACCCTGTCATTATTTCTTCGGAGATTCTTTTTACATTTTCTGAATCTTGACCTATCTCTAATTCCTTACGAACTAATTTCTTTCCGCCTTCAGCTAATCTAACTATCTCCTCAACATTTTCTTTTGCGTTGAAAAGAGTTTTGACAATTTCGAAGTTGTGAAGCGTATCTTCTAAATATTGTTCTTCTGAAATCTTATTACAAGCCTTTCGTAATGCTTTAGCAAACTGTTTAGGAGTTGCATCCCAAGGAATATAAATCGCTCTTATACTTTCGAACAGTGGGTCTGAATCGGTTGTATTTTTGCTTAAACTGCTGTAATCTCTAAGTACAGGATAACAGCCGTGTAACATAGCTTCTATTATGAAGCCGTTGATATGAGTTCTGCAATATTGAGCGTAATGAGCAGCCCAACTCGGGTCTACAGCGAATTTACTGTTCTTTAAAAATTTATTAACAGTTTTGCTACTTATTTGACCTAAGTAATTCATTCCGTGGTTTTCAGCAATTTCCCAATTAGAAATACCTATTCTGTATTCCGGAATATCAGGGTCAGTCTTCTTATTACAAATATAACAAGGTTTGATTTTTTCCTTTGCTACCATATAGGCTTGTTCTATTCCGGAACCTGCAATGACAACCGAATAAGGGAAGCTACAAGTCGAGTCGTCTTCTATTGAATCTGGATTCAAATAAGGTACGCAACGTATAAGTTCTTCCATATGCTTCATACTCTTAAAGATATGAGCAGCAAAGAAGTCTGTTTCCCTTTCTGACATAGGAATAATTTCCATTTCTAAATCGTCCTGTAAATAACGAGGATTCAAAAGTAATGCTCGAGGAATACCTATATTTTCGCAGCAATGATAAGCGGCAACGTGTGCGCACTCTAAGAATAGTATTTTCTTCTTTAGTGCTGTAACGTTCGAAGCTCTGATATCGAAGTAAGCATCATGTGCTGTAAAGACTTGTTTTATGTTTGAAGGTAAATCATAAAATTTCCACCAAAAGCTAAAATCAGCCTTATTCCAAGCAGAACTTTTTGTAGGCATGAAATTCCACATTATCAAATCTACATCCTCAACTAACTCATACCAACGTAACAAAGCGTCTTCTTCAAATACTCCTATACGATTTGAAGGTGGTAAAAAATAACCGTAATAGTTGTTCTTGTAATAGCCTGTTGCTTCAGAAAGTTCATATCCTCCGTTTTGAGAGTTCAAAGTTTTTGTAGATTGAAATTCTCCGGACTTAAACTTTCTTATAGCTTCGTCGTATTTCTTTTGTGTTGTGGAAGATGGTTTTAGTTCTACTATGTCAACTTCATGACCTAATGATTTGAATGCTTTTACCTTAGCTTCTATGTGTTCTACGATTCCTCCGTATTTTGCTATTTCGAATGTTGCTATAATTATTTTCATATTTTTATAATTCCTCTTGTTACACCTTTTCTAAAACCAAACGGTATATCGTCATCTTTATCTATATATTTATTTTCTTTTCCATTCGTAATCCATTTCTTTCCAAACGCTGGATTTTTATCCCCGCATATCTTAATACCGTACATAGGATTATTTTTACCAGAAAAATCAGCGTGATTTAGGCTCATCTTATTTTTAGTTTCCAAAGAATGTTTTTTACCGTACATAGCATGTTTTTCTTTTTCAATCTTCTTACCTTTATTATGTTGGTCGTGTGTTTTGAAATATTCTTTCATGAATTCAGAATGAGCCTTATAATGTTCTTCTGTTAGATAATGCTTAGGTTTCCAACCTGATTTCAATCTTTCTTGCATTGCAATGCTCATCTTAACTTTAATATCAGGTAATAACGCTGGACTACCTGAACCGAACTTATTCGCTGTCCCTGTGAGTATATTGTAACCGAATTCTTCATTTATAGAATTATAACGTTTTATGTAAACTTGCTCAAAAGCGTCTAACTCTTTTTGAGTTTTACATTCTTTCAAAGTTTCTCGAATGAAGTTTTGTTTGCCATATTTCTTTATGGCGGAGAATAGTCTTACTCCGGAACCTAAATAATTTTTGTCATTTGTAGAATGTTGACCTATGTAAATTTTGCCGTTGATTAAATTAGTTGTTTTGTAAATTATCCCATTCATACGATTATAGTTTTACGTAAAATTCTTCCGGAAGCTGTTTTTTAATGTAACCTGATTCAAAGAACAGAAGTCCTGATTGAGATTTGTAGAATTTCTTTGACAAATCAAACTTCGCTTCATGTACGTTTAAATCATCGAATTGATATTTACGACCGAAGTGAGATAAGCAAGCATTGAACTGTTGTTGAGAACGTTTCTTGTACGAGTGAGGGAACTCTCTGTAAAACAAGTCGGCTTCTTCTAAAAGAACTTCGTGTACAAAGTAATGAAAAGGGTGAGCAATTCCAAGAGGAGCTAAAACGATACAACCCTCGTTTCTTTTCCGGAACTTTCTTACAAACTTCAAAATAGAAGATTTAACGTCATCCAGAACTTCTTGTCCGAAGTATTCCTTCAAATAAGCATGAGCGTCATTATGATTAACTCCTTTGAAAGTTTTGAAATATCCGTAATAACTATTGTCAATGAAATCTACTTCTAAATGATGTAAGGGAATATTCAGGAAGCCGTATAAGTTTTTGTCTTCTTGAATTCTTTTAGGGTCGTTTTCAACCGTCAATATTTCAACATCGTATTTTCCTGTAAGAATATATTTACCACAATTAAACATAGCGTCATCGCTATGAGGAGATACAATTAATACTTTTTTCATTACAATTTTATTTTTCTATTTTTATGTTTAACTTTACTCCTTTTAACTTTGAGTTATTAGATTGAATCTTTTGAGGAATTACAAACGCTCTTAAATCACTATCCCATCCGAAGTTAGGACGTTTGTAATTTATAGTACAACGGCAGTAAGGATGAACAGGAGCTACTGTAGGAAGTAAATCGTCTTTCTTTCTTCCGATGTTATTACCGTTTGCTAAAATATCCTTTAATTTGAATACTTTCGGCATACTACCTAAATCTTCAGGGTCTTCTAAGTATAATGTCAAACAACTCATACAAGCTCTGTCGAGAACGTCGAAATAAACTTCAGCGTCTTCTCCGTTATTCTTGAATATACTTTCAGCTCTACCTGTATTGTAAGATTCGTGTAATAAGTAATATGATATTCTTAACCAATCTCTTTCCCAATCTTTTGTTGATTCGGCAAGCTCCGCTGCTAATTGACGAGCACCGTATCTAAGTTCAACCGCTTTGATTGTTTTCTCTTTGATTAACTTTCTTGCTGCGATTTGCTGCTTTAAATTTGCTTGGATTATCTTGTTTGACAGACCTGTAGCTATTCTGTTACCTAATCCGGAGATATCCGTGTAGGCACGGTTTTTTACTTGGTTAAGAGCAAACTCTTCTGCTTCTGTTAAAGGAGCGAAATTTCCGGAGGATACAAACTTTTGGAATTGTTGATAATTCATTTTCTTCGCTCGGTCGCTTCCGATAGCTTCCGCTAAAAGTCCCCAAAGGAATGCGTGTTCTACAACCCCTTTTTTGTTCTTGAATTTATCTAAGTCTATTCCGGCAGCTTTTAATACAGCTATTTCTGAAGGACTTAAATAATTTAAACCAATTTGGTCTGCTATGAATACGTATTGCCAACGCTTCATTATATTTAGCAAATCCTGTATTTGACTATTGTTGAATATCATTGTTACTATTTTGTAGTGATAATCCGTTCTTTACAGCCGAAGCTGTAACTGTTGCTATGTTTTTAAGCACTTCTGTTACAGCTCCTGCTATATTCTCATTAAAGGCTTTTACAAATTCGTTCTCGTATTCCGTAACAGCTTTAAATGGAGATTTTATGAAATGTGAATCTTTTTTAGACATTGTTAAAATTATTCAGCAGTCCAAACTACTCTTGATGTTTTTTCTCAATACTTTTCTCACCTTTCTTTTCCGGAGTATTATGAGCATGAGCTTCGCCACGAGCTGTAAGTTCTCTCTTGGCGGCAGCTACGAGTGCGGAGTCTGACTTTTCGTTTGCAACAACCTTTTTAAGAACTTCTGAATCGGTTGACTTTGCATGGTCTTCTAAGGATGGTTTAGAATCTTCCGGAGTTTCATCCTCTTTTTTAGCAGGACTTTTGTCACCTTTAGAATCTTCTTGTTTCTTAGAACCGTAATGTTGTCCTACACGATTCAACTTTCGGTTTTCAGCATCGTCGGCATATACACTGCTTTTAGCTTTTTCAATATTTTCAGATTCGCCGATGTTTACAAATCCTTTAAGGATGTTTCTCCTCCTTATTTCGCCGATGTTTACAAAGTTTTGCATATCACTTTTATTTAAAATTTTATACCTGTATTTATCATTAATCCTAAGTTGTTTTCGAACCTTACTCCGGAAACTCCAATCATATACTTTTGCCCTAAGTCAACTCCGACTCCAATTTGTTGGAATTTAAAATCAACCGAAGAACCTATTGTCCCATAAAACTGAATAGGTCTGACAACTTCTACTGTTTTCGTTTCTATTGTATGAATTCTTATTCTCTTTATCGCTAAGTCTGCTGAAGATTCTGTTATACTGTTTTTATGTATCTTAACGTCTACAATTATTTTACCGATAGAATCGTTTGAAAAATCTAACTTATAACTTTTCTTTGTTAAATAATCGTAAAGTATTTTTGCTGTATCTACGTCTTGTACGTATTCAACAATAACGCTATCGCCAGGAACTTCAACTTCGTAAGGCTTCGGAACTTCAATTGTATCTTTAACCGTAAAAGGAACTGTATCTCTTACAATGATTTCGGTCGGTACGCATGACTTTTCTAACGACGTTCTAAGGAAGTAACCGCTAAGAATCAAAACGATAGCGACAATCGTTATAAGTACTGTTTTAAACGTTTTCACGATTGTTCCTGTTTGGGCAATTAACGTTGTTACAAATTTTCATCAAGTAATCATCTATCATTGTTTCCAGTTGTCCTATTCTTTTCAGCAATAAATTTATCTTTTCCTCTGATTCCTTTTCGAGCCTATCGTAATCCTCTCGTAATTTCTTATACTTCTTTTGTTCGTATTCTTTTTGAGATTCGTATTCTTTACGTATTTCAAAAAGTTCGTTCCGGAAACTTTTTATTATTTCGTTCGTTAAACCTTTTTCGTTGTTAAGTTCCGCTGAGAGATTATTGTATCTGGCTTGCCACCATTCATCCTTTTGTTTATTTTCGTTTTCCAAAACGTCGTAACGCTTCTTCCAAAACTCATCACCCTTAATGTCAGCTTCTGAAGTCGCTGTTCTAACTTCCTGATTGAATTTCTTCCTTTCTATGATTTTAGAAATCAATAAATAACCAACGCTTCCTGCACCGAACAGAACACCTATAAGTGCGATTACATTACCCCTTAACCACTCCATATTTAACCAAATTTTTTTTCTTTCTTGATAATTCTACCATTTTTTGATAAGTTATATAATTGTAATCAGAACGTAAACAACGAACTATTTCTTCCGAAAAAAGTTCTACAATCTTATCGACTGAAGAATTGTAGTCAAAATACTCTTGTTTTTTAGTTTTGGTACATAGTTTCAAAATCACCTTTGTTTCCGAACTTACTCTGTTGAAAAAGTTATACCAAATTTTATCGTCTGATTTAACGAAACTTATACCTCTCCATTTTATAGTAGGTAATGTTTCGTCTAATATGTTTGACAAATTGTAAGAGAATGCTTTAGATATTTCAGAACATTGTTTATTAATAATTATCCCTTTTCCTTCGCTGTTATCTTTGTAAAAATCTATTGCTATAGATATTCCGTATGTATTATGTTTCTTAAATACATTGAAAATATCATAGGAATAATCTAATACAACTTCTATTCCTCTTTGTTTTAGTTCTTCCTTGAGAAGATGTTTAAAACGATTTGCCCCTATATCGAATCTCTCCGACGTTAAATGTACGATTTTACACATATTTAAAATTGAAAAAAATTACATACTTAAATTTAACAATAAGTCGGCTGAAAATAAAATATAGTTAAAATAAGTTTCTGGGCCATCCATAGGAGGAGTTTGTCCAGGAACTATCTCGAACATTATTACATTATTGCTATCTGCAAACCCTTGTACCAGAAAATTTCTAGTCAAATTTCCGCTGGCTTGATAAAGATAAGCGTTACAATAAAATGTGTTAGATCGTTCTTGAGCAAAATAAACTTCTTCTGACGCAGGAATCGTTATAGAAGCTCCTGTATTACTAAATAAATCGTCACTATAAACCTTTACCAATCCCTCTAATCTAACAACGTCTTTATTTTTTCGAGTCATTCTTAAATCAAAAATTTTTCCAGGAGCGTCATTAGCGAATATACGTATTCCAAAACTTTCGTCTATGTAAGTTTTATAAGTATCAAATGAATTTATTTTAGTTTGAACTTTACGGAGTGCGTTATCAACCGTATCTGTATTAATTATGTTTAAATTTTCGCTTGTAGAAGGAACAAATGACGCTGTCACTAACATTCCGTCAGCTCTCTTAAATCTATTAATATATCTTTGTATTTTCGATACAATCGTATAAAGAGAATCACTTATCGCAATATCTGCCGCAGCTGCGCCTACATCTGGAGCGTTGTGTATTTGTTTAGAATAAACATTTGCCGGAGATAATCCTGTTTCTATCGTTTGGTTTGCGTTATTAGCAAAATTTTGATAGTTGTTAGACAGAGCTAAAAGTTGATTAGAAAGAGTCGTATTACTCGTAACAAACGTTTCATAACTAACAACACCTCCAGATTTGTCAAAGATATAAGATAATGCCGCTTTCAAATTGAAATAAATACCTCCGTCCCAAACGATAGAATTATTAACTTTAGAAGATACAATTGTTTTCCATTTGTATTTAAGAAGTTTAACAACGCTTGTTCTTGTTCCTTTAGCAAAAGCATAATCTTCTCCGTCAAACGTATCGGATTGAAAACTAAATACAACCTTTTTAGTATTCTCGTCGTAAACACCTTGAACGTCGTCGATAAGGAGATTAGAAGCAGATATGATATAACTCTTTGTTGAAGATAAATCATCTACGATTAGATTGTCGTTAGTGTCAAAGTAATTAACTTTTGTAGCCGTAATAGCTACAGCGAGTACATCTAAGTTAGTTATGTAATATTGAGCCCCTAAAGATAATCCGGAACCTGTCGCTAATGTAACTAATTCTGAATATGTTTTGTTTGAAATAGAACTTTTGTTTAATTTCTCCCAAATGTTCAAATCAAAATTATATACCTTATGATATTTAACGCTTACAGTTGAGTCGAACCAAATTAAATTTGTGTTAGTAGGAGATGAAGTTCCTACAAACAATCCTACTACTTGACCTAAATTTACTGACATATTATTCTTCTTCTTTTAAAAAGTTATCGAATGCTTTTACAAAAATATCTTTTAATTCAGATTTTTCTGTTTCATTATCTACCGTTTCAGCATAAGCGTCAAACGGATTTTCTTGTTCTAAAACTGCGTCAAACGGATTAAACTGTTCTTTTCCTGCAGCTTCCTGATTCACGGCTTCTTGCGCTTGTCTTTGTTGTTCTGCGCTTACAGCTTGCCAATAAACAGAGTTTTCGATTATATCGCCATGTTCTATAGCGTCTAATCCCCATTTCTCTCTTGTTTCATTTATAGTGGTAAAGGAACCTGCTTTCTTCACATCTAACTCTAATTCCTTTTCCATTGTTATACCGTTGATTCCAACGAATACGAATTCAAATTCCGGAGCTAAAGGAGATATGATATATTTGTTTATTTTCCTTTGTAAGAATTTCAACAAAGGATACAATCCCTTGTCTTTAGAATGCGTAAGTCTTTGTTCCTGACTTCCTTCAAACATTCCTCCGCCACTCTTAGAAATATCCCAACCTATTTCCGTTGGGTCGATAGAATAGATTCCGCAAGATAGCTTGATTAGATATTCCATCCAAGCTGTATATTCCATGTCACGATTATTCTTCTGTAAATCAATCCAATCGATATCAGCTTCTACTACAGGTGTTTTCCAGCTTTGCATTACTCCGGAAATCATTGCTTGCCATTGTTGTTTAAACTGTTGTAGGGCTCTTTCATTCGTATTCCCTTTAACACGCAATAAACCTTTAGGAGCTGAACCTTGAGAAAAGAATCTACGGTTGTATTCATCGCCCCAAAGCATTGAAGTTACAACGTTGATTAATTCTTCTAATTCCGACAAGCCGTATCCGTTTGAATAAATAGACGTTGAAGGATTCCGAACTCCAAAACAAAGTTCCCAAGGATAGTATTCGTTTACAACAGCGTTTTGGTAAATCTGTACGTGTGTAGGAGAATATCCCTTATAATCCGGAATATTCATATGAGTGTTGAAGAATTGACTTCTATTAGAAGCTCCTCTCTTAATGAAATCGTTTTGGTAATTATCTCTGAAAGCTGTATCGGCTATTCTATGAGTAGCAGCGTCGGTCGCTATAAACTTCTCAATTCTTCCTCTTCTATTCCTAACAACTTCGAATGTCATTTGGTCGTAAGTCAAAGAATCGTCAATCATCTTCCTTATAAATTCATCGAAGTCATCTGTATCCCAAGCTCCGTTTACACCGCAATTTAACAAGAAGTCGGTTATTTGAGAAATAGAACGCTTATCCTCTTTTGACAATTGGTTTTCTTCAGCCCCTTTTTTGCGTATTACGAAGCCGTTCGAATATTTGTTACTTTGAGGCTCAGCAAAATCCGCTACTTGATTTTTCCTTGTTTTTATGATAGTGCTGATAATAGGAGTTTTAGACATCCTCTTTAAAGTACCGTAAGACAATGAATAAATTTTATCCTTGTAACCTAAATTAGTTGTAAATTCTAATGGGTCAATCAGGAACGATTTATTATTGTCTTCTACTTTGGGAGCTATTTCTGAATACGCTCTGTTAGCTTCTATTATATCTTTCGGATTGTCGGATTTCATCCCCTTTTCGATTAGCTTTAATTTTTCATAATAAAGCTCTTGAGAAGATTGTTTAATCCGATTTAATTCAGATGTTATATTTTTATCAACGGCTGTAGTGTCCATGAATAGCTTTTTATGGACTTATAACTGTAGGATAGCTTTGATTTTATTTTTGAGAGTGTGGTCGAATATCAAATATCTTTCATAAATTGTCTCATGAAAAACTATTCTTTCTTCGTTGTGATTATACAGAACGGTATTTTCGTCATAGTACATTCCCAGTTCGTTCCTTTTCAAGTCTTCTAAGAATTCTGTAAATTTAGGATTCTCGTTGTCATCTTCTAAACAGAACAACGTTTTCAATGTAGCGTCTAACTCCGAAGCTATCATTTGTAAATCGGTATTCTCTTGAAGCTCCAATCCTATTTCCATCAACTTAACTATTCTCATCTTTTTGGTTTGAATTTAGAACGTTGTTTACCTTCACCTATTGTCATCTTCCAATATTTCTGAAATTCGCATAACCACATTTCTATTTGATGTAAAGTTATGTTACACTGAAAGTTTACGTAATATCTTTCTTTCTTTTTACTCCAATACAGATAAGGAAAATCACCCATATTGAATAATTCTTCCTCCGCTAAATCTCTCAATATTTTTATCCCCTCTTTCCAATCTT
Source organism: Sulfuricurvum sp. (assembly GCA_022729795.1). Taxonomy (GTDB): domain Bacteria; phylum Campylobacterota; class Campylobacteria; order Campylobacterales; family Sulfurimonadaceae; genus Sulfurimonas. The sequence goes on along the minus strand of DZBD01000005.1, from coordinate 1,865 downwards.
TCTTATTCATTGAAGGAAATATCAACCGCAAACCTAAACTCGCTCCTGGCCCAACGTTCGTAAAATCATTTTGGTCGAAATTCATGAAGTCACCTCTTTTGCTGTATTTAGGAATATAGGTGAAGTCTTGGTAGAATTCATGAACTATAAAATCTGATGCGCTAGGAAAGGTTTTTATGTACTTAATTATCACTTCCGGAGTATCTGCGTTTTTGACGGTTTTAATCAGTTTTACAATGTTTTCTTTTAAATGTACGAGAGTTATATGAGAGTAGCAATAATCCCTTGTCTTTCCTGGCGCAGCTCCTGAATTAATGTAGTAAGCATTCGTGAACGGTTTGTCTCCGGAATCCCTGACGTCTTTTAACATATTTAGAAATTTTTCAGGGTCGTAATCTTCTAAGTCCGGAATACCTTGTTTCCAACCTCTTGTTGCTTTAGCGAATTCAAACGTTTCCGGATTGTTGAAATAACGGAATACCATAATCTTCCAAATGTAATTTTCTAAGGTCATGTCATTATCAACGATTATGTTCTTAATTTGCCATTGGGAGCTTCGGTCTAATTCCCTATAAACGTTCGTAAACTTATAATCTCTGAAAATATCGTCTTTAGTCCAAGGAGATGGTTTCTTCTCAACAAACCTTTTGTACCATATCATTTGCCTTTCTAACATAGTTGCAAAGAACAACATTAAGTTCTCGTCGAATACTTCTAAGTTCTTATCTGGAAGTTTGTCACTCCAAGTGTAATTGTCGAACATACTATCTATTATTTTTCCTTATTAAAAATTCCCTTTTTGCTTCAATGTTTCCTTTTACGTACAATTTAGCTAACAATTTTTTATCTAAATTCTTCAGAGGTCTTTTAGAAGAATTTATAAGAACCGTAAATCTTATGTCAAAGTTACAGCGATTGCGGTTACAAGCTGGTCTGTTTAAGAAGTGAACGGTAGCTAATGGTAAATAATTGTTTCCATGAAAGGATTCTATTTCAAACAAAATATCCCCCCAAACCTCCGGAAGTTTAACAACATCTCCTTTTTTGAAATAACTATTCATAAACTTTATTTTCTTTGAATTAACTTTGATAAAAAAAAAAGGAGTAACGATTAACGCTACTCCTTAATTAACATAATGAAACAGATTTTATAAACAGAATGCTATTACTTGTTTTGGAGTTAAATCTACAGAAGCTGAATCTTCGATAGCAGAGATAATTTCGCAAGCCTTAACGTCTACGAGAATTTCGCAAATCTCACGAACTTTTGTATTGTAACGTTCCCTGTTATCAGCTTGTTCTTTATTTTCCGGATAATTCTTAAGAGCTTCGATAGCCTTAACTTCAGCGTCCTGGCTTGGAGAAAGGGTTTCCATAATAGTTGAATTCTTTTGTTCTCCTGAATTGAAATACGTTTCGTCCCAACGGTAAATCTTATAAGGCACTTCGACGTTCAATTCTGACGTATACCAATAATCAGCATCCTTATTAGGAGCTTTCCCGCACGCTGCTAACAGGTTATCAATTTCAGACTGTTTAACCGCTAAATCGGCATTTAATTTAGGAAGAACTTTTGAAGCAATACTTTCTTTGATTTCTTTTCCTGTTTTCTTGAAGGTTATGTTTTTTCCTTCATTTAACGCATGATAGATATCTGACTTTTCGATATCTTCTTCCGCAGCTTCTACAGCTTTTTCAAAAGGATTTTCTTCAACCTCTTCGGAGATAATAGATTTTACGATATCGTCTTCTGTAACTTCGGTTTCAGCTTTTTCAACTAAAACGTCTTTGTTAACAAAATTCTTTGATATGTTAGCACGTCTCTGTTGTTGAGCGTCTGCTATAATTTTAGATACATCCATGAT
>DZBD01000073.1 GCA_022729795.1 Sulfuricurvum sp. | reverse complement strand
ACATAGAAGAGAGGAGAGAAACACTTCAAACCATGAGTAATTTGGATATTCCTCTTTGTGTTCACGGAGAAACAGAGGGTTTTGTTATGGACAGGGAAGCGGAATTTATGAGTATTTATGAAATGCTTGCTACTAATTTTCCTAATTTAAAAATAATAATGGAACATATTACGACAAAAGCAGCTGTAGATATGCTGGATAAATACCCGAATCTTTATGCAACGATTACCGTTCATCACTTGCTTATCACTCTCGATGATGTGATTGGAGGGATGATGAAGCCCCACCTCTTTTGCAAGCCTATAGCAAAGCGTCCCGAAGATTTGGATGCACTTCTGAGCGTTGCCCTTGAAGCACACCCAAAAGTGATGTTCGGTTCCGATTCTGCGCCCCATCCTCAACATAAAAAAGAGTCATGCGGATGTGCCGCCGGAGTTTTTACCGCGCCTATTGCACTACAACTTTTATGTGAGATTTTTGATCGATACGGCAAACTCTCGAATCTTCAGGCATTTGTCAGTGATAATGCACAAAATATTTATGGATTATGCCCTGAGTTTAAAGAAGTCGTTTTAGTAAAACGCCCCTTTGTCGTTCCTGAGAATTATTCAAGCGTTGTACCTATGTATGCAGGTGAAACTATCAGTTGGGCTATTGAGAGCGTTGATTAAAATTTTACTCTTAGAAGATAATCTGCTCTTTGCAGAGACTCTCATCGACTTACTTGAAGATAACGGCTATAGCGTTATACATGTTCCAAACGGACAAAAAGCATTAGATGCGACCTATAAAGAAAAGTTTGATATCTATCTTTTTGATGTCAATGTACCGCTTATTAACGGAATAACTCTCATAAAGGAACTTAGGCAAGCAAAAGATTGCACTCCAAGTATTTTTTTAACATCCCATACGGACAAAGAGATTTTTAAAACAGCTTTTTCAAGCGGCGGTGACGATTATATCAAAAAGCCTTTTGACACGGATGAACTTCTCATTCGAATCGAAGCACTTCTTAGACGCACCAAAACACAATTGCCAAAGTGCATCAAACTTCTTTGCCATGATGAAGTGCATAAACGTATTTTATATAACAAACAAGAGGTAGAACTCTCTAAAAAAGAGTATGAACTGTTGCTGCTGCTCATGTTGCACGCTGATAATGCCGTTCCCAAAGAACTTATTCTCGATGAGCTTTGGAATAGCTCCGAATCACCAAGCGAGGGAGCCATACGAGTTTATATCAACCGTATTAAACAACTTCTTCCGGCGCTTAAAATAGAAAATATCCGCGGTATCGGCTATAAACTTGTTTCGTAATCTCCGTATCAATATTTTTGTTTATTATTTTGTAACGGTGAGTACTTTTTTAGGTATTTTACACTACTTTTTAGTTGTCGTCTCTCTTGAAAATATATTTTTGCTTGCCGTTGTAATGCTCTGTTTTGTCACACTTGCAGGGGTTCTAATCTCTAAACTCTCAGTAGATCCGCTCCAAGAGCATGTTACAAACCTGCAAAACCTCTCAAAAGAAACTTTGCATGAACTCAACCTTCCCATCAGCACTATTATGACAAATCTGCATATGCTTAAAAAAAATATGAAGGATGAGAAAGATTTAAAAAGAATATCAAGAATAGACTTGGCATGTGGAATGCTCCGACAAAGATACAATGAACTCGACTATATGATAAAAAAACAGGCACAAAAAGAGCTTCAAGAGGATTTTGAACTCAGTGAACTAATTCAAATGCGAATTGAGTTTTTACAGGCACTTTATCCACACATCATTTTCAAGCTCAACCTTCAAGTAACTCAAATGCATAATGATAAAATAGGACTCTCTAAAGTCATTGACAATATTATCGATAATGCTGTAAAATACTCCCGAAATTCAAATAGAATTGATATTGAAGTGCGTGACCATACACTTTTCATACAAGATTATGGATGTGGAATGGATGAAGTAGAACTTTTACAAATTTTTGACAACTACTATCAGAGCAATGAAAATATGCAAGGATTTGGAATAGGTCTGAGCATGGTCAAACGGTTTTGCGACAATCAACATATACAACTTAGTTTCAAATCTCAACCCGACAACGGAACAACCGTGATTTTAAAATTTAAACAATAATGCAAGGAAAATAAATGGAAACCGAAAACTTTTTAGCGTATGCAGAAAAGGCACTTGATTACGGAGTAATGGGAATTTTAATTCTTATGAGTATTGTTACTCTCTGGCTCTTTATTGAGAGAATGATGTTTTACAAAAGTGTAAGACTCGATGATTATGAGCACAGAGATTCTTTAGAAATGGATTTAACGGACAACATCGGCATAATAAGCGCTATCGGCTCTAATGCACCATACATAGGTCTTCTTGGCACGGTTATCGGGATTATGCTTACGTTTTACACTATGGGTGATGCAGGAGCGGTAGACCCGAAAAAAATAATGATGGGTCTCGCTCTCGCTCTCAAAGCAACTGCTATGGGGCTTGTCGTAGCTATACCGGCAATTATCACCTACACTATTTTATTGCGCAAGGTTGAGAAAACTTTAACAACTTTTGACATTGCTCAAGATAAAAAAAGCAAGTAATACAATATGGCAAAATGTAAAAAATATCGTAAAAGATTCGATGAGATTAATGTTATCCCTTTCATAGATATTATGCTTGTTTTATTGGTGATGGTATTAACAACCGCAACATTTATCAAGCAAGGAATCATTCCCGTAGAACTTCCACATGCCAAGGCCTCCCAAAAAGAAGAACTCAAAAAAGAGATATCAGTATATGTAAATGTATCCGGTGAGCTGTTTTTTGAAAAAGAAAAAGTAGATTTAAAGACACTCGAAGAGAAACTCTCTCATATCTCAAAAGAGCAGACGGTAGTACTCAGGAGTGATAAAGAATCAAGATTTCAGGATTTTGTAAGCGTCATGGACATCCTCAAAAAACTAGGACACGAACAGCTTTATATTGTTACGAAAGAGTAAAATTACATCATTAAAGATTTAAATCTTTTAGCTCAATAATAAGTTAGGTTCTATGGCTAAAATCCATAGAACTTTAAAGCTTATCAAATGCAAAACGGGCAGCACCTAAAAGTGCCGTTTCTGCATTCAACGAAAGCTTTACTTCTATTGTACGCAACATCCCTTCAAAACGTCCTTTTGCAACCAAAGTATTTAAAAATAGATCCTTTTGCATCATAGGCAATATTTTTGGGGCAATTCCTCCGCCGATATATATCCCCCCCAAAGAGATCGTTTTTAAAGCAAGATTGCCTGTTTCTGCCGCATATATCTCTACAAATAAACGCAATACTTCGATACACAAAGAATCATTATGCTCTAATGCGCATTCGCTAATCATGGCACTTTTATCCTTGGCATGTGGAACCTGTTTCATGAATGGATGTTCCGGAGCAAAATTACTCTCTTTTAAAAAATCATACAAGGCAGCAATTCCCGGACCGGAGAGGATTCTCTCGTAACTCACATGCTCAGGATATTTTTTTCTCAGCCATACAAGCAAGTCATCCTGCTGCGGAGTTAGCGGTGCAAAATCGGTATGTCCCCCTTCAGAGCCAATAGGATGGTATTGTTCGCCGTCCCAAAAAAGCATTGCTTCACCCAAGCCGGTTCCGGCTGCGATGACTGCAATATTTCCTTTGACTTTTTGAGCACTTGGATTTAAATTTACAAACTCCTCTTTATTAAGAAAAAGCATCCCGTACGCCGTTGCTTCAAGGTCATTCAGCAAACGCACTTTTTGAATCCCCAAATCTTCTCGTAAATCTGCACTCTTTATTTCCCAAGGAAGATTTGTAGTGCGGCAATTTCCGTCAATAATCGCCCCTGCAATTCCAAAACACGCTGCATCAATTCTTGGCATGTGGAACTTATGTTTAAATGCCGAAATTACATCCGTAAAACTACTAAAATCTTTACTTGCAAACTGATACTGTTGAACAATTTTCAAAGAATCACCTACCAATTCAAAAAGTGCCAAGTTTGTTTTTGTGCCGCCTATATCACCCGCTAAAATCATATTTTCCCCTTCAAGCTTTTTTGACTATACATACTGATAATCTCCGAATGTGAGTAGGTGCATAAAGGATTCAATATACAATTTATCGGTCTCCTGCGGCGAGAGGCGATACATTGCTTCCCACGCTTGCCCCTTTTGTTCATTATAATTTTCTCCCTCATGATTTTTATTCCAGCCGATTCTTACCGCATGTCCTATTAAAACATCTAGTACCAAATCACTTTCCACATGTATTTGCGGATTTTCCCTCAAAAGCCTTGAAATACTTTCTATTGCTTCTATATTCAACTGACGATAATCCGCCGCTTCTATACCCTGAAGTAAGGCATCTACTTTTAAATCAAAATTTCTCTCACCTGCAGTGGTATCAAGTGTAATTTCAGAGCCCATACGGTTGTTCATATTATATTTATCCCCGATTACCAAACCTTTGCACTGGTGCAACAGGTACCAAACACCTTTATAAAAACTAGGAGACAAACGGGCAATCATTCCCGATTCTTCTCTCCATTTTGACCAATCATCCACGTCCGGTAGATGGGGTATCTGATGGGATGCTTTGATTGCATCCCTACTTGCTATTCCTGATGCATGAAGGTTTTCTTGATTAGTCATTTGTCTTACTTCCAAGGTAAAAAAGCTCAAAATACTACGAAGATTATCATAAATATCATGAGGTGCCATACCCAACAACAGCTCGTATGCATCGCCGATAGATACATGTTCCGTTCTGCTTATCTGCCCTACAAGTAACTGAACAAAATACCAGGTGCGAAGCGTAATCATATTAGTAAAAAGTTTTGGCTCTGTTCGGATGAGATGCCCAAGATGTAAAATAATTTCTTGGGTCAATACGTTCTCTGCGACGTTATGTCCGCAAAATTCTTTTATCATTCTCACAATACTCGAACTCTCTAAAGGCTTAGAAAAAGTAGCTTTTTCACTATATGCACGCCCTATTGCCAAACGCTTTTGCCCAATCACGATATCCAATAAAGAATCTTCAAGACGATCATCATATATGCCCGTGATGTCTGCTACTCTACGTACAATTGCCCAATTATGCTCGGCAGTTGCCAGCTCATAATAATGTTGTGCAATGGTAGATAACTTGAGAAATTTCTCATCTGCAAAAATTTCAAATTCAGCTCCTTTGCGCTTATATAGCAAGCCCAATACACGAATTTGTATCTTCAAATTTGTATTATAAATAAGTGTATGCACTAAAGATTCATCATTTTCAAATTCAAAATTTTGAAGTTGTTCGGCACTTAAAAATGCTACCTCCTCCTGACATGGCAACGATGCTCGATACAAAGACTTTTTTTCAGATTGGAACTGACAATCTTTAAACTCGTAATCGTGCAAATCATCAATTCTCTCCACTGCCGCTGTTGTAAGCAACTGCCCAAGCAATCCTGTTTTTACTACCGCCGAATCACTCACACCCAAGTGCAAATCATGCAGCAATTTCAACACTACATCTTTGTTGGTGTCTTGAAGCATATCTTCTCTTACAAGAAAAGGCAAAAGAGGCTGACCCGGTTGATCCCAATGCAAGGAAAGAAATTTTATCGAAGAGCGAAAATGCTCCACCAACAATTTATTATCGTTACTAAAATAAAATCCTTTAGGATTAAAGTAGTATGGCAAAAAGACAATGCGCTCTCCTCCAAGAAGATGCAACCTTGCCGTAGTGATAGAGCGCGGTACCAAAAAAGGTCTACCGCTAAGTGAAAGTTTGTCATTTTTTCCAAGCAAGGTATGAATTTCTGAGAGTTGTGAAGCATGCATTATCTTAAGCGGTGCTAGTTCGCTCGGAGTCTGACTGCTAAATCCAAGATTGAGAAGCTCTTGCTTGACCAATTCATTTTCAGACAAAACAGGGACAAGCGGATGTGTACTGCGCTTATGCCCTATGCGTCTACGGCGATTAAGGGGATCAATGTCACTGGGACTGAGTATTGCATCTTGAATCATATCAGAGAGAATATAAAGACTTTGTGCCCAAACCAAAGGTAAATTTTCATTCGCTATACGTTTTTGACTCCCTGGATTTAGTTTTTCTGCTTCTATCAACTCTCTAGGAACAATATACAATTCCGGTAAAAGTTGTTCACCGTTTTGCTCTACGAATAACGGTTGCAATTTTTCACGCCAATGTTTAATAGCATCGGTATCTTCTCTCATAAGCGCATCCAACAGTAAGTAAGTAAAAAACAAAGGCCATTCGGATTCTATATGTTCAAATTCACGTAATTCTGAAGGTTCATAATGAAGGCGGGAACTGTCTTCAATACTGCTTTGGTGGCCATCAAGTAAAAAACGTTTACAGCCGTAATTACCCGCTAATTTTTTAATAATTTTATCTCGTGTACATTTTACAAGTTGCTCATTTTCAACGGCATATGCGGGATAGCCGATAATGCTTAAAAGTGCCCCGTCTGTTTCTTTTGAGCTTGATTCGCGGGGAAGTAAACCCAAAAGCGTAAAACGAGAACGTGCTACATCGCTGGGAACTACATGAATCATAGCCTCTTGACTTGCTGCATTTCCAAAGAGATTAAAACCGTCCATTGCTTCCATAGCTGCTTTTGCCATACCCACAGAACTACAATTCACCTCTGTGCCGCCATGGTTAATTTTGTGACCCCTCTCCCAAATACCAAAATCGGGAGTACAATAGGTACGGCTGATATAGTGCACTAAATTTTGCACAAAATTGACTTCATCTATTGTGTATATCATTCGCAAACCCGATGCGGTCATTTGGGCTATCATCAAAAGATAAAGTGATGTAGCATCAAGTTGCAAGTGTCCCCATTCCGAGTCACCGACAACTGCTAATCCAGTGTTTGTCCCATATTTTGCATGTAAGGCATCCATAGGATTTAATGTCTTTTTAAATTTTTCGACTTTGTCGGATTGACGCATCATTGCAGTTAAAAGACCGCGCATCAGTTTTACAACACTCTGACTGAGTAAATAACTGCGATGATGATCAGGATTAAATTTACGATACGATAACGCCAATCCCCACACACAAAGTATGCTATAAACATTATCTCTTACCCAAGCATCAGTATAATCACCATGTGCATTTACTGCAGTACTTGCCGGCAACAATCCTGTTATAGGGTCTTGCCTAGAAAGTATTATCTTCTCTACGGAACGAAAATGTTTCTCAAGAGAAGCTTCTAATAGTTCTTTTTTCATATGTTTTTGCCTTTCGTGCTTGCTTTTATAGCTTTAAAAATAATTATAGTATCAAATACACTATTATTTTCAAAAATTGTGATTAAAAAATGGCTGATAGTCGGGTATCTAATACGCTTTATCTAATAATTTGAATTTTAATGCGGTGTTTTCATCTTCTTTTTTAGAATCTGCATCTTTAGCAGATAGATAGTTGCTTATATTTGTATCAAAGACTTTTTTTTCAACTTTTTTTATATCATTAAATAATGTACTTGCAGTAAAAAAAAGTATCATAATGACTACGACACCGACATATAAAAGAATATAATTTTTAACGTGACCCGATTCAAAAGGATTTTGCATTGAAACTCTTTGTTTTTTTGAAAAGATTATATAAAAAAGATACTGATTTTCAGATTGTTTGATTTATTACTTCAATTATATAAGAACATTTTTCTTAAAATTGAATGCAACTTTTGCATTCGCTATACGTTCATAAAGCAAAATCTTTTTTTTATACGGCATCCATTTAATAAGAAAGGTTGCTAGTGACTCCCAAAGAGAGATCCAAGCAGCAACGGTTAAGCCCTCTGCTATAACTGCAACTGAAATACTACTATGCACTAATTCGCTCTTATTGATCAATACAGAAAGTGAAGCGACTACAACTCCTATTATGAGAAGAATCAATGATGTTCGAATCATATTGCTCATTTTTCTTGACTCTACTTCTTTAAGATACATAAAAAAGTTTTTTATACTATTCCTAACCCTTGAAATAGATTCGTCATCAGATGGCGCCGTAATATGAAACTGTATAATAAATAGCTCTTTTTCAATTTCATTTGCACTGTCAATGATATATTCAACCAAATCTTGATTTAAGTCTTTTTTTAAAAAATGGGATCTTTTGTCAAAATCATCATATAAATCTTCTATTTTTTCCGTTGAAATATCAATAATAATTTTTCCCTCAGGAGTACGTTCATATCGCTCAATAATTTCTTTTTTCATCACTGCACTTCCTTCCTGTATATTGATTCATAAGTCTAATCAAGTAAAGCAACTCAAATATAAATAAAAGAATTCAGTAGCTACAAATCCCGCTTCATTGGGATTTGTAAAAGTGAAGAATGAGCTCAAGAGGTATGGATTACATCATTCCAGGCATTCCGCCCATTCCGCCGCCCATGTCATGAGAAGCTGAATTATTTGCTTCAGGAATATCATAAATAGCCGCTTCGGTAGTTAAAAGTAAGCTAGATACGGAAGTAGCATTGATAAGAGCTACCCGAGCCACTTTTAAAGGGTCGATGATTCCCGCTTCAAACATATCTACATATTCACCCGTTGCAGCGTTGAAACCAACGTTTTCGTTTTGTGCGTTTTCAACAGCGTTGACAACAACACCCGTGTCATATCCTGCATTTTCAGCAATTTGTTTCATAGGCGCTTTGACAGCACGAAGAATTATTTCAGCACCAATCTTTTGATCGCCGGTTAAATCTAATTTTACTTTCGCAGCAGCACGAACCAAAGCGGCTCCGCCTCCGATAATAATACCCTCTTCTACCGCTGCTTTTGTAGCACTTAATGCATCATCTACACGGTCTTTTCTCTCTTTCATCTCAGTCTCAGTTGCTGCACCGACTTTTATCACAGCTACTCCACCGGAGAGTTTTGCCAAACGTTCTTGAAGTTTTTCTTTGTCATATTCTGAGCTTGTTGCATCTATTTGCACTTTGATTTCAGAAATTCTTGCTTTCACAACTGATTCATCGCCTGCACCGTTTACTATAACAGTGTGATCTTTGTCAATAATGATGCGAGAAGCCTGTCCTAGCATCTGAAGATTTGCACCTTCTAGCGTATGACCTGTTTCCTCAGAGACAACAGTTCCGCGTGTTAGAATTGCAATGTCTTGAAGCATTGCTTTTCTTCTGTCGCCAAAACCGGGAGCTTTAACGGCAGAAATATTTAATACACCGCGAAGTTTATTTACTACTAATGTAGAAAGTGCTTCCCCTTCTACATCCTCAGCAATAATCAAAAGAGGACGAGATGTTTTTTGCACTTGTTCAAGTACAGGAAGCAAATCTTTAAGTGACGAAATTTTGCCATCCACAAGTAAAATCCAAGGATTTTCTATCTCAGCTATCATTTTTTCAGCATTAGTAATAAAATAAGGACTTAAATAACCACGGTCAAACTGCATACCTTCCACCACGGTGAGCTCATCAGAGATACCCTTAGCCTCTTCAACAGTGATAACACCGTCTTGACCCACTTTGTCCATCGCTTCGGCAATCATATCGCCTATTGCGGTATCGGAATTTGCAGAGATAGTTGCAACTTGTGCTATATCTTTTTTGCCGTTTACAGCTTTAGATGATGCTTTTAGATTTGCTAAAATTGCTTCACAAGCTTTGTCCATGCCACGTTTTACTTCAACCGGGTTTGCCCCGGCTGTTATATTTCTAAGACCCTCGGAAAAAATCGCATTTGCCAAAACAGTAGCTGTTGTTGTCCCGTCACCCGCTTCATCGGCAGTGTTGGAGGCAACCTGTTTTACAAGCTGTGCGCCCATATTTTCTAGTGCATCTTTAAGCTCAATCTCACGGGCAACTGAAACACCGTCTTTTGTAATTACGGGAGAACCGTAACTTTTTTGAATCAAAACATTACGTCCGCGAGGTCCCATTGTGACCTTCACTGCATCATTGAGTTTTGCAACACCGCGAGCCAATGCATTACGTGCATTATCAGAAAAAATTATCTCTTTTGCCATTTTTAATATCCTTGATTATTTATAAATTTTACAAAAAGGGAAAAACCCTTGTGTTGTATTTGGTATTTAGATATTAGCCTATGATGCCAAACACGTCATCTGTTTCTAAAACTAAATATTTATCTGTTCCGAGAAAAACTTCATTACCAGCATATTTCCCAAAAAGTACAATGTTTCCACATGCCAAGTCAGTCACCTCTTTGCTAACAGCAACAACCTCACCGCGTGATGGTTTTTCTTTCGCATTATCAGGGATGATAATTCCCGACAATGTGGTGCTTTGCTCTTCTACTCTTTTGACTAAAACTCTTTTGCCTAATGGTTGAAAGTTCATAAATATCCTTATTACATTTTATGTATTTTATGGATAGAACTCTACCCAATATTAAGTAAATTCTTGGTAAATAAATTGGGGTAATCTCTGCACAATACTTTTGCAGATGTATTCATTTTTATCTTTAAAATATAGATTTATGCAAAAAAACCAAAGAACTTTCCAATTTATTTAGCAATTATTTCCAAATAAAAGGAAAATAAAAGCTTTGGCTAGATATAATTCCAGCCTTCCAAATAAGTGTCAGGGTAGCTCAGCTGGTTAGAGCACTGGTCTCATAAGCCGGGGGTCGGGGGTTCAAGTCCCCCCTCTGACACCACTTAAACTCCTATAAATAGCCACTTTCAATCACATTAACAACAATTTCTAAGAAATTAATTCTATCCAATTTTTAATCAGATACACCTAAATGTTGCCGGTTTTGTACCCAGCAATGTACAAATATTATGGCTTTACCAAATTCGGTCTAACCCTATAAAGAGAAAAGAAATATATTCGACCAAATTTGACTTATCTCAAATAGTTCAATACATAAAAATTAATCACACTCCCAAACAAAGTTTCAATCGCTCTTTTTAAAGCTCTAGTTTCAGCTCTTGCGTTCATAAAGTGCATACCTCCATTACCTTTGAGTTCTGTAAACTCGCATATACCCATAGAATCTGCACTTCTTTTGATTCCTCCATTAGCCACAGTTAATGTTCCAACTATCTGGGCATACTTATCTGTCAGTACTCTGTCTTTGAGCTCCCAAGAATATGAAATTGGAAGTGAAGTTAGGATTTTTATTAGTCCATCACGTTTTGCTTCCCAAGTACCATTTATCATGACAAAGTCATTTTTAGACAAAAGCTTAAAAGCTTTTATCTTTGTTTGTTGTACTTTTGTAAAGTCACTGTAGCTGCCAGAAACAAGTATCTCTCCTGTTTGTGCATCTATCTCGAGTATTTCAGCTCCAGTATTTATTGTCTTAAGATTCATCACGCTCTCCTTTTATAAATTCAAGTATCAATGATTCTCCTTCTTCCATGGGAAACCGTACACTGAGACTATTCTGCTCATTCTCAGGAGCATATCCCAAAGCATTCAGATATTCAATCGTCTGTGCGAATGATAACTCTATCTCTTGTGGAATTTTATGTTGGCCTTGGATCACTACTTCTACTAGCTCTCCATTTTCATAAAGTGCTCTATAGCTTCCACTCTCCTCTATAAAAAGTATCTCCATTTTAATCGTTGTATTGTCGCTCATGAAGCCATCTCCATTATCTCTGTATATTGAGAGTTGTTTGTAGCCTTGCGTTTATTGACTCGTAGCTTCGCTGTAGAGGTC
>DZBD01000072.1 GCA_022729795.1 Sulfuricurvum sp. | reverse complement strand
ATTTTTCAAAACACCTATATTTTAGAGAATCAAACACCCTATAAAAGCAGTTTTTATATTTTACGATTTGATTTTAGTGGAGTTGATATTACCGATTATGAGAGTAGTTTTAGAAATAATATCCATTCAGAACTTATCCGCTTTTCACAAAGATATAAAATTGATTTGAATTTTGAAGCAAAAAATCCCATTGATAACATGAAGTATTTGCTTGGATATTGCTCCACAAACCAACTCCCTCTTTATATTCTCATAGACGAGTATGACAATTTTGTCAATAAACTTTTAGTAAGTGATATGCAAAGTTATCAAGGGATGGTGACAAACAAAGAGGCCTTTTACAAAGAGTTTTTTACCATGCTAAAAGTTGGTACAAGCGGCAATGACAGTGCCATCAAAAAAATGTTCTTCACAGGAGTTTCCCCTTTAGCTTTGTTTGATGTAACAAGTGGAAGCAATATTGGGAAAAATATCTCTTTGAATGAAACTTTTAACGACATGGTAGGAGTCACAAAAAAAGAACTCTCAGAACTTATAGCTTATTATAGATTACAAGAAAAACAAGACGCAATTATAGAGCGATGCGATACTTGGTATAACAATTACAGATTTCACAAAGACACAGAACACACAATCTACAACAGTGACATGATTTTATACTATTTTGATAATTTGATTCGCACCAATAAAGAACCGGAACAACTTATAGATGTCAATGTAAGAACCGATTATTCTAAGCTCAAATATTTGGTTTATACCAATAAAAAACTCAATGGAAATTTTGACCTCTTAAACCAACTTATCCAAAATGAAAAAGTAACTATTGACACAATCAAAGATAATTTTAGTGCTTTTGAGATGCTTGAAGTGGATAATTTTAAATCGTTTTTATTTTCACTTGGGTTTTTGACCATGAAAAAAGATTTGTTTCAAATTGAACTCTCTATCCCAAATCAAACCATCAAAAAAATAGTGGCAGATTTTATTTACAGTGCTTACAAAGATATAAATTTTCATCCACGACTTGATACTTTTAACAACCATTTAGCACAATTCGCAATCAATAAAGATTTGAGAGTTTTTCACTATCTCAACGAACAAGTAAAGGCACAATCGACTATACGAGATTATATTGATGGAGAAAATTTTATCAAAGGTTTTTTAGTGGCTTATTTGTCGCTCAATCCTTACTATGAAGTAAAAACAGAGTTTGAAGTCACAAAAGGTTTTGTAGATATTTTGCTCAATCCAAGCAAACCGGAAATCCCTTACGGCGGAATGATAGAGCTTAAATATATCCCAAAATCTCAATTTAGCGAAAAGCTCAAAAAAGCAAAAATCAAAGACGCATTAGAACAATTGGATAGATACGACATAACAACGGTAAAACATTTACGAGATAAGCCATTTGTAAGAATAATATTAGTGTATTGTGGGTGGGAGATGGTTTATTGCCAAGAGGCTTGAATTGTGATGATTGTTGTTTACTTTGTGATAAACATATAAAACGGCTTACCGGCTAACTGCATATCAACCCATATTCCGTTAAAATCTCCAATATTATCAAGCGTAGCCTGCAAAGAGGTGTATTTTTTCGGTAAATCAAAAAGAACCTTTATCCCTTTATTTGAAAGTACCATTTTTGTGCTTCCGGTAATAATATTACAAAACTCGCCGACTCCGTCCATAAGGCTTTTGGTATCATTCTCATCCACTTTCTCGCCAAGTAAAGATTCCATAGTAATAATAGCGATATCCTTAGGAAATACTAAAACGAAAGAACCTTCCAAATCCCCTCTAAAACGCATCACGGCGCAGATGGCAGATGTGTTCATGTTGATATCAAATCTTTGAATGCTATGGGCTGATTTTTTGGCTTCCATCCCCGTAAACGAGACTAAAGTCTCAACCGCCGTGTCCATAAAAAGGGGAAGATTTGCAATCAGTTTTTTTGATAAAGGCAGAGCCGTTGCCGAGGATTTGGCATTTTCTATATCCGCATTGAGAGTGCTTTGCGTTATTATGATGTCGAAGTGCTTTTTATGCATCAGTTCGCGATAATCATCGGCATTCTTGGCAACAACAACGGTATATTCAAAATGCAGAAGCTCTTTAGACAAACTTTTACTATTAAGTTCATCCTCATCATATACAAGAATAGACAAGCCTTTTTTGAATGATTTTACATCCAAAAACAACCTTGCAGTTCGAATATTTTTAAACAACTTGATTTTTGTACTTTTTGTCAGAACTTTTAAAAGTTGGTACAGCGGATCACTATAATCAATCAAAGCGATAGGAACTCCTATCTTTTGGGACAAAAGATTGATTTGTTTTACCATTATTGCAACACTTTTATTGTCTGTATATGTCGCACTGTTTAGAGAGATAAAAATAACTTTTACCTTCCTCTTTGCGGAAGCGATTTCAGATGTAATCGAGCTTGCCAATAAAACGGTTCTGCTATCTTGGATCACTCCGCTATAACTTGATGTCATGATTTCGTTTTGTATATTGTGCACTGCTACTACTTTTAAATTATGATTTATGAATGAAACACTCACTCTGCTAAATGCAACGATACCAAAGTAATATTTAAACCTTGATATAAATCAAATAAAAAACTTTCAACTCTGCGTAAAAGTTCTTTTATATAATTTGCAGAAATTATCACGGTACAAACAATGGAATTACACCTCGAAAAAGATACACACACTGCACTCTTGGATACATTTACCGCTCTTCTTGATGCCAAAGAATTTTACGATGCACATGAGTGTCTTGAAGCTATTTGGTTTCCAAGACGCTTTGAAGAGAACAACGAGATAAAACTTATCAAAAGTTTTATAAACGCTTCGGTCTGTTTTGAGCTGATTAAAAAAAATAAACGTGATGCAAGTAATAAAGTTTGGAAAAACTATCTCAAATACAGACCTCTTTTATATAAAACAGATTCCCCCTATCTCAATAAATACCACGCTATAGCAAGAAAGATAGAATATATCAAAAATACAATGTAATAAAAAAATAGCGTTAAAAAGTTATAATTTTGCCTTGAACTCTAACAAAGCAAGGAAATACAATGGATGTTACAAAATATACGGACATGATTGTTGTTTATGCAAGCGAATACGGCTTAAAAATCATCGCTGCACTTCTTATTTTTACGATTGGAAAATGGGCAGCCGGAAGGCTCTCGGCACTTGCTAAAAAGCTGATGGAAAAAGCAAAAGTGGATCAAACTTTGGTTGAATTTGCTAAAAGCCTTCTCTATTTTGTTTTTCTCATCGTTGTCGTACTGGCATCTTTAAACACTCTTGGAATCAATACCACATCCTTCCTAGCAGTGTTTGGTGCGGCATCTCTGGCTGTCGGTTTGGCACTTAAAGATTCCCTCTCAAACATCGGAGCGGCTGTTATTATTATTGTCTTTCGCCCTTTTAAAGTGGGAGATATTATCCAAGCCGCAGGTGCCGAGGGGAGTGTTTTAGAGATTAATCTTTTTTCCACCATTTTAGAACCGATTGACAAAAGTATCGTTATCATACCCAATTCAGCTATTATCGGTGGCAATATCACCAACTTTTCCAACAGGACACAGCGCCGCGTAGACCATATTTTTGGGATAGGCTACGAAGACAATCTTAAACTTGCCAAAGAGACGCTTCTGGAGCTTATTGCCGCCGATTCAAGAATCCTCAGCGAACCAGCACCCCTTGTAGCAGTTGCAGAACTTGGGGCAAACAGCGTCAATCTTGCATTTCGTGTTTGGGTGAGTACGGAGAATTACTGGAATGTCTATTTCGAGACACTTGAAAAAGCCAAACTTGCTTTTGATGCACAGGGAATTTCTATCCCTTTTCCTCAGTTGCATATTCACGGCACGCAAGCATAGGAGCAAAAGTATGAAAAAATTTCTTTCTTTTTTCTTGGCTGTATCTTCTATAGCTTGTGCCGCACAAGATGATAACAAGTTGGTAACGCATACGAAACTCGGTTATATAGAAACACAGGGAAATACGAAAACCACACTCATGAGCAAACTCTCCGATATTTTTTCGGCAGGTCTGAGCTATAAAGTAGATTATGTCAATCTTCCCGGCGTTCAAGAATATGCAGATACTACTTTCACTGCCAACGCCATCATAGATTACTAATAATTTGGGCTTTTGGCTATAATTGCGCCCATGAAATTACTTATAATCCTACTCATCACACTTACATCCCTCTTTGGCGTGGTCTCCATCAAGCCCGTTGAGATAGGGGATGCACCCGGCATTACAACAGCAGGTGGAGTTTCTCTTGATTCAAGAAGAGGAAATCCCGATAGAAATAATTATAGCGGTTCCGTACGACTTACCTACGATAACAGCATCAATTATGTAACATGGGGAGAAGTTGCGGCAGAATACGGAGATGCTGCGGGCAGAAAAAATGCTAACAACCTCTATGGACATATTCGCCATATACGAAAAATCGACTCTATGAGCAATAGTTTACGGGCGGAATATTTCACGCAGATTCAAAGCGATGAATTTAAACGTATCGAAAACAGAGCCTTGGGTGGAGCAGGTATGCGATACAGGCTTCTTGATCTCCTCAACTCCATCTCTTCTGATTTTTTCAGTAATGCAAGCGCCTACGTCGGAGTCGGAGGATTTTATGAATACATAGGGTATACCACAAGTACAGACCCTTATGAAAACAATATTAGACTCAATACCTATTTCGCATACACAATGCAATTCGACAAAAAAACTTCTTTGTCTTATACCTACTATTATCAGCCCAAGATTGATGAGATTGATGATTATATGACTTTTAATAAACTTGAGTTAAAAGTGAATGTGTATGAACAAATGTATTTGAGTTTCAATGTTTACTATAACATCGATTCTGTGCCGCTCACAGGGTTAATACCTGATGATTACGGTCAAACGACCAACTTCATTTTTGAGTTTTGATTCCAAAGATATAAAAATCCACATGCCGAGATTGCGATAAATGACGCACTCAAAAACAGATATTTCGGATATATCTCATAGATATATCCGGCAATCAAAGCCCCCGAAAATCCCCCAAGCCCATAGGTAATCCCTGAAAAAAACTGCTGTGCCAAAGACTTGTGTTTGTAAAGATAAAACAGATAACTGATTGCCGCAGAATGAAAGAGTGCAAAACTCAGTGCGTGAAGAGCTTGTGCAAAAAAGAGTACGGGAAGGTTTTGCGGAAAAAGAAAAAGTAAAAACCATCGTACTCCCGTAGCAAAAGCAGTAATTTGAAGGATAAGAAGCAAATTTTTCTCTAAAAGTTTCCCCTGAAAAAAGAGCATAAATATCTCTGCCAAAACTCCAAAACTCCAAAGATAAATCGTCATATCTAAACTCACGCCGAAATCTGTCTCATAGATGGTAAAAAAGTTATAAAAAGCCCCAAAACTCACCTGTACAAGGGTAAGACCTAGCCATAACTTCCAATCTCCCAAAAGCTTGATATCGTTGTGCACCTCCTCTTTTTGCTCCGCTTTTTTGTTTGTATTTTTGGCAATCACAAAAGCTACGACAGAGGTGAAGAAACTAAGAACGACCAAAAATAGAAGTGCAACAGTCGCAGAACTTAAAAACTTCACAAGTACGAGTGCCACAAGCACAAACCCTACCGAACCGAAAAGCCTGATTTTTCCGTACTTTTCTTTTCCTATAGTCTGAAGTGAAATCACTTCCATATAAGGGAGCATCAAACTCATACCGATACCCAAACCTATGTTGGCAGCCAAAAGTTGATAAAAATTATCCAAAGCAAAAAAGAAGGACAAAGCACTCACGATAGTGATAAGAAGTGCCGCATTAAAGCTTTGCTCGCTGAGTTTCAGCCCTTTTGTGAAAACAAAAGGAAGCAAAAAACGCACCAAAGGTCCCGCGGCAAAGAGTATCCCTATTTCGCTCGCAGAGTAGCCGCTCATCGCTAAAACTTTGGGCATAAAGATGATGTAAACACCCACGATAGCAAAATAAAAAAAGTAGAAAGTTCCCAGTAATGTCGGCATGTGGAAATTAAGACTTGGAGTAAACTACGGCGGTTGCGCTCAGCAAGTCATGCAAAGCTCTTTTATCTTTTCTGAAAAAACTTATAAAAAATCCAAGGGTTAAAACGGAGAGAAAATATCCGATAAAACGGATAATAAGCTGAGCATAGGAGGCTTCTTTAAAAGTCTTGGCATCTACGACTTTGATATGGGCAAATTTCTTGCCCGGAGTTTGTCCGTCTCTTTTCCATAAAACTACATGAATCCCCATTATCAAAACGATTTGAACGATGGAAGCTACCGGACTCGGAGCATGTGTGCGTGCTTTTTCATCGTGCACGAGGACATCCAGTGCACCTGCACTTTTTGTCTCATCATATCCGAAGAACACCATGATAATTACGGCAACCGGCAGACCTATCATAAATATATCTGTAAGAAAAGCCTTGAGTCTATCCAAAAAAGCGGCATAAACAACCACTTGTTTTTCCCGTTTTACCTGTTGTTTTGATTGTTTTTTAATATCTCTGAATCTCATATTGCGATTATAGCAAAATCCGCTTTGATTTTTTGCACACAAAGAGTCGCAATTCATTCTCTATATTTACTTAGTGTTAACTTATAATAAATATAATTTCCGTTCTCAATTATGTTTTCCCCCTTTCATAAAAGAGAATATATGCTCCTAACAATTATTTTTCAAATGAGTCAAGCAATCTTAACCCCCTTTTGATTAGCTTGGCTCTTTTATGCTAAACTTCCCGAATGAAAAAAATCATACTCACCACTTTAAATGCCAGATTTACTCACAGTGCTATTGGTCTGAGATATCTCTATGCCAACATGAGAGAACTCCAAAAAGATACGGTTATTGTAGAGTTTAGTATCAATGATGCCATCCAGAATATAGCCGAAGAGTTACTCATCCACATGCCGGAGATAATCGGAATCGGCGTGTATATATGGAATGCCAAAGAATGCGCTGAGCTGATTCACATCCTCAAAAAAGTCTCTCCCCAGACAAAGATAATTCTTGGCGGTCCCGAAGTAAGTTATGAACCTTTTCGTGTCAATTTTGACATGGCAGATTTTATTATTCAGGGGGAAGGGGATATCACTTTTTATGAGCTCTGTAAAAATATCATCTCACACACTCCACCCCAAAATAAAATCATCCAAATGACTCTCCCCTCTTTAAAAGAGTTGGCGCTCCCCTATCAATACTACACGGATGAAGATATCAAAAATAGATATATTTATGTGGAAGTCTCACGCGGTTGCCCTTTTGAGTGTGAATTTTGCCTCTCCTCTATGGATGAAAAAGTAAGAGCCTTTGACTTGGATATGCTTATGAAAGAGTTTGCACTGCTTTGGCAAAGAGGAGCGAGAAATTTCAAGTTTGTCGATAGAACCTTCAACCTCAACATGAAAACAGCCAATACGATACTCGACTTCTTTTTAGAAAAAGAGCCTCCCTATTTTGCACATTTTGAAGTGATTCCCGACCATTTTCCCGCCTCTTTGAGGGAAAAAATATCCCGTTTTCCCCATGGAGCCTTACAGCTTGAGATAGGGATACAAACCTTAAACCCCGAGATAGCAAACAACATCTCCCGCCAGCTCAAGCTCGATAAAATAGAGGAGAATATCACGTTTTTGGAGCATGAAACCCATGCGCATATCCATCTGGATTTGATAGTGGGACTTCCGGGAGAGACTCTGGAGAGTTTTGGCAAAAACCTCGATACCCTTGTCAAACTCAGCAGTTGTGAGATACAAATAGGGATACTCAAAAAACTCTCCGGCACTTTTATAGGCAGACACGATGAAAAACACGGGATGGTTTATAGCGATATTCCCCCTTACGATATTCTCAAAAACAATCAGCTCAGTTTTAACGATATTCAGATTATGAAAAGGTTTGCACGGTTTTGGGATTTGATTTACAACAGCGGAAACTTCAAAAACACCGTCACTCTTCTTTGGCAAGAGGAGAGCGTCTATGAAAACTTCTACCGCTTTGGCATGTGGATTTACGCACAAACACATTCCACATGGCAGATTTCGCTTCAAAGATTGGGGGAGCTTTTGTTCGCATATCTCACGCAAATAAAGCAATTACCCTCAGAAATAGTAGCGCACAAGATGCTTGAAGATATGATGAAACTCAAAGGAAGAGCTCTTCCAGAGTATTTAAAACCACATGCCAAGAACTTTGCTTTGGATGCAAAAACAGGAACATCGGGTTTTAACAAAAGACAGCTTTGAAGATGAAAAAGATAAACAGCGCAAAAATACTCTTTATCGTATCAATGTTCTTTTTCTCTTTCGTACATGCTGATTCCCCTTATGTCGACAAAGAGCTTTTGAATGCCATCGAAAAAAAATATACCCCTTTTGCAAAAAAAAGGTTTTTTTACCTTCAAAACACTCTTGAGAGTGTCAAAAACGAAAGTGACATCAAAAAGCTTGATGCAGTGAATACTTTTTTTAATGAGGTAAAATACGGTACAGACATGCAAGTCTACTCTCAAAAAGATTACTGGGCGACCCCTTGGGAGTTTCTTAGTAAAGACATAGGGGACTGTGAAGATTATGTCATTTCCAAATATTTTGCGCTGCGGTATCTCGGTATTGATTCTAAAAAGATGTTCTTTACTTATGTCCGCTCCACCAAATTTACGGAGCCGCATATGGTTTTGACCTACTTTGCGACACCCCGCTGTGAACCGATTATTCTGGACAATACCAACCGGAAAATTTTTCCGGCTTCCAAAAGGACGGATTTAATACCGATATATAACTTTAACGCGGAGCTAATCTCTGAAACTTCAAAAGCCACAAAAAAAGAAAAAAGCCACAAAAAATGGGATGAGCTTCTGCTCAATATGAAAAAAAAGAAAATATGAAAAAGGATAGAACATGACACTTTTTAAACAGATAGCTTTGATTATTTCAATATTTTTGCTTGTTATCTTGATGACGGTTTTAACACTGAATTTTATGAGTGCAAATCAAGCCGTTCAAGAGAGGCTCTATTCGGATGCAAAGAATACGGCAACATCTTTGAGCCTCTCTTTGGGCACTGTAAACGGCGATATTGCCATTATGTCTACGATGATAAATGCCAATTTTGACAGCGGAAATTATCTCGGCATATCACTTGTGGACACTGAAGATGCTATCATTTATGAGAGAAAAAGTGAAACAAAAAGCATAGATGTCCCTGATTGGTTTTTAAATATAGCCAAGATTACCGCACCTGTTGCCTCTGCAAACGTTTCTGCCGGCTGGAGTCAAGTGGGAATACTCCATGTTCAAAGCGATACTTCTTATGCCTACACCCAACTCTACACTATATTCAAAGATCTTCTAGTCTCATTTTCACTTCTTGCTCTTATCGGCTTGAGTATACTCAGCCTGCTCTTAGCAGCCGTACTCAAGCCTCTCAAAAGAGTACAAGAACAAGCAGAAGCCGTTGCCAGAAACGAGTTTATACTCCAAAGTAGCGAGAATATTCCACACACAAAAGAGTTTAGAGATGTTGTTTTGGGGATGAATGCTATGGTCAAAAAAGTACAGGCGATGTTCAACAAAGGCAACGAAGAACTCAAAAGACAAAAAGAGCTCGAATACATCGACCCGACTACAAAACTCAAAAACAGAAAATATCTCATAGACAAACTGCCCGAATATTTAAAAATAGATGCAAGTTCCAAGGGTGGAATAAACATGCTCATAGCACTCGGCGGTGTCATACAAGCCAACGAAAAAATTGGTCATACGGCAGTGGATGCACTCTTTGTGGATATTGCAAATATATTTCAAGCACATGCCTCCAACTATGAAAATTTTATAGTTTCGAGGATAAACGCAACCGAGTTTTCAATCCTCCTTCCCGAATGTTCCGGTGAAGATGCATTAGAACTTGCAGAGGGGATTTTTGATGCCGTCAATCTAAGTATCTTGGCATGTGGATTGGATATTCATGAGACGTTTTTATCTATAGGTTTGTATGAGTATAATTATGAACAAACCATAGCCCAATTGTTTACATTTTCCGATAATGCTCTTTCCAAGGCAAAGCTCGAAAAATCTCATATTCACTTAGAAAAGGCAAATGACACCACTGAAGTGATGGGTAAAAATGCGTGGAGAGAGATAATCAACGAGGCACTCCTGACAAACAGATTTCATTTTGTGTCATGGAAAGCCGTAGATACAAAAAAAAGAAAAATTGCACATAAGGTACTCAGCCTCATCCTCCAAACAAACAAGGGTAAAACATACTCCTACGGTCAGTTTATGGGACCGGCAAATCAAATAGGACTCAGTACGAGTATCTATGCAAATGTGATGCATATGATGTTCAAAACTCCCAATATAAAACTCAAAAACTCCCTCTGTTCTATCAGGCTCTCTTTGGAATATCTTGATTCTCATGAAACTTATAAAGATCTTTCGCAACTTCTCAAAGAGTATGCAGCCAAACTTCCCTTTAGACTCATTATAGAAATACCAGACAAACTTGCCCGAAAAAATTCGGAACTTCTCAAGCTCTATAAAATTCTTTTTGAAAAATATAATATTGATACGGGGATTTATGAGTTCATCGGAGAAAGCGGTGATTATCAATACCTCCAAGAGCTAAGACCGGCATATATTAAAGGGGAGACCAGCTACTTTTTAACGCAAAACAGCCAAACACTCTCCGCACTTCGACTCATAACAGATACGCTAGGCATTTCACTCATAGCAACAAGTGTTATGGATACAAATACACTCAGAGAACTTCAAATGAAAGATATCCATATTATTCAGGGCAAAGCTACGGAGATGATAGAACTGAGCTAAACCCCTCTGGAGTTGAGTCCCTTTGTCAATGCTTCATTGATTTCTGCTTTATAAGAAGGGTTGAGTCGGGTCAACTCTTTGTCAAACTTTATAATAATATCTTTGTTTGTATTTGGATGCCTACAGATTATAATAAGGATTTCCATATAGATGTCAAAATCCGGATGTGAGCGTATCCCCAATTTTTCATGGATATGCCCGTAATACTTTAAAATCATATCGAGAGCTTTTTGTAAATCGACGGAGCTTGTTTGTCTGTTTCTGACAATAGCCCGCAATGATTCCAAATCTTTTTTTGGAATATCGATTTTTTCTATGGAAACTTCTTGCGCATCTTCTTTGGTTTGTATTTTTCTTTTTGAGGAAAAGAAGACTACAAAGACTAAAAAACCAAGAATAACAAGTAAGCCCATTCCTGATTTTATGAGTAAGACTATATCCATTTTCACACCTTTTAAACCCGAATTATGCAGTAGAAATGTTTTTAGATTTGCTTTAAATTGAATGGTGGTGGACAGCTAGGGGTTCGAACCCTAGATAGGTTGCCCTATACACGCGTTCCAGGCGTGCGCCTTCGACCACTCGGCCAGCTGTCCTTTTGAGAGACGTAATTCTATCTTTTTAGTTCTTAAATTTAGATATTTGATATCTTAAAAATTGCGATTAACTTAAAATAAAAGCCAAAAGAGGTAAACTTGCATTATAATTTTATCCAAAAGCGGTGATTTGTAATGCCTGATTTTAGAACCCTATTAAAACACGACAGTGATGCAATTTTAGAAGAATTTATTGATAAATATACGGCATGTGTAAACACATATGACGACCAAAGAGTGCTCACTATGGTAGGTTTTTATCAAAATATTTTAAAAGCTTTTGTTGATCTTGATCAAAAAAAAGTGCTAAAACTTTTTGAAGAGCTTGCCGCGTTTAAAATTTCATTGAATATCCCCTATATTATTATGATAAATGAGGTCTTTGGTCTGCAAAATATTTTAATCTCAAAAATTGCAAATCATCATATGGGCTCGGACGTTCTGGATTTACTCTCGACTTTTAAAGAAATCGGTAATCAAATTGCTTTTGTATACCTCCAAGAATATATCAAAAAACTTTTTTCTGTGAATAACGTACGTATCAACTCTCTTTCGGATTTGGTGAAAAAAAATTTGATTATCCAATATGAATCGCATTTACTCTGGCTGAGTGGGCTCGCACAAAGTATACAAGAACAGAATAAAGAAAATTTTCCCCAGCTTGACGACACTCTCTGTGATTTTGGAATTTGGCTCTATAAAGATGCTAAACAACTCATCCAAAATAATTCC
>DZBD01000071.1 GCA_022729795.1 Sulfuricurvum sp. | reverse complement strand
TTGATGATTTAATTATTAATCCTGAAGAAGAAAAAATCACTTATAAAGAAGTTGAGATTGAGCTTAAAGGGAAACCTTTTGAGGTACTTACTCACTTAGCACGCCATCGTGATCAAATTGTTTCAAAAGAGCAATTACTTGATGCTATCTGGGAAGAACCGGAACTTGTAACACCTAATGTAATTGAAGTTGCAATCAATCAAATTAGACAAAAAATGGATAAGCCTTTAGGCATTACGACCATAGAAACTGTTCGTCGCCGAGGATACCGATTTTGTTTTCCAAAAGAAGTAAATTAATTACTTTTTTTCTTTAATCCGTGAAAGGAATACTTTCCTTTCACATTCTCCTCTCCTCAAACTTTGTATTCATCTTTTATCCTTTTATATTTACTAGGTTATAATTTCACAATATCAATACTACAGGGGCACATATGTTTTTTAAAAGAAGTATTAGAAAAAATTTCCTTATTCAACTCATCTTCGCTTCTGCTTCTTTAATATTTATATTTTCATCTATTTTATATTTCTACATAGAAAATTCTATCTACGAAGAAAAACGTCAAGGTTTAATTCAATATGCAAAAAACATTGCAAATAACAAATCAATAATCTATATGGAGACTGCTACACCTGAAACATATTTGGGACTAAATGTCGAAATTATTTACCTTAAAAAGCAACATACCGACATTGATTTGTATGAAGATACAAAAAATAAAATTACATACCTCACGCTTATTTATCCCTTTGATTTAGATAATGCGAGTTATTTAAAAGTAACAAAAGATATCACTCCAACAAAAATACTTTTAGAAAAAATATTACACTCTATATTTATTATCAATATTGCCAGTTTTTTACTAGTAATTATTTATGCAATTACCTTATCCAAAATGCTTGTTTCACCCGTTCAAATATTAAGTGCAAGGCTATCAAACATGAATGAGCATCTCATGAAGCCAATAAAAGTGGAAGAACTACCGGAAGAGTTTGAACCTCTAGGACGAACGATAAATCATCTTATAGCAAGAATTCAAAACTTTGTTAAATACCAAAAAGAACTTTTTATCGGTACGGCTCATGAATTAAAAACTCCCTTAGCTGTTATAAAACTCAAAAATCAGGTTACGCTAATCAAAGAAAGATCTTCTAAAGAGTATATAGAAGCCCTAAAAGTGACAAATAAAACGATAGACGAAATGAATGTGATAGTATCCAATATTCTCAATATTGGTCGACAGGAAGGCGCACAGCTTGATAAACCCGTGGAAGTAGATGTTATTGCCGTTCTTTCTCAAAAAGCTAATGATTTTAAACTCTTAGCAGAGCATGAAGGAAAACAACTTCATATTTCTTTTGAGCCAAAAGGATATATGGCAACACTTCAAGTGACTCTTTTAAATCAAATTATTCAAAACTTTCTACAAAATGCTTTAAAATTTACACAAAAAGATAAGAGTGTAACTCTCCGAAGTTCCCTTGATGATGTGGGTCTCTTAATAGAGGTAATAGACGAGGGTTGCGGCATTGATGAGAGCATAGACTTGTTTGCACCTTTTAAAAGGCAAGGAAATAAATCCGGTGTAGGACTTGGATTATTTTTAGCCAAAAGTGCAGCGGATGCACTTGGTGCTAAAATTAAAATTCAAAATAGAAAAGACGGGATTGACGGTACGGTAGCATCTATCCAACTTAATTCAAAACTCTCTTGCCTGCTTCCAAAGAGAACTTAAAAGAGCACCTAGATTAAAGACGTTTCAAAAATAATAAAGCTACATTTTGCTATAAATCGGACACGTAATTTACGGATAACTATTCTTCTTTAACTGAAGCATAAATATAAGGTTTTTAAATGGCTCTAATAATAAATGATGAATGTATAGCGTGCGACGCTTGTCGCGAAGAGTGCCCGACATTGGCAATTGAAGAGGGTGACCCAATCTATTACATCGACCCGGATCGATGCACCGAGTGTGTCGGTGTGTATGACGAACCTGCTTGTATTTCAGTTTGTCCTGTAGATTGTATAATCCCGGACAAAGACAATATTGAGTCTATTGCCGAACTTCAATACAAGTATAAAAATATCTTAGAAGAAGAATAGGTTTTGGCAAAAAGAGTAGCAGTTATAGATATAGGCTCGAACTCTGTAAGAATGGTAGTTTATGAAAAAACCTCCCGTTTTGCTTTTCATCTTCTACACGAAGCCAAAAGCAATGTAAGAATTTCAGAAAAGGCCTATCAAAATAATGGAAATCTTCAAGAAGCTCCAATGCAAAGAACTTTTGAAGCCCTTCAAAATTTTTTAAGTATTGCATCTTCTTTTAAAGCTAGAAAAATTCTATGTGTGGCAACTTCTGCACTCAGAGATGCACCCAACCAAAAAGATTTTTTGCAAAAAGTCAAAAGAGATCTCAAATTAAGTATCAGAGTTATTGACGGAGAAAGAGAAGCATATTATGGCGCTATTGCATGTGCTAATCTTCTTCCGCAGCAGCAAAATGCACTTTGTATAGATATTGGAGGCGGTTCCACAGAGTTTGCCATTATAAATAACAAAAGTGTAACACACACTATCTCTTTAAAACTTGGAACAGTAAGACTCAAAGAATTATTTTTTGATAAAAATAAAATTGATGAAGCAATCAAATATATAGACGGTGAGCTGAAAGCTTTAGACTCTATGGAGATAGAAACCATTGTAGGTATCGGTGGTACTTTTAGAGCAATTACAAATGCTATAATGGACTTGCAAAATTATCCTCTTGAAAAACTACATGCTTATGAATGTTCATATTCTGTATTTAACAAATTCCTCTCTAAAATACTTAAAGCAAATGAATCTGAATTAGAAACCTTACATATTAAAAGTAATCGTTTTGATGTGATTAAACCCGGCGCTCTCATTTTGAGCAGACTGCTTCATAAATGTAAAGTAGAAAAACTTATAACCAGCGGTGTTGGCGTAAGAGAAGGGGTTTATTTAGCAGATTTACTCCATGGTACAAAAGAAAAATTTCCAGATAATTACAGCACTTCCGTCAGATTTCTTATTGATTCTCATTTACAGGATGTGAATTTTTCCAATCAACTCAATCTACTCAGTAAAAAGATATTTGATCTTGCAGCTACCTACCTCCATATAGATGAAAAGTACAGATATGAATTAGCAATAGCAGCAAAACTATATCCTATCGGAAGCAATATTCACTTTTATTCCAAAAATAAGCATAGCTATTATCTTATTCAATCTGCTTTAGAATATGGTTTTACACATAAGCAAATCATTCTTATAGCAACAATAGCAAGATATGCAAAAAATAAGCTCCCACCGTCATCGCATATGGAAAAATACAAGCAACTGCTTCCGGATACAAAAACAGTTGAAACGCTCAGTTACTTTATCTCGCTTGCATTGGCTTTACTCAGCCACAGACCGATAAACATTGATTTTGAAATTAAATTCAATAATGGACTATTTACTATTGAATCCCCAAATACTCTTTACCTTAGTAAAGATGCAGTAAGCAAATTATCTAAAATCGAAAATATAAAAGTTAAATTTTAGATTTTCAATCTTTTAGAATCTTTGCCCCATAGTAAATTCAAAGTGAGCAACTCTATCACCCGGCTGCTGTCCAAGAGGATTTGAAAACATCAACTCTATCGGTCCAACCGGAGAAAACCATTCAAGTCCCATTCCGTAGCCGCCACGAGATATTTCATTTAAAGAGTTGTCACCTATATATCCCCAGTCAAGAAAAGTAAGTAAACGCATTTTAGCTTTTGGCACAAGAGGTAAACTTAGTTCAAGATTGTTCGAAAACGTCTGTTTTCCGCCGACTCTTCTTACAATTCCATCCTCTTGCGTAACAGTAGGCGATAGAGAGTAAGACTCATAACCACGGACACTTCCAAGTCCACCCATATAAAATTTTTCTGCAATCGGAATATAACCTGTATCGACAACTGAGTTTAATCTTGCTTTATATCTTGCAATCGCATCAAATCCAACATAATCTTCAAGTCCATAATATTTTCCAAAAAGAGTTCTACTTTTTACAAAATTTGAATCAGCACCTAAACCGGACTTTTCAAAACTTTGGCTTAATGTTAAACCCTCTCTAGGAAGATAGTAATCATCGGTATTATCAAAACTTGAGCTCACGGTCACTGAACTTTTTGAATAGTTTTCAAAATAATAAGCGTTGTAATAGCTTAGATTAATTATATTACCCAGATCATAGCTATTTCTTGAGTAACTGTAACCTAAAAAGCCGCTTACATGCCTAGAAAACTTATGCCCTGCACCGACACTCACACCCTCTGTATTTACAGTATAGTCGTTATATTTATATGTTGATTGAAAAATCGAAAAATTACCGCTAAAATCGCTATCATTAAGCCTTGGATTGGAAATATTAAACGAAGCATTTTGTGTCATCATTGACTTTTCAGCTTGGACACCTACGTTAATGCCTGATCCGAAAACGTTTCTATCATTGATGCCGACACTTACTAAGATTCCCCCGTAACTTCCATATCCACCTCCGACTTGAATATTTCCTGTCGGTGCTTCTTTTACTTTTACAACCAAATCCATAGTTTTATTATCGACTCGTTTTTCCTCTATTGTATTGCCGTCAAAAAAACCAAGTCTTCCGAGTGAATTACGGGAATCCTTAAGGTCTGTCAGAGAATACATATCTCCGGGTCCGAGATAAAGCTCACGTCTAATAATTCTATCTAAGGTTCTATTGTTTCCCGACACAATCACGTCTCGAATTTTTACTTTATCCCCCGGTGTAATTTTAAAGACAACATCCACAGTCTTTTTTTCTTTATTCTTTTTCAAGTCAGGTACAACCTGTACAAAAGCATAACTCAAATCCGCAATCAAAGTTTTAATATTTTGTGCATCCTCACGGAATGTTTTAATATTAAAAGCTTCACCGTTTTTAAGGCTGATAATCTCTTCAATCTTTTGATTGTCTATCACGGTTTGAACCTGTTCTACAGAAACAGAACTTACGGTGTAAACTTCGCCCTCTTCAACCTGATAGCTCATTGCAGCCGTATAATGATCAAAATTAACCCTTACGAAGGGTTCATTGACCTTTGCATCCAAATATCCGTATTGCATATAAAAATCGCGTATTCTCAAGGGATCGTATTCTAAATCTGCAAGACTCATTTTTCCATCGTTGCGCCCCCAAAACCAGCCCATAAATTCATGTTCTTTATTTGCAATCACTTCATCAAACATACCGCTCTCAAGCCCTATTACCCCGCTATAATCGAGTCTATCGATAATAATCTTTTGACCTTCATTGACAATAAAAGTAACTTTAATACTCCCATTCTCAAGATACTCTTTTTCTATCTCTACAACACTATCTATTTTTCCATCTTTATTGATAGCGTCTATAATTCTTTTTTTTGCATCTTCTAATTTTTTCTCATTGTACAAAGTACCTTTTTTTATTTGAACGACAGTGTCTTTGATATCATCATCACTTTCTTTCCACCCTTTGAGTTCTACCGTAGAGATAATAGGTTTTTCTTTAAAATTAAAAGTTAATATATCTTTTTCTATCTCAACCCAAACATCATCGAAATACCCCTGATCAAAATACATTTTAACTGCTTTATCAATTGCCTCTTCATCAACATCATCACCTTTTTCAAAGTCCAGCATTCTAAGTGCTACAGGCTCAGAGATATGTACCATTCCTTTATAATTAATCGTATTTATTGTCCCTGCAAAAGCATTGAATGTCAGTAGAGTGAGAAGGCTGGCTAGAAAAAATTTCATCAAGTATCCAATTTATAAAATAAGAAAAGATTTTACCTATTCTGTGGTTAATATTACGTAAACTTTGTATAATTTCGTAATTTAAAAGAGAGAAGTATCATGAACATAGCAATTATCGGTCTTGGGCTCATGGGTGGTTCACTTGCCCTTAGTCTGAAACAACTAGATTTTATTGATAATATTGTTGGATGTGATCATAATAAACAACACCAAGAAGATGCTCTGAAATTAGGTTTGGTTGATAAAATAGTTGCATTTAATGAAACAAAAAAATATGACGTTATTATATTAGCTATACCAGTAGACGGCGTTATCTCAAGTTTAACCAACTTAACTGACATTTATCAAAATACCACAATTATTGATTTAGGAAGTACAAAAGAAATTATCGTCTCCTCCGTTCCACAGACAATCCGCAAAAATTTTGTTGCAGCACATCCTATGACAGGAACGGAAAATTTTGGGCCTTACGCTGCTGTAGAAGGTTTATACACGGATCAAGTCGTTGTTTTATGCGATTTGGAAGATAGCGGAGAATTACAGGCATCAGTTGCCCGAAAAATATTCAAAGCACTGGGCATGAAAAAATATTTTATGAAATCACATGAGCATGATCGGCATGCCGCATTCATTTCCCACATGCCACATGCCATATCCTATTCTATAGCAAATACCGTGATGAAACAGGAAAATAAACGTAATATTTTAGTGCTTGCAGCGGGTGGATTCCGCTCAATGAGTAGGCTTGCAAAAAGTTCACCGAATATGTGGGAAGATATATTTAGACAAAACAAAAATAATATCATTGAAGCTATAGAACTTTTTCAGGCTGAGCTTTCAGACTTAAAGCTCAGTATCAAAAATGATGAGTGGGATAAAGTCAATCAGACTATGCAAAACGGAAATAAAATTCACGATATTCTCAAATAAATATCGTGAATCCGTGAATTATTTTATATTATATTTTTCAAATACAGACTTTAATATCTTTTTATCAATCTCAATTGTTCCTTGAGAGTAAAGTTTATTTTCTAATATCTCAATAATCTTTGCTACGTCCGAGTCCTCTTTGTAGGCAAGAAGCGTAATCAAAAGAACTCTAGGGTCTTTGATAGACATACTTTTTTTCCCCGAAATACGCGTCCAAGGTTTCCACAGCATCAATAAGATTCCACATGCCAAGCCTACCATAAATACAACAACTATCCAAAATGGGGAAATTCCACCCTCGGAGCTAGTAGTGGTATCCGTGTTTTTGGGACTCTCAAGCGATATTTCCTCTTGACGTTTTACGGTGAGCTCCTGCTTTGCCTGCGTGCCTTTCACCTTGATTGCAATCTCTTGACTCTCTACGCTCTCAATCTTCTGCGTTTTTGGATTAAAAAACTTCAAAGTAAAGGCCGG
The DNA here is from genome assembly GCA_022729795.1 of Sulfuricurvum sp. GTDB lineage: Bacteria > Campylobacterota > Campylobacteria > Campylobacterales > Sulfurimonadaceae > Sulfurimonas. The sequence goes on along the minus strand of DZBD01000071.1, from coordinate 5,141 downwards.
CACGGTAAAATTTGCATCTGCAACAAAAGCCATTTTTTGAGAAAGTTTTGAGCCTTGTATAAGAATTTTCTCATCAAATACACTCACGCCGTTCACAGAAGGTTTGAGTGTTTTGATATCTTCTAAATTGCCCTCTCCTCTTATTTCTACCGTGATATTTACAGCTTCATTAGGATTGATTTCAAGCTTATCGGCTGTAGCAGTGATGGTAAAATCCCCAATAAGGCTCACAGCACCCGGTAAAGGTTTGACTATTATCTTCAGGTCGTTTGAAAAATAACTTCTCCACTTTACCTGCGGCATCCATGTACCCCAGCTGTCTCTTGTATTAGATCTTGAGGCTATTTTCATCTGTGCGGGAGTTATCTCCAGTGTCCCCTCTCTTTGCGCCGCCATCGTGTAAATGAGTTTCGTAACGGTATAATTGCCCTCTTGGTATCGCTCTGGCTTAGATTCATTTTTTATCCAAAAACCTTTCAAATCTGGTGCGATAAAATTACTATCGACTGCTTCTGCATCACGGCGCTGTTTAAAAAGAAGTGTCAGTTCAAAAGGTTCACCCACATACACATCTTTTTTATCACTCTCTAAAGTAAGCATAAAATGGGCATCCTGAGTTGCACTAGCTGGTTTTACCTCCAAACTCATAGGCTGCGTTATCTCCATTTTACCGTCTACTTCAACCGAAATAGCTTGTATCTCGCAACTTTTTTTAGGCAAAAACCGGTAGTTTAAAACGGTACTTTTAGTATACGCTCTATTGATTATCTGTACGCTTGTTTGCTCACTCGTAGAGATTACATCCGTATCGCAAAGAACAAAGATATCTGGTTTTATTATATCTTGACCGGAGATTGTGAGGCTGAGTGTAACCGTCTCCCCTAAGGAGACGCTTTTTGCATCCAAGCCTGCAGTTACCCCCGCATATACGGCATGTGGAAATAAAAAAGATACAAGGGCTAATATCTTACCAAGGTTTTTCATTTGAATCATCCTTTTGAATTTTTTGATTATTTAATCTATACATATAGGTGTTTTTTTCCAAATTGAGTTGCTGTATCCATTTTTGCTCTTCAGCATCACTCATCTCTTTTTTGGGGATATTGTGTGGGGAAGCCTCTTTTGTTTGGTTATTCTCATTTTTATCAAGCTCTTGGAGTTCCTGTTTTTGCTCTTTTTGCTCATTTGTTTGATTCATATCTTCTTTAGATTTTTGCTCTTTTGGATCCTGTTTTTGCTTCTCTTCATCTTCTTTTTGCTCCTCTTTTTGCTTGTCTTGAGAGCTATTAGAATCATTATTCTCACTGTTTTTTTGATTCTCTTTGGATGTGTTGTTCTCATTATTTTTTTGATTTTCTTGAGAGTCTTTTTCGTTCTTGTCGCTCTTTTCCTTATCTTTTGAGTCTTTATTCTCTTGAGAATCTTTTTTCTCCTGAGAGTTTTGTTCCTCTTTTTGAATCGCTTTTTTCACCGCTTCGAGATTTTCTCTAGTTTGTTTGTCCTCTTTGATTTTGAGTGCATCTTCATACTTTTGCACAGCTTTTTTCAAGTTTTCAGTGCTACCCTGCTTTGCATAGGCATTTGCCATATTGGCAAAGTTATTTGCCCTTGATTCTTTATCCTCAAATGTCGCTTTTTCATAGGACTCTATCGCTTCTTTGTATTTTTGTTGTTTATAATACGCATTTCCCGCATCGTAATAACTTTGTCCATTTTTACTGGAATCTCCATATTCTTGGTAAAGTTTTGCTGCTTTTTCGTACTCTTTTGCTTCATACGCCTCTTTTGCATCTTTGAGTTTCATAAAATCCAAAACATCTGCCTTGGCATGTGGATTTGCAAAAAAGATGGCAAAAAGAAGAAATACAGAGGGAAGATGTACTGCTTTTCTTTTACTCATAGAGCTCGTAGCCAAAAGCAAAATAAACAAAGCCAAGCCTATAGGATAATAAAAAAGAGGGATATATCTGTGTACATCTTCGCTTTTTAGCTCTTTTTGCTCACTCACTTTTTCTATCTCACGCAACATTGCTTTGATATCGTCATTGGATGTTAGGTTTTGTATATACACCCCGCCACTTTTTGTTGCTAATTCGGAAATATTTTCATTGAGTTTTGAGATGATGATATTACCTTTATATTTTACAAAATTACCCTCTTCAAGCTTTATCGGCGCACCCTTGCTCGTCCCTATTCCTAAGACAAACACGGCAATATTTTTCTCTTTTGCCGAGGCTATCTCTTGGGAAAAATCATCTTTATCGCCGCCGTCGCTAAGTATCAACAAATATTTTTTACTCTGCTTACTTAAAGAACTGTTTACCGCGTCAAGCATAGACAAAAAATCTGTTCCCTTTTCGGTGATAGAATCGGTATTCAGCTGACGAAGCAAAAATCCCACCGCATCGTGATCAAAACTCAAAGGAGAAACAAGATAGGAATTTTTAGCAAAAGCAATCACCCCTATTCTTTCATTGGGTGCTTCTTTGAGAAGTTCCATCGCTTTTTGTTTGGCGAGTTTGAGACGGTTGGGATACACATCCTCCCCAAGCATGGAATCTGAAATATCCATTGCAATCATAATGTCCGCACTTTTTGCTTTTACTTGTATAACTCCCTCATTGATTACAGGCTGGGCAAGTGCGACTATCATCAAAGTGCCCACCAGTAAAAACAAAGCATTTCTTGCACGAAGCGTGAGAGAGTTCGCACTCACACGAAGTTTACGCATCACCTCTTGGCTAAAAAAATGCGCCTGTGACTCTTTTTGCGTAAGTAAAAATCCAAACAAGATAAAAAGCGGCGGCAACATAAAATATAAAAATTCCGGATGGAGAAAACTCATACATAACCTCTTTTATTTCTTAAATATACATAGAGCATCAAAGAGAGCAAAGATACAAAAAGAGGATAAATATAATAATATTTAAGATAAGTAAAAGTCTCATTTTTTATCTCTGACTTTTCAAGTGCATCTATCTTTTCATAAACGCCGGCAAGCTCATTTGCATTGGAAGCCCCAAATGCCACGCCACCCGTTTCTCTTGCAATATCTATGAGAACCTTTTGATTGTATTCATTGGGCATCCCGATGCCGATAGGATATACTTTTATCCCCTCTTTTTTTGCCATATCCAGAGCCACATCCAAAGGCACTTTATCCACACCCGCCGTGGAATAACCGTCTGTGAGTAAAATAGCTACCTTGCTTTTGGACTTGGTCATTTTCAAAAGATTTACACCCTGCGCCAGAGACTCATACAGTGCCGTATACTGCCCCGCCATCCCTATTTGCAACTGCGAGACGATTTTGTTGAGAATATGCTCATCGTAAGTAAGAGGAGATGCAATAAAAGAGTACGCTCCAAACGCAACCAGACCGATATTGTCATCTTTTCTTTTGCTGATAAAATCACTCACAATATTCTTTACCACATCAAACTTCGTCAAATTCGGGTTACTTCTGTCAAAACCCTGCTCCTGCATCGACTGTGAAGCATCTAAAATCAGCGCTATCTCATGCCCGTTTTTTGGTTCAAGTTCATAAGGTTCATCCTTTACGGGAGACATTAGAGCAAGAATCATCATCACAATTGCGAGCCATTTGAGCAAAAAGAGAAGTTTAGAACTTGTCATAGAATTTTTCATAAACTGCTGTGTATGAGGAAAATACAAAGAAGGTAGTTTCATTCTACACAAAGTCTCACAGGCAATAAAAAAAAAGACTACAAAAAGAATTTTCGGAAATTCAAAATAAAGTCCATCAAACATCGCACATCTCTTTATATAGTTCAAAATAGCCCAAAGTCTCAGAGTCTAAATTTGCAACCTCTTTTTTATATTTATACGATTCAAGTCTTGCGGTGAGGTTTGCATACATTTCCACATGCCGAGGAGAATCCTCTTTGAAAGTCGCACCGTAGAGAGTGATGAGATATGCCGATTTTTTTGGATTGCTCAAATCTAACGAAGAAAGAAGTTTTTTATGCTCTTTTCGAATGTTGAAAGCCTTGTGTCTTTGTATCCGTTTGTAAAGAATGTAAAGAATTCCACATGCCAAGAGAAACACGAAAAAACTCATTCCCAAAAGGTAATAAAGTGAATATTCCTGCACATCTATTATAGGTTTTATATCATGCAGAGGGATATCGTAATTGTGTTCTTGCATCTTATCTGCCCTCAAAAAGTCTGCGTAGTTCCACGCCTGCAACAGAGTGCGTGTATATTTTTGCAAAACGGATTTGGTGTTTTCTCAAAGTATCATAAAGCATATGGTCATGCATATGCACTTTTTTTGCATAAGCTTCTACGCTAGAAGCATTGAAATCACCCTCCAAAACCGCTCCGTTCTCAGGGTCTACCAAAGAGGAAAAACCCATTTGAGGCGGTTTTTCTTCCAAAGTGTCTCTCACGATAAGAGCCACAACCTCATGCTTTTTCGCCAAAAGTTTCAAATCGGGAATCTCAAAAAAATCCCCGACAATCAAGACTAAGGATTTTCTTTTGAGCCTTTTGTAAAGCGTATCGGCAATCACTTTGAAATCTACTTTTTTGTTGATAGCGTCAAAATTTAAAATTTCATCTACGCTTTTTTGCACCTGATGTATCTTTTTGCTCGGTTTCAGATAAGAAATCATCTCGTTCGTAAAAATATAAGAACTGAGCAAATCACCGTTTTTAAGAGTAGAAAAACTCAGCAATGCCACAACCTCGGCAATGGTCTCTTGCTTAAACTTTTTAGAGCCAAAATGCACGCTTCCGTTGAGCACAGAAACAACAACCACGTTTAACTCCCTCTCTTCACGAAAGATTTTAATGTAAGGTTTTTGCATCTTTGCCGTAATATTCCAGTCGATATGGCGGATATCATCGCCGGGCATATATTCCCGAAGCTCGATAAAATCATACCCCTCTCCTTGAAAAACCGATGGATTATTTCCTACCATTTCGCTAAAGACCTGCCGTCTCGCACGAACGAGGATTTTTTGTAGTTTACTCATCTAGGTGCCTAAGGTATTACTACGGTCTCTAAAACTTTTTGGATAATCTCATCCGTAGTTATCCCCTCTGCTTCGGCTTCGTAGGTCAAAACGATACGGTGACGCATCAGCTCTTTTGCGATGTACGCAACATCCACAGGA
>DZBD01000070.1 GCA_022729795.1 Sulfuricurvum sp. | reverse complement strand
TTTTTTGAAAATTAACTATTTTGTCAAAATCTTCTTTTGTTTTATTTTCAATAGCTTGGATGATTTTTAACTCCGCATGGAACACACTTAAGTATTTTTTTTCTTCTTTAATAATTCTTTTTTCTTCTTTTATCTCTGGATGAATTTCACTCGCATGTAGCCATTCTCTTAAAAATCCAACACCAAAAACACCGCCTATAGCAATATGGGTAGAACTTACGGGAAGACCAAGCTGAGAAGCAATTATTACTGTTATTGAGGCTGCCATAGCAATAGAAAAGGCTCTTATTTGATCCAATTCCGTAATCTCGCTACCAACTGTTTTAATAAGTTTTGGACCATATAGTGCCAGACCAAGGACAATCCCTAAGGCACCGACTGCCATTACCCATAAAGGGATTCCCGCCTTGCTTGAAATACCGCCGTGTAGAATAGCATCATTTATTGCAGCTAAAGGTCCAACCGCATTGGCAACATCATTTGCGCCGTGGGCAAAACTTAGCATCGCTGCCGCAAAAATCAGCGGAATAGTAAAGAGCGTATTGACAGAGTCTCTTGTATTTTCTACTTTTTTAGCCTTTGATTTTAATCTGTTTTTGACGTAAAAATAAACAAATATAGCCATTATAAGACCTAGCGTCATAGCGGTTTGCATGGATGGAGCTTTGGTAATTTCCATGGAAACAAACGGCAGTGCATTGAGTAATGCAACTACTTGGGGCCAAATCTGCTTTAAGCCTTTGAGTGTAATGTAAGTTATAAATGCCCATGTCATGATGGATACGAAGAGTGGTACATATGTTTTTGCTGCACTTATTTTATCTTCTTTATGAACTATTGTTTTTTTGATAGCAAATAAAAATGCAGCAGCAACAATTCCACCTATCACGGGAGATATGATCCACGAAGTTACAATAGCTGCAATTGTGCTCCAAGAAACAACAGAAAAACCTGCTGCGGCGATTCCTGCACCCATCACTCCTCCCACTATGGAGTGGGTAGTTGAAACCGGAGCTTTCATCATTGTGGCAAAATTAAGCCATAAGGCAGCGGAGAGAAGAGCTGCCATCATCGCCCAGATAAAAGGGTCGGCATTACCGCCAAATGCATCGATATCAATAATACCGCTTTTTATAGTATCTACTACATCGCCACCTGCAATAAGAGCACCTGCCGCTTCAAAAATTGCGGCTATTATGATTGCACCTGTGAGAGTAAGGGCTTTGGAACCGACTGCCGGTCCCACATTATTAGCTACATCGTTTGCGCCGATATTCATTGCCATATATGCGCCAAAAAGAGCTGCAATGGCTAAGAATAAATTATTAGAAATTCCGCTGCTGTTAAAAAAACTATATGCTAAAACGCCGATCATAAAGAATAATGAAAAACCCAACCTCATAAAATCGCTCGAACTTTCTTTGAGAGCTTCTTTTTCAAGTTTTTTCATAGTATGGATTTCCATAGGTACCTCTGTGATTTTTTTTTGCAATTATAGCCTGATTAGCTTTTAAATCAAGGGTAGCTTAGGCTTTGTTGAGCTCGTATTTATTATAAACATCCATAGCTTCTTCAGAATTTGAAAAAGAAAGTACTTCTCGAATCAACTTTGCTGCTTCTTTTCTTGAACCGCCGGCTTTGCCCATGGCATAAATTTCGGCTAGAGTAACTTTTGCGCTGGCTTCACCAACTTCTGAAGCCATTTTGAGATAATGCACGGCTTTCTCAAAATTTTCAGGAACACCCATGGCGTTAGCGTAGGCAAATCCAGCGCTTACTTGAGCTGGTATTATCCCTGCATCTGCCGCTACAGAATAGTAATGAGTCGATTGCTTGAAATTTCTCTCAACTCCTTCTCCGTTGTAGTACATTACGGCAAGGGCAAATGCACATCTCGCATCTGTGTCGTTTTGGATGAGATAGTGATAAGCTTCTTGGTATTTTTTGTTTTCATATGCATTCATTCCTGCATTGTAAAAATCTATAGCCATTATTGAACCTTTTTTATATATGCTTTGATAATTTCTTGTCTCTCTAGAGGTCTGTCGCCACCAGAGCGACCAAGTGTAGTTACATGGTCCAACTTTTGAATAGTTTTTATTGAATTTGGTGTTGCTTGTCCGAATATTGTGTGGTACCCATTGAGCCAAGGAGTCGGTGCTGTTGTTATAAAGAATTGACTGCCGTTTGTATTTGGTCCAGAATTTGCCATTGCTAAAATACCTGCTTTATCAAAGAGCTTCCCTTTGAATTCATCGTTAAAAGTTTTTTTCCAAATACTTTGACCACCTCTGCCTGTTTCACTTGGATCTCCTCCTTGAATCATAAATCCTTGTATGATTCTATGGAAGGCTATACCATTGTAATAACCTTTTTCTACAAGTGAAGTAAAATTTTCAACTGCCAAAGGAGCTACATCAGAAAACAGCTCCAACTCAATCACACCTTGTGTTGTTTCTAAAACGATATGTTTATTATCAGCTTGCAAGCCATTTGATAATAACAATAATACACACAATAAAATTTTTTTCATAGATATTCCTTATTTGTTTGGAGAATTATAACACTCTTAAGTTATAATGGACACTTAAAGGAGTAATACATGAAAAAAATAATCTTAGCTTTATCTATGCTGGGTTTGCTTGTAAGCAGTGCTTATGCGGAGGGTAAAAAATCAGTTTATATGGGTGTTGGATTTGGAGTTATGGCGGTTCCGGAGGAGTCTGATGCCGGAGTTGGAATATCTGTAAAGGGTGGTATGGAATTGGATAATATTCTGAAAAATCTTGGAATGGAGTTAGAACTTCAGAAATCTATTGTAGATCCGGACTATCACTATTATTACCATCATAATGATACGAATGTAAACATTTTAACTTTAGCAGTATATGCAACATATGATATTATCATTCCATCCTCAGCTGCAACGTTACGACCGAGATTCGGTATTATTTTACCGAATCTCGGTGACACGAAAAGTGTCAATACTCGTAATTACGGCTTGAGTAGTGGGCTGGATATAACTTATAAAGTTTCACAAAAGGTGAAAATATATACTGGATATACAAATTTAGGGGAGAATGTTAACACTTACTTAGTAGGAATGGAGTACCACTTTTAAGAGTGGTACTTAATTTTTTTCTTCAAAAGTAAGAGATACGGAATTTATACAGTATCTCAGACCGGTAGGTTCTGGTCCGTCTTCAAATACATGCCCTAAGTGTGCATCACACGTAGAGCATCTCACTTCTGTTCTTACCATGCCGTAGCTTGTATCTTTAATTTCACTTAGAGCGTCTTCTACACCTTCATAGTAGCTAGGCCATCCCGTGCCTGAGTCAAATTTTGTTTCTGACTCAAAAAGTGGAGCACCACAGCATACACAACTATATAAACCGTCTTCATGGTTGTTGTAAAAAGTACCGGAAAATGGGGCTTCAGTCCCATGTTCTCTACATACGTGATATTCTTGCGGACTTAGCTTGGCTTTCCACTCTTGTTCAGTTTTTGTTATCTTCAAAGTTATTCCTTAGTTTATTCAGTTGTTCGCATTCATCTTCATACAATACATATACTGCTTCTTCACATAAATTAAAGGCATATTTCAGCTCTTTACGTGGAGCAAAACATACATCCAATAATATAACAAATTTTGCATTTATGCCATTTATATCCATATATGTTGCAAGTAAAAGATGATTCAAATCCTGATCTATTAAATTTTGAGAACTATCTAATAAAACTGCTTTATCTCTTATAAAAGATTCTAAGTCGTCTTTTAGTTTTTCTTTGCTTAAGCTATTGCTGACTACTAAAATCTCTTTAGCTTCATTTTTTTTAAGTAAATTGGAAATAATATGCATAGCTTTGGCATGTGGATTTGTTTTATGGAAAAACACGTTTTCGTTTTTATTTCTAAAAGTTTTACTAAATAAATAGGTTTCTTCATTTGAATTCGTATTGGTAACTAAAAGTAAATTTGATTTTTTTTGAATATGTTTTACATAAGATAAAAAATCTAAAGGCATGAAATCAGAGTCATCACATATTATAATGTCGGCTATATTGAATTTTTTGTTCATAAGAAGAGCATCAACGGATATTTTATCTCTAAGAGTCTCTTTTCCTAGCTTAGCAAGATGCATATTAAGAAGTTCAATCGGAGTTAATATTTCGATAGAAGTTATATCAAGTTCTATAATTGCATGTTCAATAATATCAAGAAGTTTTTTCTTTAAAATATCACACGAGAGCGTAGTGGGTTCAACAATAATTATCTTTGTTTTTTGGTTTTTAAGTTTTTCTAAAATAGCATGTAAAAGTATACAGCTTGTTTTTCCGCTTCCACTAAGAGCAGATAAAACACAATGACCTGATATTTTAGAATCTATAAAATCCATTTGCTCTTTGGTAGCTAAATGTAAATCATTATGATTATCTATAATGCAGTACTGGATTAAAATGTTGCCTATAATGTTTTCAACTGTTGGAAAGCTTGCTGAAGGCGCTGAAGCATTTTCCAATTTCTCTTTTATCTCGTTCTGGGATGAATTGCTAAAGAATATTTTTTTATGAGGGAGTAATTCCGCAAATGAAATATCTAAGTGCTTATATTCATCAGAATTTAAATTTTCCATTAGTAGATAGTTATAAATTGGTACGCCATCGCTATGTGTTAGTTCATTAAACTTCTTTTTTAAAAAATCATGCGCTCTTTCAAATGCCAAAGTTTCTTCCGAAGAAATTTGATTTGTCGCCTTTTGTATATTTGCTTTTTTGAGTTCATCATATGTCCATTCTTTATGTTCAACCAAATAAATACCACGCAATGGATCCAAGAGAAGCAAAGGAACAAAAAAACTTTGAGTATGATGGTAAAGAGTTATATTTTCATATAATAATAAATTATTTGTTGAAGCAACTGATTTTAATTTTTTAATTGCTAAAGAATTAGGAAGATTAAGGGATTTGTTTTCTTTTTTAAATAAAGATAATAAAGATAATATATTCATAAAAAAATACAAAACATTGTCGTAAGTTTTACGACAATGTCCATGTAATTATTTACCGGCAGTTACGCTATCTTTGAGCGCTTTACCTGCTTTGAATTTAGGAACCATTTTGTCTTCAGTTGTATAAGTTTTGTCAGTACCAGGTACTTTGCCGCTTTTACCTTTTTGAAGTGTTGCAGAAAAACTTCCAAAACCCACCAAAGATACTTCTTCATTTTTAACTAATGCAGAAGTAACGGCTTCTGTAAACGCTTTTATTGCCGCTTCAGCTTCTATTTTAGTTTTGTAATTGCCACTTGTTTGTACTAATTCAACGAATTGAGCTTTGTTCATAAATTTACCCTCGGATGCAAAAAATTTCCGAAATTATTTTTGACTACCGATGAATGCTTATGTCAGAAAATAATTCAGCTAAAGGTACTTTATAGTTTATTTGCTTAAATTTTTCTTCTTTTTAGGATAATTGGATAAAAACAGCGATAATTTTGTTTCTTTAAGTCGATATTTGGCGTGTTTTAGGAGGTCATTCATAGAAAACTCAGTCGTTTTTAACATAATTAAAGCTGATATCGTTTTGAGTCTTTTATAGTCATCATTGTGTGAATGTATAGATAAAAAAACATCTTCTAAACCATCTCTTTCTTTTTTAGTAAGTACACCCATTTGTCAACCCCACGTATTAGTCTTCAAGTTTATTTATTTTTCGTACAGCCCTAATAACTTCTTCGTCGTCCAATTTACCTAACATTTTCATGACTGCAATAGCTGCTTGTGGTTTGGCACGCCCAAGCTTCCAGTCTTGATAGGTGCGCATAGAAATTCCAAGAACAGCAGCCATATCCTTGAGAGATATTTTTTTTCCATTATTCTTGGATTCTAGTGCGTTATGAAGAATATTGAATAAGTCATCGATTTGCATAAAAGATTATACAGATTAAATACTTAATTATACATATTAATTATGTAAATATACATTAAATAAAATAAAAAATGTGTTAAAACGGATATTAGTTTAAAAATAAATTATAAAATATACACAATAAACTATATTATACACGGTATATTGTGTATAATTTTAAAAATAAAAAATGTTTATATGTTTCTAGACATTAAATAAATAGAGAGAGCTATAAAGTGAATTGTTCTAAAAAGTGAAGGAGGATGAATAATTGAGTAAGTCGGACACTGAGTGGTTAGTATCCGAAGGTGGTATTAGTATTCTAATAAATCGCTATAGTCATATTTTGAAAAATCTAAATAAAGTTTTCCATTTTGTTGAATAATTCTTATATCGCTGTCATGCACCGCAATAAACCTTTTTTTGATAATTTTTCTCTGATAAGATTCTAAATCTAATGTTCGAAGATAATCTCTTAGTTCTATAAGCTCAGTTTGCATACGGATGTCAGGATGTTTTCTCTCTTGTGTATGGTATGTTTCTACTTCATGAATCGTCTGATTTTGTTGTTCGAGCATAAGTTTCGTATTGATTAGTTCAAGTATGCTTTTTAACTGCTCATCTTTAGACCTATAAACATGCTCTATTTTATCTATTTCAGCGCGTAACATATCTTCTTTGTCACTTATCAGCTTATCTATTTTTGTTTCTAATTGATAAATTTTTTCTTTCAGTTGTTTATTTTCTCTTTGATAAAGTGCTAATACAGTTGCTACAGTTGTCTTTGGCTGTACCGGGGATTGTTTGAGTGTCAATAAAACATTTTTTTCTTGATGATTTTCCGGAGTGTTATCTTTGTCAACAAAATTATTCATAGTTGTAATATATGTAATTCCATTTTCAATAATAAAGTTTAATTGTTTCATTTTTAGTTTGGAATGTATCATCTCTTTTGACATTTTAAAATGTTTTGAATATTCATCAATAGTCAGTTTCACGTATTTTCCTTATAAAATAGAGTTGAAATTTATATTTGGAGGATTAATTATACCTGACTTTCTCAGCCAAACTAGAGAAGCATTTTTTTCGTTGCCGTGTTTATCTTTGAATGCGTATTGTTGAGAATGTTTAAATTCTCTTTCGGATAATAAGGTGTCAAAATCTTGATGAAAAGTTAAGAAATTTTTGAGTCCTTCGAAGGCTTCATCTGAAACCATGACGGTTGAAATGGTATAATTCTTTAATTCCAAGTATCTTGCACAGTCATTAAGACCATCTCCGATATAGTTTTTATGCCCTAAAATATCGGTAAATTCATTAACAATTCCGGTATGCACCGCAACTCTTACACCCTCAAAATAGGGATATTTTTTTGAAATTTGATCAGAAAAATGGTTAAATCCAAGTCCTAAAATAATACCGAATCCTTTTAATCTTGGATTGAGAATGCAATAAAAACCATCACCGGTGGAAACATATCCCAATATAAGTTTGCCCAATGTCATATTGGAGTTTAACAACATTTTTTCTATCATTTTTTTATAGCTTTTTGTAAGTAAAACGATTATTTCCAGTTGATGTTCTGATGAGAGCCTTGAAAAATTGATAATATCAATGAGCACAATGTCAGTTACCAACCCATCTTTTTTTTTCTCAGCCATAGTATCTCTATTTTTTATGTTATTTTATCATAAAACTTTAGATTAAATAAAATATAATAAAAGTTCTTTTAAATAAAGCCTATCATATAATTTCAAAATTTAATTTTCAAGGAAGCGTTATGAGCCAAGCTATTTTAGATATTGTGAAACCGGGTGTTCTTTTTGGGGATGATGTACAAAAAGTTTATAAAGTTGCAAAAGAAGCAGGATTCGCACTACCTGCGGTGAATGTAATCGGAACTGATTCTATTAATGCCGTGTTAGAAGCCGCCGCAAAAGTAAAATCTCCGGTCATTATTCAGTTTAGTAACGGCGGTGCTGCTTTTAATGCCGGTAAAGGCTTGAGTAATGAAAATGAAAAAGCAGCAGCTGTAGGTGCAATTTCCGGTGCTATTCATGTGCATATGATGGCGGAGAGCTACGGTGTTGCGGTGATACTTCATACAGATCATGCGGCAAAAAAACTTCTTCCGTGGATAGATGCTCTTCTTGATGCGGGAGAGAATTATTATAAAACAAATGGAAAACCACTTTTCTCTTCACATATGCTTGATCTTTCCGAAGAACCACTGGAAGAAAATATAGCAATTTGTAAAAAGTATTTAGAGAGAATGAGTAAAATTGGTATGAGTATTGAGATAGAACTTGGTGTTACAGGCGGTGAAGAAGATGGTGTTGATAATTCAAATCTCGACAATGCACTTTTATACACACAGCCTGAAGAAGTTTCTTATGCGTACGAAGAGCTCAGCAAAGTCTCGCCAAATTTTACGATAGCAGCTTCTTTCGGAAATGTTCATGGGGTTTATAAGCCGGGGAATGTACAATTAACTCCAAAAATATTAAATAATTCTCAAAAATATATTCAAGAAAAATTTCATACAGCAGAAAAACCTGTAAATTTTGTATTTCACGGCGGTTCAGGCTCTGCACCCTCAGAAATTAGTGAAGCTATCAGTTACGGTGTCGTAAAGATGAATATTGACACGGATACGCAGTGGGCAACTTGGGTCGGTGTAAAAGATTATTATGAAAAAAATCGTGCATATCTTCAAGGACAAATAGGAAATCCTGAAGGTGATGATATGCCAAACAAAAAATATTATGATCCAAGAAAATGGTTAAGAGCAGGACAAGAGACTTTAGTTTCTCGTGTTGAAGAAGCATTCCAAGATTTAAACGCTATAGGTAGAAACTAAGTATGAGGGGTGAGCCCCCTCATACTATTTTTATTAAATATTTTTCAAACTCCGATTCTAGCTCACTTTTTTCTATTGGTTTACCTACAAAACCATCCATCCCTTCTCGAACAAACATCTCTTTGTCTGATTCAAGTACACTTGCAGTGAACACTATAATGGGAGTGTGTTTAATAAGATTTTCTTTTTCGAATTCTTTTATTTGCTTCATAGCTCCAATACCGTTAAGCAGAGGCATATTCTCGTCCATTAAAACCATATTAAATGTATTTTTTTTGAATATCTCTACAGCTTCTATCCCGTTATTGGCTATTGTATATTCGATACCATAGTCTTCAAGTATGACAGAGATAAGTAATTGGTTAGTCGTGTTGTCTTCAGCAACAAGAATTTTCCCTTTATATTTTAGTTGCAAATTTTTTGCTTCTTGAGCTTTGTATGAATTGAGTATTGTAATATTTTTTATATTCATATCATTGATAAGATGAATAATAGATTTGGGTAAAAAAGGTGCATAAAGCGGCTTAATATGCTCCAAAGATGCTAGTTGCACGGCCTCGGAACGAAGCAGGGCGATTGCAGGTATTGTTGAATGGACGATATCTTCGTTGTAGTCATCATCAGGGACAAAAAAGAGGATGTCATAGCCATTTTCTCGATACGTATCTATACTGATTATATTTGTTATTCCAAAGCCGATTAGATACTGTTTTATAAGTTTTGTATAAGTTGCACAACCTATACAGTTTCCTAAAAGAGCAAAAGTAAGATTTGACATTTTGGATAAATCCAAAAATTCTTTGGGTTTTGGTTCTATTATTTCTATCGGGATGCTGAGTGTAAAAACAGAACCTTTTCCCTCTTCACTTTTGAGAGTTAACGTGCCCTTCATAAGTAAGGCTAACTTTAAAGATATGGATAAGCCTAAGCCTGTGCCTCCATATTTTCTTGTTGTGGAACCGTCTGCTTGCTCAAAGGCGGAAAATACTTTGGAACGATTTTCTTCGGATATCCCAATGCCATTATCTTGAACGCTTACTATCAATTTATTATCTTTACAAATAACCTTGACTTTAATCTCGCCGTCCTCGGGTGTAAATTTGATAGCATTACTTAGTAGATTGGAGAAAATTTGTTTTATTCTCACAGCGTCGGCACTTATTGTTTTTGGAAGAGCTGGGTCTATATATACTGCATAAATAAGGTGTTTTTCATACGCTTTTGAAGCAAAAAGAAGTGCTGCATTACTAAACTCTTCCATAGGATCTATCGGATGAGTAGTAATAGTAAACTTACCGCTTTGAATTTTGGAAAAGTCCAAAATATCATTAATAATCGTAAGTAAGGATTTTCCGCTTGTATCAATGATAGTTAAATATTTTTCTGATTTTTCATCTTTATTATTTCTTTTGAGAATAGCCACAAAACCTAAAATTGCATTTAAAGGAGTTCGTATTTCGTGAGACATATTGGCAAGAAATTCATCTTTTGCCATTTCTGCCCTTATTGCTTCATCTCTTGCTAAAGTCAGTTCTTTAATTTTACTTTGAAGTTCTATGGTTTGGAGAAAAACTTTGTCTTCTAAAGATGCATTGAGTGTTTCAAGGGAAGCCGTTTGCTCTTTTATTTTTTGTGCAATAAGTTCTATCAATTCATCAAGAACTATTTTTAACTCGATGAGATTAGGATTTTTAGGATTATAATAGACTCTTTCAGAAAAGTTTCCATCTTTCATTAATGTTACAATTTGGGTTGTTTCATTGATAAAGTCTTTATCGTGTTCAAGATTGTCTTGTGTTATTTTTATCTGATTATTAATTTCTTGTGCAATGTCGTTGAGTTCATCATTGGAGTTTGTAGAAATTAAGTTTGCATTTTCTTGCTCAAAATTTAAAAAATTAAAGAATTCTTTGATCCCTTGACTGAGATTTTTAATAGATTTGTTTATATTTTTTGATATAAGTTGGGCGCCTAATAAAAGAAACACGATTGTTCCAAAAGTGAGGAATATTTGGTAAATTAATGATGTTTGCAGTTTTGTTTGATTCTTTTGTATAGTTTCGTTTATACTCATAATGAGTTGAGTTTCTAATTGATGGATTTCGTTAATTCTGTTCGTACTGATTTCAAACCATTGCACAGCATCGAGTGAAATAGCATGTTGCTCAAGTATTTTATACAATGCTAATATTTTTATCTCATCTATGGGATTTGTCGGATACTGCCCAATTTCTGTTAAAATATCCTGTAAGTTTAAAATTGCCTTGTATTGCGCTGTATTGTAGTCTACATGATTTATATATTCTTGAGTAAGAATATCAAGCTCATGCTTTTTTGAAAGATATGTATTATAAAAGTCACTCTTTTGGCTTCTTTGATATTGTGTGATGTTATAAATCATCCCTCCAAAACCAATGGTTTTATAAATTTTTCTAGTAATACATTCTTTAGTTTTATATTTTTCTAGTTCTTGTCTTACTGTGTTAAAGTAGGTTTTGAGATATTTATGATGAATAGCAGTAAAATCTTTATCAGTGATAGAGTCGGTTAAAAGCATTGCTATGGATTCACGCTGTTGTTGTTGTTCTGCAACAAGTGTTTGAAATTTTTGCAAATCTTCAGCGGAAATATTGAACTTTTGTACAAGGGTTGCTAAATGTGCTCTTTCCTGTCCTGCAGATTCTTGTAAAATCAGTAATTGTTTGAGTGCTAAAATCTCATTATAAATTTGTTCATCATTGGAATATATTTTTAAACTACTTGTAAGGGAAAGAATATCTTTATTGAGATTCGTGATAAATTGAAAAGATTCTTCAGAACTTATTTCCTTATTTTTAATGTTGTCTCGAATCTGCATGAATTGCAGAATTTGTTTATCAACTTTATTTAAAAAATTGATGCTTGTACTAGATAAGATTGTTTTATCCAAAGAACTGTTATATTGTTTAAATGCGTCTAGGGCATAGTTTGTTTGTATTTTTTGTTTAGAAAGTTCAGTTAGAAAATAAGAAGAATTGCTATCATTGAGAAAGCTTGAACTAAGACCTCTTTCCATTTGAAGCTCATGCAGTATATTCCCTGATTTTTGAATCAGTTCTGAATATTTTAAATATTTTTCATGTGAGTTAAGCTCAAAATATTTGTCTTTGATATGATTTGCTGAAAATAGCAAGATAGTAAGAATAGGAAGAGTGGCCAAAACTAATAATTTATCTTTTATTTTAAATTTCATCCATTTGCCTGTATATTATTTAAGAGTGTAGATTATATCATAAGATTTTTGTTAAGATTACAGATTATGAATGAGGAAAAGATATGAGTGTGCCAAGCAAAGCTAAGGCAATCAAGTTGGACAATCCAACTGGAGTAAAGACTAACCATCAGCTCCAAACTAAACTACACAGATTGGGAGGTAACAAATAATCTGAAGCTGTAGTGAGGGCAGTTTATCAGCCACAATGCGAAAGCGTGAAGGAGTACGAGCCCCGTAATTTTCCTTATCGCACCTGACCAAAGTTTTCATTTACTAGAAGTCGGAACTGATATGAGTGTTACGGTGAGTTTATATCAGAGGTGTCGGGGTCTAAGTCCGTGGCGGGTAAATGAATTGATTGTTTTGGAACTTGGGAGAACCTTGTAATTTCTGAATGCTACACCTAGAGCCCAAAAAGTTAGGGTGTAGTTTTACAAGGTAGTCGGATAAATTCGTAGTAGAGGTGTAAATGGGGTAATGCCCATTGAGGTTGAAATAAACCACTCGAAG
>DZBD01000069.1 GCA_022729795.1 Sulfuricurvum sp. | reverse complement strand
ATCTCTTGTGCTTTACCTTCACGAATAGGCATAGCAAATCCACCGCAAACAACGTCACCAAGAACGTCATAAGA
Source organism: Sulfuricurvum sp. (assembly GCA_022729795.1). Lineage (GTDB taxonomy): Bacteria > Campylobacterota > Campylobacteria > Campylobacterales > Sulfurimonadaceae > Sulfurimonas. The sequence goes on along the minus strand of DZBD01000069.1, from coordinate 12,496 downwards.
AACGAAATCAAGACCTTCAGCTTCATAAGCACCTTCTTCTTCAAGAAAGTTAATCGCCGTAATAACACCACGACCTGCACAACCGACACCCGGCTCTGGACCACCAGATTCAGTACACTGAATCCAACCGTGTGGATTTTCAGGAGCAAATATTCCGGCACCCGGTTTAAGTGCATCGGAGAGCTCTAAATCTTCAACTGTACCCATTTCTGCTGCAAGTTGTAAAATAGTGTTTTGTGCTTTTTCATGTAAAATTAAACGAGTAGAATCCGCTTTAGGATCACACCCAACTATCATAATATTTTTATCAAAATAAAAAGCCATTGAAGCCAACGTGTTTTGAGATGTAGTAGATTTACCAATCCCGCCTTTTCCGTAAAATGCAATCTGACGAAGTGCAGCCATATTATTCTCCTTTTATTTAAAATACAAGTCCAACTCGCTCTCGCAGGGTCTTTTTGTACCTTCATGTCTTACTTCCTAGTGTATGCATCCGCTATTCTAGGTTTTTTAGACATTAAAAAGTGACAAAATACAATTGGGCATTACAAAAGAACGAAAGGGGGACAAATTTGTAAGAATAGATTATGCAGAAGGTATGTTTGTAATACCAATGATAAAAGAAGCTCCCTCTTGCGAACTTGTAACATCGATTTTCCCGTCAAACTGCTTTTCGATTATTTTTTGGCTCATATACAGACCAAGTCCGGTTCCGTTTTTCCCTTTGGTGCTGAAGTAGGGCTCAAACAGTTTTGTTATATTCTCTTGCGAAATACCGCACCCGTTATCTGTTATAAATATTTGAAGCGTATTTTCTTCTTCTTTTACATACAAATGCACAAATTTATTTTCCCTCTCAAAACCTACAAAAGAATCGATAGCATTGTTTACAATATTAAGTATAACCTGCACGAGTTCATTGATATAAACATTGACATAAATATCTTTTGATTTTATTATTTTTAAATCTATAGCTTGGCTTTCTACTCTAGGTATAGCAAAATTGACAGCCTTTTGCAAAACCTCATGAATCTCTATTCTTGTTGTCTCTTTTTCCGGATGAAAATATGTTTGAAAATCATCTATAGTATCCGAAAGATAAACTATAGTGTCGCTGATTTGCCTAAGAGTATCCTCTTCTTGTTGCTTATTGACAATTTTTCCCAGCATCTTAGCTATCTCCAAATTGGATATTTGAAGGGTGATGGTGGAAAGCGGTTGTCTCCATTGATGGGCTATCATTTTAATCATCTCACCCATAACGGCCTGCCTTGACTGCGCTGTTAATATATTGTCTTTTTGTATCAGCTCTTTTGTTCTTTGGTTTACTTTCTCTTCTAAGGAGCGGTTCAACTCATCTAGGTCGTGGGCATGAGAATTTATTTTTTCAACCATTGCTTTAATCGTATTGTGGATAACACCCACTTCATCTTCTCTTGGAGAGGGAGCTAATGTTAAATTATTGAGTTTTGGATCATAGTTCAAAAGATAACTGTTTAAATTTTTTAAATCCCTAAATTCTCTTTTAATAATAACGATAAATAGAATTAACAAAATAAAAGTAATCAAAAATATTGAGAGTGTCGTTTCGATATTTTTTTCTCTTACTTCTTGAAATTCTTTATCAGAAAAGCGTAAGTTTATAAGCCCCAATTGTTCATTTGAGATGGAATCTACTATTTTTTTGCTGTAAGAATTATCGGTATTTATTTTCCCGTTGGAGTTTCGGGTAGGATTTTTCGTATAAGTATAAAGTGTGTTTTGATTTGTATCTTTGAGCTCAAAAAATTCCAAGTCATCATTTTGTTTGACAATTTGCCCGAGGTATTCTTGATTTGCGCTCTCAAGACCAAGAGAGATATTGAGTGCAATAATAGGAGTGATAGTATTGATGAGCAAATCATTTTTTGATTTTTTTGATTTCATAAATTGTTGCATCGTATTATTGGAAAATTGGTATCTATCTACTGAGACGACAATCACGGTAAAAAGTACGATACTGAGAATAATTTTAAGTTCTATACTAGTTTTACGAATCAATTATTTTCCTCACGCACTCAATTTTAGACAATATTTTATCACGTTTTCTCTTTTTATCTGTACTCAAAAAGGTTCAAATCGTATTGGTTACGCGGATTCCAAAACATATACCCCATTTTTCCGAAATCCTCTGTTGCTTTTATCTGTTTGTAAACCTCTTTGCCCTTATATTCCCGTCTGTCAAAACCGTAATCTTTAAAGGCCTGAAGCCACGGACGGATTTGCATAGGATTGATATCGGGAACTTTTCTTTGCACCTCTTTGAGGGAGAAGAAGATAATCTCGTAGGAGTTTTGCGTAGGATTTTTGTATCCCGGTATCCCGTATGTAAAGCCTGAGGGGTAAAGCATCGGAGAGAGATAGTCTACTTGATTTAAGATAGACTCGAGTTTTTGTCCAATCCCTAAATCTTTGTTGTTCCACAGCACATAGCCAAAAATATCTGCAGATACAAAGGCTCCCTCTTTGTTGATTGCCTCTCTGGCTTCTTGCAAAAAGGTATTAATGGCTTTTACTCTTGCTTTTTCATCACTAGCTTGGGAGGTGACATAATCTGCATCATCGGGAAAGCGAACATAATCAAACTGTATTTCGTCAAAACCTACCTTTGCCGCCTCTACGCCGATAGCGATGTTATAATCAAGTACCTCTTTACTAAAAGGGTCACTCCATGGAACTTTTTGTTTATCCAAATAGGGCTTGCCCGATTTTGTTTTGATGCCGAGATTTGGTCTTTTTCGACTCAAAAGAGCATCTTTAAAAACTGAGATTCTAGCTATAAGATAGAGATTTTGCTCTTTTAAAATTTTTATAAGTGCATGAATATCTTTGATTGTTTTGCCCTCATTTGCCCCCAAAGCATGTACTTGAGGGTTATCAATATGATAGCTCATCATCCCGTTTTCATTTTTTATATCAATCACAAAGGTATTGATATGTCCGCTTTGAGCAATTTTGAGAGCGTTTTGGATTAGCGGTTTATGAGCGATGCCGTAGTTGGAGAGGTAAAGCCCTTTAACGATAAAAGGCTGGAGGTAAAGTTGCATATCCTCACTTACGGTAATACTTCTTTTTTTATAACCGATTGCTAAAATATCAAGCTTGTGATTTTTATCCACTATCACTTTTTGATTGCAGATTTTAACAGAAGTGTTGTCTATTACGGCACGAAAATTTTCAAGAGGTTTTTTTGTGTGTGCATCAAAAAGGAAGATGGTAGAACTATCCTTAGCGTATAATGAAAGAACAAGGAAAAAAAAGAATACAATTTTACCCATCTGCCGTCCCATGTGAAAATCATTGAATTATACCAAGATTTCCACATGCCAAGATTTCCACATGCCAAGAGTGAACGGCATTAGGGAATCAAATAGTGATAAATACTCAAATGCGTTCGCTTGAGTCCGCGTCTTGTGTAGAAAGCGAGGGCGTTTGCATTATTAACATCTGCTGCTAGCTGGATTCGCTTGTATCCGTATTCTTCCGCCAAGGCTCTCATTCTGTTGATGAGACGGCTTGCGATTCCCATTTTTCTGTAATCTTCTTTGACGACTAAATCTTCTATCTGCCCTATATAACTTCCCTCAGCACTTGATATGAGGCGTTGCATCGTGACCATGGCGACCACTTTGTTCTCATGCTTTGGGCAACACTTCAAAACTATTACGGCGTATATCAAGATTGCTGAGATGCGACAAATTTTTCATTGATTGGGGCAGAATACTAAGCTTATTGTTGGACAAATTGAGAACCAAAAGTTTTGTGAGAAGACCGAAATTTTCAGGAAGGGTTTTGAGAGCATTGCCGCTTAAGTTGATGCGGGTAATCTCCTCTGCAGATTTGATCCCATCTTTTATGGCACCGTATTGGTCCAACCAAGTTCTGAGTCTGTCCCATTCATAGTCGTACATTAGTCCTCTCCTTCGCTTAAGCGTTTTATTCTCTCTAGCCTCTGCTCAATCAAATAAGCTATCTCATCATAATCAAAACGTCCATAAAGATTCATGTCGTACACTTTCATCAAAGCTACGCGACAGCAACTTTTATTACACTCCGTTACCAGTTTTTTGGCTTTTTTAAATGCAAGGGAAGTGTTTTGAAATATGTCGATTGCCTGTGCGACATTTTTCATCCCGCATTCGCAAATCTCCATAGCAACTCTTTTAAGTTTTGCCAATTCTTTTTTATGATCTTTTAATTCTTCACTCATTTTTTTCTCCTTAAATTTTGTGTTGTGGTTTCGTATTTCCACATGCCATCTTTTTGGAAGCGATGGCTAGCCTTTGAGACTGTGAAATAACTCTCGCTCTTGGAACCGATGGCTTGCCTTCGGTTGGAGAGTGCCTAAAAGCTGCAACTCTCAAGCAGGCTCATAGCGAAGGCAAGCCAGTCGCTTGCGATAAAAGCAGTTCTTTCACAGTCTCTTCGCCCTGATGTCATGTAAGTTTTTATAATGAAAACGCATAAATATTCTCAAAATTGATTTTTGAATTACCGCGCGACATATGGACAAAACGCTGTTTATACTCGAAATGGTATCTCTTATATAAATCGACAACATGCTCTACCTCTAGCGGAACATCCGCCACTACCTTCTTTAGACCCCGAAAATAGAGCACTCCGCGCATCATCTTCTCTGCCTCATCCTCATGCCCTTGGCGTACTTGCCATGGTCCTAGATATACATTGCGGGAATTCACCACACTCGAATGTTGAAAACTATTGGGAAGGGTAAACTTCAGAGAGCTGTTGCGTTCCATCTCATCCAAAAGAAAATCCATACGATTTTCATGAAAAGTTTCAGCATCGATTTTAGAGATAAGAGATTCAAAATTCCCCCCGTCAAGCTCTTTTGCATTTGCATTCGTAAAACTAAAAGGGGGCATTTTTCCTACATTCACAAAACGTCCCACTTGCATTTTGGACTCAAATCCGTAACGCTCAAAAAAAGGAACTAGTTCTACGCCGGCATGGAGATAAATATTTTGATATTTATCGCTCAAAGAACCAAGAAGCGTCTCGATGAGCCTTGTACCAATCCCTTGTTTTTGGTATTGCTTGTTCACCATGTAATATTTGAGCATTGCAGATTTTTCAAACTCCACAGCCATTACCGCTCCGATTATTTCCCCCTCTTCGTAAGCTCCGTAGCAAAGATGAGGTGAATGCATCATCATTAATTTTATATGGTAACCATCTACAAGCCAACCCGATTCATCTGCAATAGCAACAAGTTTAGCGACATCCGAAAATTTCAACCATCCTATAAACATAGACTCTCCCTGTAGAGTTTTAAAAGTTCTGTATCATTAAGTACACGTTTACGGGATGTGACAATCTCACGGATTTTGGGCAATAAACTTTGTAATACATTTTTTTCTGCAAAGATGCCGAATTCTTTGAGATGGTAGGAGATAGTGCCTGTGCCGGAGTGTTTGCCTATAGGAAACGCTCTTGTACAGCCAACTTCCTCAGCATCAAAAGGCTCATACGCTCTACCGTTTTTCATCATCCCATCTGCATGTACTCCGCTCTCATGAGAAAATATATTTTTTCCTACAATCGGGGCGTTAGGAGATAGATTCATCCCTGCGGCATGTGCAACCAAAAGGGCAAGATTTTTCATTTTATAAGGGTCGATATGACGTTTTTCACCGTAGAGATGTTTGAGTGCCATAGATAATTGCTCAAACGAAGCATTTCCGGCTCGCTCTCCAAGCCCAATCACAGTCGTGTTTACGCTCACCGCTCCTGCATCGATACCGCTCAGAGCATTTGCACTCGCAAGACCGAAATCATTATGGGTATGCATCTCTATCGGAAGGAGGTTCAAAGAGGTCAGCGCCCTTACATTTTTGTAAGTTTCACTCGGAGTTAAAATCCCTACGGTGTCACAGTAACGAAAACGCTCTGCACCAAGCGAGGAGCTAAGTTGCATCACTTCGGTGATAAATTCAAGAGAAGCTCTTGAGCTGTCTTCCGCCCCTATGCAGACAAAAAGACCCTCACGCTTGGCTTCTTGTATCACTTTTTCAAGTTCATGGAGCATAAAAGTTTTATCACCGCCGAACTTTACATCTATCAAAATATCAGAAACAGGGATAGAAATATCTACTGATTTAATTCCACATGCCAAGGATGCTTCAAGATCCGACATCTTCGCACGGTTCCAAGTCATCATACGTGTATTGAGTCCCAAAGCAAGCAACTCTTTGATATCCTCTTGCTCTTTTTTCCCATTGCAGGGATGCCGATTTCAAGCTCATCGGCACCGCACTCCACGAGTGAAGCGGCAATAGAGAGTTTTTCTTTGATATTAAAAGCAACATACGGTGCCTGTTCCCCATCGCGTAAGGTAGTGTCATTAATCAGTGCCAATTTCTACTCCTTTTTTACTTTCTCGGCATGTGGATATTTCCACATGCCAAGAGTACTTCCTCGCTCCGCTCACAGCGCTGCCAAGACTAATTTACTTCCATCTCTTCACTAAGGTGAAAATATTTTCTCGTTGCTTTGAGTACGGAAGCTTCTATAGGTTGATACGCATAACTTTGGTCTGCAACCAATCCTGCCTTGGCTAAATCATCCTGCGGACATCCGCCGATTTTTGCCGTTAAAATCAACTTACAATCTTTGAGTTTTTCCAAAATCGGCTCCATAGGATTTGCACCGTCAGGTCCCGCACAGTACTCATAATCAAGCTTACGGTGATGAATAAAACGTATCCCTTTATCGCCCGCTTCATAAATCAAAAATTCTCTCACGGAACCAAAGTGCTGGTTAATCATCCCCTCGCCTGCAGTTGTAACAGCCACTAAAATAGTTTGTCCGTCTGAGCTGAGATTCTCTTTTTCTTGTCGTACTCTCTCGTTTGCTTTGTCGAGGAAGAATCTAAACTCTTCGATTTTTGCCTGAGACTCTTGACGTGCTTTGATGTTGTAGTGGTCTTTGAGAGCGTCAAAACTCATAGAGCTAAATACATCTTTCGTGAACTCCTGACCTCTGTCCTCACCGATAAGACCAACGGCATCCGCACGTCACTGACGGCAATGTTGCATCAGTTTCATATCCATTCCACATGCCTCTTGAACTGCCATTTGTTCTTGGTCCGTCGCACTCGGAACTCCTGCAAGTCCAAATGCCGTACCGTGTTCAGGCTCTGAAATAATCGGCATGATGTTATGTAAGAAAACGCCAATCTCTTTGAGCTTTTTCGCTACTTCAGGCAAGTGTTTGTCGTTGATACCCGGAATCAAAACGGAGTTTGCTTTGATAAGAATTCCGTTTTCAACACATTTCTTCATCCCCTCAAGCTGACGCTCTAAAAGGATTTTTGCAGCTTCTTTTCCGTAGATACGTTTGTTGTCGTAAAAAATCCACGGATAAATTTTTGAACCGATTTCACCCGTAGTATCTACACTGTTTATAGTGACGGTAATATGGTCAATATCGTATTTCACCATCTCATCTACAAATTTCGGTAGTTCAAGAACGCTCAGACATTGCACTTCACCGCCGACATACATCACTTTTTTTGCACTCTCTTCGGGAGTCAAACGCTCACTCGTAACACCCGGACGGCTTTCGTTGGAGCAGTCATATTTACGGTTACAGTAGTTACACTGAATATTACATGCAGGGGCAACTGCAACATGGATACGTGCATAATGGTGGTGCGCACCCTCGGAATAACACGGGTGATTATGGATTTTATCTTGGATATCCTGCGGCAATGCCATCTCGGCAGGATTACTAGTACTACAGCTCATTTTAGCTCCTCAAAGAGTTTATTTAGGAATTCGAATGATTTCGCATAATCTAGCAACAATCATCTATTAACGAGAGTTATGCATTTGGTGTTCTAGGATTTTTATCGTATTTGTGACGAAAAAGCGACAATTTTGTCTTTTTTGAAGAGGAAGTGTTCTCGGGGCATAGAAAATATTCTTTTGTGTCATTTTCAGTTTCAGTTGCGTCATCCCGTGCTTGACACGGAATCCAATTGCCGTGTTTATGATTGTGGCTTGGGTATAATAATTTTTCACTCCACATGCCGTGGAGTTGACCTAATTGTTTGACAGACAAAGGCTATTCACTCTAAAAAACCACTCAAAAATGCTATAATCCTGCTATGGACAAGCAATCAATATTAAATTATCTTACAAATGTAAAAGTTATTTATCAAAAAGAAGGTTTTTTGATAAAGGCTCTTTTTGGCTCTTACTCTCGTGATGAAGCGACCCAAAATAGTGATGTTGATATTCTTGTAGAAGCAACTCCGGAATTTGCAAATAGATACGGGTTTGGTTCATTTAAACGCATTCAAGAGATACAAGCAGAAATAAGTAAAGCACTTGGCTTGCCTGTAGATTTAGCCGATAGCACAGGGATGGGAAAAACGGGTAAAAAGTTCATTATTGACAGAGCGATATATGTCTAAAGAGTCTATTTCTAAAGTATATCTCATACTTGAGAAGATTGAATATATCGATAAAATAGTAGAAAATAGTGGAAGTATTACTCAAGCTCTTGAGGATTTTGTGACAGCCAGACCAGCCATACTTATGCACTTAACAGCTATAGCAGAACAATTTAACAAACTTAAAAAAGCCCATGCAGATGACATATTGAGCGCCTTTGACAATAATGATATAAAAGGGATGTACGATGTCAGAACATACATTGCTCATGATTATGAAGGTGTTAATTTAGCAATAATAGAATGGATTATACGCAATGGACTCCCAAAATTTAAAAATCAATGTGAAATGCTTGTGAAAAATTTCCACATGCCACTTAAAATAGTCTAAACAATCACTCTTCTTAACTGCTTTGAATAAAGCGATTCACTCCACATGCCGAGTAGATTCTGAATCAAGTTCAGAATGCTCTGTTGCATTATCCAATTCAGAAATAACGCCTAAACGACAATTTTGTCTTCTTTTGGTGCTTTAATGTAACCTTAATGTGCCTTCCTTCTAGAACATAAATTGCAAAAGAACTCTTAAATAGACGAAAGGTGTCCTATGAACATAGCAGTTCCACTTGATAAAAACCTTGTTCTTTATCATAACAACCCCTATACAGCGCCAAAGTTTGCTATCTACTCCGTCAAGGGTGACAAAACAAATATTAGTTTTCATGAAACTACTATTGTGGATAATCCTCGCTATGCCCAAAAATGTAAACTCTCCGAAGCTGCACAAGTCCAATGTGCCTGCAATGAAAAAGAGAAAAAAGATTTTCAACACATTTGTGAGCATTATGCTTTGCTGGAAGTGATTGGTAACTGCAGATATCTGCTTGCTGACAAATACTGTGAAAATACGATTCATACCCTTAGAAACGGGGGAATTATAGTATTTAGAATCCCGACTATCATCAAAGATACCCATACGGCGATTAAAAATTTTCTTATAGGAGCCAGCGTCTGATGTTTGAGTATTCCCGTGCAGCAATGCACCTTGAAGAGCGTCGCGGAGTCGATTATCTTAGACAGCTTGTAAATCATCTTTATACAAAAGATTTTGAGCCGACACCTCTTCAAAAAGCAATCGTAGACATGATGCCAAGATATATCATCGACACAAATAGGGATTCAAAATTGCAAGAATTACTCGCTTATGAGCCGCATTGCCTTATCATCGGAAAAGCTCGTATTATGGCTGATCAAAACCGTTATGAAACCTACGAATACGATGTGGAAAATAAAAAATATTTTCTTGTTGAAGACTTTGTAGAAAAGCATAAGCTAGAGGTAATAAATATGTCTTTAGATGCATTTACAAAAGAATTTATTTAAGTAAAAAGGATTTCCACATGCCAATAATCCCAACCGTAAAAGACCGCTCACCAAAGGGGGAGCGCTACTTTGACCTATTTTCCAAACTGCTCAACGACCGTGTCATTGTGATTACGGAGCAGATAGACGACCATATGATGGGCGTTATCGTCGCACAACTTTTGTATCTTGAAGCGGAAAATTCTGAGGAGCCGATTCATATCTATATTAGCTCTCCCGGAGGTTCAGTCATGGCAGGTTTTGCCATCCTTGACACGATGGAACTTATCAATGCCCGCGTGTATACTTATGCTATGGGGATGGTTGCCTCGATGGCGGCAGTGCTTTTTAGCTGCGGAGAAAAAGGGCATCGATATATTATGCCCAATGCAGAGGTGATGATTCACCAGCCGCTAGGGGGAACGTCCGGACAGGCGAGCGATATCGAGATTCAGGCAAAACATATTATTAATCTCAAAAAAAGACTCTATAAAATTCTTGCAAAGGCAACCGGAAAGCATGTTAAGACTATTGAAAAAGAGAGTGACCGTGATAACTATTTTGAGGCGGCTGAAGCGATTAAATTTGGATTGGCCGACAAATTACTAGAAAAATCAACTAAAAAGGATGTGTCATGAGCACTGAAAAATTTTGTTCCTTTTGTGGAAGAAAACAGAGTGAAGTCAAAAAAATGTTCTCCTCTGAGACAACCCATATTTGCAACGAGTGTGTAACTACATGCTCAAGTATTTTGCAAAAAGAGGTGCGATTCGAGCAAAGAACACATATGCATGAACAGTTGCCAAAACCGCAAAAGATTGTTGATTTTTTAAATAAGCACATCATCGGTCAAGAAGATGCCAAAAAGGTTCTGGCGGTCGCACTTTACAACCATTATAAGCGTATCGAAAATCCCGTGTATAACAAGGTGGAGCTTGAAAAGAGTAATATTTTGCTCCTTGGTCCAACCGGAAGCGGGAAAACTCTTTTGGCAAAATCTTTGGCAAAAATCATGAATGTCCCTTTTGCCGTTGCAGATGCTACCGCACTCACGGAAGCGGGATATGTGGGCGAGGATGTGGAGAGTATTTTATCCCGTCTTTTAGCGGCTGCAAATTACGATATAGAACTCGCACAAAGAGGGATAATCTATATAGACGAGATAGATAAAATCGCCAGAAAAAGTGAATCTTCTACGATGGGACGGGATGTATCGGGTGAAGGTGTGCAACAAGGACTTCTTAAAATTCTTGAAGGTGCGGAGGTGTATGTTCCGCTCAAAGGGAGCCGTAAAAATTCTACTACCGAGACTGTACTTTTTGACACCAAACATGTTCTTTTTGTCTGCGGCGGTGCTTTTGTAGGGCTCGTTCCTGACGTGCATACCAAAAAGACCAATAAAGTAGGTTTTAGTTCGGTAGAAAAAGCACAGATGAAAGAATATAAGATAGACCAAAAAGCCTTGGTGCATTATGGAATGATTCCCGAATTTATCGGGCGTATCCCTGTAATAGCACAGCTTCGTGAACTCACCGTAGAGCAAATGGTGCAGATTTTGAGCGAGCCTGACAATGCCCTTATTAAGCAGTTCCAAGCACTCTTTGAGATGGACGGAATCCAGCTTGAGTTTGAGCCAAAGGCACTCGAAGCCATAGCAAAAGAGGCGGTGGAAAAAGGTGTGGGAGCCAGAGGATTGCGCGGTATTATCGAAGAGATCATGCTGCCTTTGCAGTTTTCATCCCCGTCGGAAGAAAATCTCCAAAGCTGTATCATCACCGAGGCACTGGTGAAAGACCCGACAAAACAAGCTATATTAACCTACAAAAAACAGGAGCAGGAATAATGCGCGTATATCTCGATAATAATGCAACAACAAAAATAGATCCATTGGTAAAAGTAAAAATGATGCCCTTTCTCGAAGAGCTTTACGGGAATCCGAACTCTTTGCACAGCTACGGGATGGAGGTTCGCCCTTCACTCAACCAAGCTTTGGGTGAAATGTATGATGCGCTAGGCGTTCCCGATGCAGACGATATTTTAATCACCTCTTGTGCGACTGAGAGCAACAATAGTGTCCTCAAAGGTGTCTTTTTTAAATATATTTTGACAAACCCTGAGAAAAATCATATTGTCACCACCTCTGTGGAACACCCTGCAATTTTAGATACTTTGATGTTCTTGAGTGAACACGGTGTAGATGTAACCTACGTAGATGTAGACCATAACGGAGGAATCTCTGCAGAGGCGATGATGGCGGCCGTGACGGATAAAACTATCCTTATCTCCATGATGTGGGCGAACAACGAGACGGGGATGATTTTTCCCGTGGAAGAGGTGAGTGCATTTGCAAAAGAAAAAGGTATTTTATTTCATACCGATGCGGTTCAGGCGATAGGAAAAATTGCTATTGACCTTAGTAAAACAAATGTGGACTATTTGACATTTTCTGCCCACAAATTTCATGGTCCAAAAGGTATAGGCGGGCTTTATGTCAAAAAAGGAAAAGCACTGCCAAACCTTTTGCACGGCGGTGAACAGATGGGAGGCAAACGTGCGGGAACTCTCAACGTAGCATATATAGTAGGAATGGGCTTGGCAATGAAACAAGCGGCAAACCATGTAGAAAAAATGAACACGGATGTGCGCCGTTTACGTGACAAACTCGAAGATGCTATC
>DZBD01000068.1 GCA_022729795.1 Sulfuricurvum sp. | reverse complement strand
GAACCAGTGACCAAGTGATTAACAGTCACCTACTCTACCGCTGAGCTAATTCGGATTATTTATTGAGCCGAAATTATACTTTATGAACCTTCAAAAGTCAAGCTATTTTGGCTATTTTGTGCGTTTTCTTTGTGCGTTGGCATGTGGAATAAAAAAATCTAGATTTCCGGCTACTATTTTAAGAATTTGTCCCTTTTTTATAAGGTTTTGAAGTCTTTTTTTACTTTCATTATCAAAAAGAAGGTCAATGTCATCTTGCGTCAACGGTCTTTTATCTAATGTATTTAATATATCTTCATCTGAGTAGTGCGAGTTATTGGGCTCTGCGTGTGTCCTAGAGGCTATATGTATAGGCAGAGTGTTATCAAACATAAGAGCTATATCGTGCAACTCTTTATAGCTAATTCCCATAACGGGGTAGGCTGGAGGTCTGTCTATCGTACCTAAATCTATTCTTGTTACATTTATTTGTTTCAAAACATCATTGAGTTTATTTACCTCTTCTTTGGTGTCATTGAGTCCATAAACAAAAAGTATCTCTACAAAAAGTTTGCCTTTATAGATTTTACTGAATGCTATTACTTTTTCGATTATTTTTTCAATTGTAATATTTTCGTGGGGCCTATCAATTTTTTTAAAAATATCATTGCTTACGGCATCAAGGGAGAGTTTGACTTGATCAATTTTTAATAGTGTATTAAAAACTTTTTCATCAACCAACGTAGCACTATTTGTAAGTATCAGAGTTTGTATAGACCCTTTGACTGAATCAATTTCATCTATAAGCTGATTCAGGTGAGGGTAGAGCGTAGGCTCTCCATTCGCCGTAAGGGTAATAACATCTATTTTATCATGAAGATGCGGTTTGAGCTCATTTATGATGGTCTGTACATCTACAATTTGTGTTTGATGCTCAACTGTTGCCATAGGGGCTAGTTCGCAGTAAAGACAATCAAAGTTGCATTGTTTTATAGAAGGGGAAAGGTCAATTCCAAGTGATGAGCCAAAGCGTCTAGAATTAATAGGTCCGAAGATTGTATTCATGTTTTGTTTCCACATGCCAAGACGGCTTTTAGAGTTGATTTGCACATGCCAAAGAACCTTGGCATGTGCAAATGAGTTTTAAGATTTTTTACTCACTCTGTGACACTCGTTGATAAAGTGTATCGCATTTTCTACCGGTACATCGGGAAGAATCCCGTGACCTAGATTGAAAATATGGCGTTTTCCTTGCATAGTATTTTGAATAACTTCTACACACTCAGTTGTTGCTTCTTTAGAATACAGTCTACAAGGCTCCATATTCCCCTGAAGAACATATGTATCTCCGAGTTTTTCTTTTGCAAGCGCCATTGGAGTAGACCAGTCTACACCGAACACATCAAAGTTTCCGTAAACTTTATCTAAAAATGCAGGAATCCCTTTTGGAAACATAATGATTGGAACTTCCGGGTATTTAGATTTTAAATAATCAGCAATTTCTACCATATATTTCCAAGAAAATTCATCATATTTACCCGGCTCAATTGCCGCTGCCCATGAGTCAAATATTTGAACTACATCGATTCCGGCTTCTATCTGTTTTTCCATATAAAACTTGACAACTTCTGTCACTTTTGCAAGTATTTTATGTAAAAGAGCAGGGTTGGAGTACATCATTTTTTTACAAATATTGTATGTTTTTGTACCTTCACCCTCAATCATATAAGTGGCTAAAGTCCATGGTGCACCCGTAAAACCGATAAGTGCTTTATCGTGTGCTAATTGTTCTTTGACTAGCTTTATAGTATCATACACATAAGTTAGTTTAGAAGCAGCTTCTTCGCCGCCTATGAGTCTATTAAGGTCGGCTTCGTCTCTGATGGGGTCGCTAAACTTAGGTCCATGACCCTTGATGAACTCTAAATCCATCCCCATTTCATCAGGGATAACTAAAATATCGCTAAAGAGTATAGCAGCATCCACGCCCACAATACCAACAGGCTGAAGCGTCACTTCACAAGCCATTTGAGGATTGTGACAGAGATTCAAAAAATTTCCTGCTTTTGCACGAACTTTCATATACTCTGGAAGGTAGCGACCTGCTTGTCTCATCATCCAAACTGGAGTGTAAGGTGTTTCTTTACCTAAGCACGCGTCTACAAATATTTTACCCATTTTAATCCTTCGTAATTGTTGCTGTTTTCTTTAATTTGTATATTTTGTATTAATGTGCTTTACCGACTTTGCTTAAAAAGTATAATCCCACAGCAACTGCAGTGATTGAGACCGCAAGATAAAGCAATTCTAAAGCGCCGTGATATTCAGTATGTCCAACTTTTTGGAAAAATCCAACAACCAATACCATAACGATTACCTTAGATATTTTATCTTTGAGTTGATCAAGGGAATGAATAGCTAAAAGCTGGTTCTCTTCCCCATTTTCATCTTTTGCTGCATCGATATCAGAAATAAAGAGTTCATAAAGACCAAAAGAAAAAAGCAACATAACTACGCCGATTAAATATAAATCAACTGCTCCGATGATTCCACCGACAACATCTTCATGAAAGTTTTCCGGGTGAAGATGTGCAAGATATGTATTGAGAACAAATTGAGCAGTATCATATATGTCAATACTTGCGACTATAAACAATACTATTGCGCCTATGAGACCAAAAATTACAGAAAGTATAATAATAAATCTTGAACTCCATAGCGTGTTCTCAAATATTTTTTCTAACATAATTATTTTTCCCCTTCCATCTCTACCCATTTTTGAGCAATTCTAACAGCATTTGTTGCAGCACCTACTCGGAGGTTGTCTGCGACTATAAACATATGAATCATGTTTTTGTTAAAGTTGTCATTTCTGATGCGACCTACAAACGTTTCATTCTTATCCACGCATGTAGCAGGCATTGGATAGAGTTTTTCACTTAAATTATCAACTATAACAATATTTGGAGCTTTACTTAGTATATTTCTTACTTCATCTGCATTTACTTCGCAACCAAAAGTAAGAGTCAATGCTTCTGCATGACCTCGAAGTGTCGGTACGCGAACACAAGTTGCACTCAAAGGAATTTCTTTGTGCATTATTTTTGTTGTTTCATTTACCATTTTCATCTCTTCTTTAGTGTAGCCATTATCTAAAAATACATCGATTTGAGGAATAACATTGAGGGCTATTTGGTGTGGAAAAGCTTTGTGTTCTGATTCTGATAGTTTAAAAGAAAAAAAATCTTGCATCTGCTTTACTAGCTCTTCCATAGCGAATTTTCCCCCGCCTGAAGTTGCCTGATAAGTGCTTACATCCACTCTTTGTAGGTCGTACGCTTCATCTAAAGGTTTAAGAACTTGAACCATTTGAATAGTTGAGCAGTTAGGATTTGCAATAATTCCTGTAGTTTTCCATTTTGCAATATCTTCAGGATTAACTTCAGGTACTACTAAAGAAACTTTTTCATCCATTCTGTAATGTGATGTGTTATCAATAACTACCGCACCTGCTTTTACTGCCGATGATGCAAATTCAGCACTTACGCTTCCGCCGGCACTAAAAAGAGCAATATCTATCTCCTCTTCTTTGAAGATATCATGCGTTAACTCTTGAATCGGTAAAGTTTTTCCATCAAAATCTACAGTTTTTCCTATACTTCTTGCACTTGCAAGAGGTATAAGTTTATTGAGTGGGAAATCAATCTCTGACAAAACTGCCAAAATTTCTTCACCAACCGCTCCATTTGCTCCAACAATCGCTACATTATATTTTCGTGCCATTTTTTCTCCTATAATCCATGATTTTCTATTTTTTTATTTAAATTTATTTTACTCATACCTAAGATTTTTGATGCTTTTTCAATATCACCATTCTCTGAGTCCAGAACTTCTTTGATAAGTTCTTTTTCCATCTCTCTTATATCCTTAGAACCTTGAAGTCCCCGAGATTCTAAGAAAAGCTCCTCTGGAGCAATCTCGTTGTTTTCACTGAGTATAGCGGCTCTCTCTACGACAGAGATGAGTTCCCTAATATTCCCTGGCCAGTTATATGTGAGAAGTTGTTCTCTTGCTTCTTTTGAAAAGGTCTTGAACTCAAAATCATATTTTATACAATTTTGTTGCAGAATTTTATCTGCAATTTGCAAAATTTCATCTTTTCTTTCACGTAAAGGTGGAATATTTAAAGCAATTGTGTTTAGTCTATAATATAAATCCTCTCTAAAAGCTCCATTTTTGATTTTTTCTGAAAGATTTGCATTTGTTGCTGATATAACTCGAATATCAATTTTAATACTTTTGGAAGAACCTAGTCTGCGTACCTCTTTTTCTTGAAGCGCACGAAGAAGTTTTGCTTGCACGCCATAAGGCATATCAGCAATTTCATCTAAGAAAAGAGTGCCTCCGTTTGCTAATTCAAATTGTCCCGCCTTTGCTTCGGCGGCATCGGTAAAAGCACCTTTTTCAAATCCAAAAAGTTCACTCTCTATTAAGTTTTCAGGAAGCGCAGCCATGTTAATAGCAATAAAGGGCTTTGAGACTCTTGGAGAATTTTCATGGATATAATTGGCAAAAACTTCTTTCCCTACACCGCTTTGCCCTAAGAGAAGTATGCTTACATCTGTTTTTGCAGCTTTTGTAGCTATTTTTAAAACATTTTCAAGAGCCTTGGAGTGGCCTAAAAAACCATTGTTAGAAATTTGTATATTATTTTTTTCTATGATTGTTTTTTTTGCTTTTTGAACCTTGTCTTCTCTTTTTATAGCAGTGACTAAAGTATCAATATCAAAAGGCTTGAGTAAAAAATCTTTCACACCTAAGTGAATAGATTCTATGGCTCTTTGAAGTGTTGCGTTGCCTGTCATTATTATGACATCAAAACGACCGTTTAATGTTTTTACAAACTCTATTCCATCTATACCTGGCATATTTATATCGGTGATTACAAGTCCAAAACTTTCATCAAGACTTTTGAGCGCATCTTTAGCATTTTTGTAAGTCTTGATTTCAAACTCTTCATAATCGCTCATCGCAATCTCAAGAGATTTTCTCATATTGATATCATCTTCAACTATTGCAATTTTCACTAGCAAATACCCTTATTTTAAAGGTACGATTCTAACAAAAGTATCATTAAAATCGACTTTGAAACAGCTTGTTTTGAGTGTTAAAACTGTTGTTGAAGCATTTTGCAAATTTACAGTAAGGTCTTTATGTTGAATATGCATTCCGAGTTTGTGTATATAATCGATAAACTCATTGGTATTTTTAGAAATAATCGTCTGAAGGTTTGTAATACCGCCATTTTCTAACACTAATTCTTCTTTTGTGAAAGTATTTTTTTCATCACACTTTTTCATTGCATGTGATATAGATAAAGTTTCATTGTAGAGGATTGCATCTTTGACTGTATATCTGTAAGAAATCAAATATTCACTTGCACTCAAAGCAAGTGAATGAAGTAAAACTATTGAATAAATTGAGAGTAAGAAAGAACGATCTCTATCTCTACTTCGCATAGACCATCTTTGAAGTTAGTTTCTACAATATTTGCATTTTTTATCATTGCTTGTACTGAGGTACGAACGGTTGATCTTTGAACCATCATATTCTTCACTAAATCTTGACCGTCCACACGAACACCTTTTACCTTTTCGGCAATGATTCTATACGCATCTGCAATAGCAGCCCTTTTTGCTAAAGCATAAGCTTGTGCAGGTGAAATAGTATTGACAGGAGCCACACCCTGTCCAACAGCACTTATTCTTATAGTTTTATTTTCGGTTAAAACTTTTTCTTCTGCATCCGTTTGGCTTGGACTTATTGCAGTCTGTGTATCTTCATTGCTAACTTGAGAATTTTCATATTTTTCTTTATTGGCATTTCCAGCAAAAAGAGAATATACGCCAATTAGAACAATAAACAGCAGAGCGTATTTCATAGGCAATCCTTTATATGATTTTATACTTAAAAATATTTAAGCAAATTTTATTCCAAGTCCAATGTTGAAGACTCAAAATCTTCGATTTCATCATCTTCTTCTTTTTTAGGACAACGTGAGATACTTGAAACATCATCACCTTTGACGATGTAAACACCACTTGTATTTCTGCTTGATTTAGAAATAGTTTGCATATCTACACGTATCATTTTTCCTGCATTTGTAAGTGCCATCATATCCATAGTTTCATCAACCATTAAGCATCCGACAACATTTTTACCAGTTTTTGTAGTCATTTTCATTGCAATAACACCCGAACCGCCACGATTAGTAAGTCGGTATTCACCGGCCGATGTTCGCTTTCCAATCCCTTTTTCACTGACTATGAGTATCTCTTGTTCATCATTGGCAATAATGTTTGCATCGACAACTTCATCGATGTCATGTTTAAATTTAATACCGCGAACACCGCGTGTACTACGACCTTGATCACGCGTTTTTTCTATATCGAATTTTATACATTGCGCCAATTTCGTAACTATAAAAAGATATTTTATACTTTGGTCTGCTATTTTAGCTGTGATAAGAGCATCATCGTCATCGAGTATGATTGCTCGTACCCCATTACTTCTAATGTTTGAAAATTCACTTAAGTTTGTACGTTTTACAATCCCTTTTTGAGTGAAAAGTATGAGTGATTTTTCATCACTAAAGTCTGTTGTAGGAATGATAGAACGAATTTTTTCATCTGCTACGAGGCTGAGAAGATTGACGACTGCCTTGCCTTTGGCAATTCTACTTCCCTCAGGGATACGATAAACTTTTAACCAGTGAAGTTGCCCTCTGTCTGAAACAAACAAAAGAGTATCATGCGTGTTACAAGTAAAAAATCTTTCTATGAAATCGTCTTCATAAGTGGTAACGGCAGTTTTGCCTTTGCCCCCGCGTTTTTGTTTTTCATAAGCTCCCAACGGAACTCTTTTTATATATCCACGGTGTGTGATTGTTACAACCATAGGTTCGTTTGGAATTAAATCTTCAATATCAATATCATCGTAGTCGTCTTCTATCTCGGTTCTTCTTTCATCTTTATAAGTTGCAAGTATCTCATCAAACTCTTCATCAATTATTTTGTGCAAAACTTCTTCGCTTTTGAGTATAGATTCAAGATATTCAATAAGTTTGATAAGCTCAAGGAGCTCATTCTCTATTTTTTCTCTTTCTAATCCGGTCAATCTTCCAAGACGCATGTCTACAATGCTTTGTGCTTGTATTTGTGAAAAATCAAACTCGATAACTAAATTTTCTCTAGCCTCATCGATATTTTTACTGGCTTTGATTACTCTAATTATTTCATCAATAATATCAAGAGCTTTTTTTAGACCTTCGAGAATATGCGCACGTGCTTTTGCTTTTTCAAGATCAAAAATAGTACGGCGTATGATAATTGTTTTGCGGTGGTTTATAAAATGCTTTAAAATGGTAATAATGCCAAAAATTCTAGGTTCTTGGTTAAGGATAGAAAGCATGATAATACCAAAGGTTGTTTGCATACTGGTTTGCTTAAACAAATTATTTAAAACGATTTCACTCATTGCATCTTTTTTAAGTTCAATGACTGCACGAATACCGTCGCGGTCTGATTCATCACGAATTTCTGAGATGCCTTCAATCATTTTATCTTTTACAAGGTTCGCAATACTTTCAATAAGACGTGCTTTATTTACCTGATAAGGAAGCTCATCGATTACTATAACATCCCTATGACCTTTTTTTTCAATATGAATCTTCGCACGAACTTTTATTCGACCGCGACCGGTCTCATAAGCATCCATAATCCCTTTTTTACCAAAGATTATTCCGCCCGTTGGAAAGTCCGGTGCTTTAATATGATCCATCAGTTCTATTAAAGAGATGTCCGGATTCGCAAGAAGTGCTTTTAATCCATGCATAATCTCCTGTGGATTATGAGGAGGAATATTTGTAGCCATACCGACTGCGATTCCCGAAGAGCCATTGATAAGAAGGTTTGGAACACGAGTAGGCATGACATCTGGCTCTTTTGTTGTGCCGTCATAGTTGTCTATCATGTTTACAGTGTTTTTATCCAAATCTTTTAAAAGCTCACCAGCATATTTTGTCATACGTGCTTCCGTATATCTCATCGCCGCTGCACTGTCTCCATCAACGGAACCGAAGTTACCTTGACCGTCTACAAGTTCCATTCTCATAGAAAATGGTTGCGCCATACGTACAAGTGCATCATAAACAGCAGTATCACCGTGTGGGTGGTACTGACCGATAACATCACCAACGATACGAGCTGATTTTTTGTACTTTGCACCATATGAGAGATTAAGTTTGTCCATCGCATAAAGTATTCTTCTGTGAACCGGCTTTAACCCATCTCTAACATCCGGTAGAGCACGACCTACGATTACGCTCATAGAGTAATCTAAATAGCTGTTTTGAAGAGTCTCTTCTATATTTATAGTTTGAATATCGTCATTGTGTAGCAAATTGCTCATATAAAACACCTAGCTTTCTAAAATTAAAATTCATTTATGGTATCTAAATATCCCTTAAGGAGCGTGTAAAGGAAATTAAAGTTTTACCGCGAGATTATTGTTTTTTTATAAGAAACTCTATACTGATTAAAAAATAATCAATTAGCTGTGTCAATACAGCGCAATTAATTTGTATAATTTTGTCAGTTTAAAAATAAGGATATGAGATGAAGAAGTTTTTTCTTGCTTTACTCGCATTGCCGTCTTTGGTATTTGCAGAGGATGCAGTAAGCGTGATTAACGGTGGTGACACTGCTTGGATATTGGTTGCTACGGCTTTGGTTATGTTGATGACTCCGGCGGGTCTTGCATTGTTCTACGGTGGACTTACACGTTCTAAAAATGTTATCAATACAATGAGCATGAGCTTAGGTGCTTTTGCAGTCGGTAGTTTGGTGTGGGTTTTAGTCGGTTATTCCATCGCTTTTGGTGATGGCGATATTATCGGTACGGGCAAAATGTTACTTTCCGGAATAGCTTCCGATACAGTCAAAGGAACTATTCCTGAGTTGTTATTTGTAGCGTTTCAAGGAACATTTGCGGCTATCGCTGTTGCAATTGCTAGTGGTTCTATGATAGAGAGAGTCAAGTTCTCTACTTTTATAATATTTGTTGCCTTATGGGTAGCTGCTGTTTATGCACCTGTAGCACACTGGGCTTGGGGTGGCGGTACAACACTTAACTTTGGTGAAATGGATTTTGCAGGCGGTACGGTTGTGCACATTAACGCGGGTGTTGCCGGTTTGGTAGTTGCTATGATTTTAGGTAGAAGAAAAGATTACGGCAAGACGGCAATTAAACCTTTTTCTCCTATATTAGTAGCTTTAGGTGCTGCACTTCTTTGGTTTGGATGGTTCGGTTTTAATGCGGGTTCAGAACTTGCTGCTGATGGTGTTGCTGCATCTGCATTCTTAGTGACAAATGTTGCTGCATCTCTGGGTGTTATCGGCTGGTTGCTGGTTGAATGGTTAATGTATAAAAAAGCTACCTTAGTAGGCGCTGCTTCGGGTGCTATTGCCGGCCTAGTTGCTATTACTCCTGCTGCAGGAAGTGCAGGTGTTGATGGTGCAATTATAATCGGTCTCATAGCTGGTATACTAGGATTTATAGGTGTAGCTAAACTAAAACCGATGCTTAAAATAGATGATTCTTTGGATGCGTTCTGGGTTCACGGTTTAGTGGGTATCTGGGGTTCAATCGCAACTGCAATATTCATAGCTGACTATGCAATGAAAGAAAATTATGATATGGTTACTCAGTTAGTTAGCCAGTTCCAAGCAATTGGCTTGACAGTAGTTTACAGTGGCGTAGTTACTGCTATAGTATTCTTTGTAGCTTCAGCACTTACAGGCGGCGGAAGAGTAGATGAAGAAACTGAATCTTTAGGCCTTGATGAAACTGTACACGGCGAGAAAGCAATAAATTTATAAGTGTTGATTAAAACCATAAATGTGGTTACAATTTTAAAATTAACAAAGGGGTATAAGCCTCTTTGCAAAACTTGGAGTGATAATTATGAAAAGAATAGAAGCGGTTATTAAACCATTTAAACTAGAAGATGTAAAAGATGCTTTGGCAGAGATAGGGATTACGGGAATGACTGTAAGTGAAGTAAAGGGATATGGTCGTCAAAAAGGACATAGCGAACTTTACCGTGGTGCTGAATATGTAGTAGATTTCCTACCAAAGATTAAAATGGAAATGGTAGTCAATGATGAAAGTGTAGATCAAGTTACTAGCACTATCGTTGAAGCTGCAAGAACAGGAAAAATCGGTGACGGCAAGATTTTCGTAAGTAACGTAGAACAAATTATTCGTATCCGTACGGGAGAAAGTGGAAGCGAAGCTATTTAGTTTCTCTTTTTCCACATGCCAACAAAAAGTTTGAAATTTTTTGTTGGCAAACTTCAATTCTTAATTTTTAATTGATTAATTTTTAATCAATCTTCCTTTTTCAAAATATATTTTTTTCGATACAATCACAGCTTTTACTTCCTTTAAAGGTATTTTTTATGTTAGAAGCTGATTTTAAATACGTCATTGACACTTTTTTTGCATTGTTTTCAATGGTGTTGATTATATTTATGGTTCCCGGTTTTGCTATGCTTGAGGCAGGGCTTGTCCGTACAAAAAATGTTACCTCGGTTCTTACAATCAACGTAATGATATATGCTGTAGCATCTTTGGCATTTTTACTTATAGGCTATAACTTGGCATTTGGAAGTTGGGAAAATAGCAATATGAGTGTGTGGGCAGCATTTTTATTTCAAATGGCATTTGTAGGCAAGACTATAAATATTATGAGCGGCGGTGTAAGCGAGAGAGTTAAAATTGTTCCTTTGGCACTCTTTGCGATTGTTATGGGTGCGATTATTTATCCGATAGTGGTGAATATTAGCTGGGGAGCTGACATGATTGCCGGCACATTTTTAGATATGAATATGCATGATTTGGCAGGTTCTACGGTAATACACTCCACAGGCGGCTGGGCACTTCTTGCTGCTATTATTATAATAGGTTCCAGAAAAGGGCGTTATGCAGGTGACAAAATAAAAGTTATTCCTGCTTCAAATATCCCCTTGGTTGTTTTGGGAACTTTTTTACTCTGGATAGGGTGGTTTGGCTTTAATGGGGGAAGTATCGGTTCTATCTCTACTATAGAAAATGCCGATGCAGTAGCGAAAACCATAATGAATACGAATACGGCAGGACTAAGCGGTGCGATTATTGCCGGAATATTAATGTATTTTAGATATAAACTTTTTGATATTACAATGATTTTAAACGGTGCTTTGGGTGGGCTTGTAGCAATAACAGCCGGACCTGAATTGTATAACATGTATACGCCTATTTTGATTGGTGTAATCGGCGGTGCTTTGGTTGTTTTTGCGGTTCCTGTATTTGACAAGCTGAAACTTGATGATCCCGTGGGTGCTCTCTCTGTTCATTTAGTTAATGGTATCTGGGGGACTTTGGCTGTGGGCATTTTTGTCGAGAGTATTTCATTTATAGAGCAATTAAAAGGTGTTGCGGTTGTAGCAGTTTTTGCATTTAGCGTATCTTTTATTGTTCTTTATGTTATCAATAAATTTGTTAAGTTTAGAGCAGAAGATGATGCACAGCAAGAGGGAATGGATGTTAATGAATGCGGGGTAGAAGCTTATCCTGAATTCAAAAGAGCAATATAGCACTTTAGAAGTACGGCATGTGGAAATATTTCATTTGGACATGCCGTTTTAATTGAATTGTAACACTTGTTTCGATATTCTTCTTTTTATGATTAGACATAGCAGCTCCCTTTTTATCTCTATTGTGATTCATATCTCTTTACTATTTGTATTTCTGTGGTCTTGGAAAAGTTTGCCACCTTTAGAAAAAAAAGAGCAAGAGATTGTACGTATAAAATTGAGTAATATTCAAGAGCAAAAACAGAAAATTGAAGAGGTACAAGAGACAGTAAAAATGCCAAATATTCCACTTCCCCAAAAAAAGTTAGTTCCAAAAAAAGAAAAAAAGAAAACACCTCAAAAGAAACAAGAGCTCCCAAAACCTATTGTAATGCAAGAAGAACCCAAAGTGCTTGTTCAAGAAATAAAAGATGAAGCTATTGTCAAAGAGGAAGCTCCTCAAAATGCGCCCGCTTTAACGCAGCCAAAAGTGCAAAATATTCAACAAGACTATTTAGACGAAAATATACAGCAAATAGCGAAACTTTTACAGGAAAATCTATACTATCCACGTTCAGCAAGACAAAGAGGAGTTGAAGGGGAAGTGGTGGTTAAGTTTAGCCTCTCTACCACCGCTAAAACGCATTCGATAGAAATCATCTCTTCAAGTAACGAGATACTCAGTAGAGCAGCAGTTAAAACGATACAAGATTTATCCGGCAAGTTTCCAAAGCCGAGTGAAGAGTTAGTACTTCAAGTGCCGATACGGTTTAGTTTAAAATAATTGGTTATTTTTTTATTTTTTTTATTTCATTTACACTTAAATTTGTAGCAATAGCAACTGTATTTATATCTACATTTTGACGTAAAAGATTTTTAGCGATTTCTAGTGCCTTAGTTTCCATCCCTTTTTCCATCCCTTTTTCCATCCCTTTTTCCATCCCTTTTTCCAT